>DNYS01000186.1 GCA_003506735.1 Nitrospinota bacterium
CGAGCCCCTCTCGAACCTGGACGCTGCGCTACGGGAAGAGATGCGCATCGAACTTAAGGAATTGCAGCGCCAGGCGGGAATCACCACATTGTTCGTAACGCACGATCAGATAGAAGCGATGGTGATGAGCGACATGATCGTGGTTCTCAACGAGGGTCGCATCGAGCAGATCGGAACCCCTCAGGATATATACGAACGACCGGCCAACCGGTTTGTTGCTGGGTTTATCGGAGTTTCAAATCTCCTGAAAGGGGAAATCGTGGACCGTCCGAGAAAGGATGGGCTCGTCCCCGTGCGCGTTGACGGCCAAATCCTTCATTGCAAGGCGGAGGGACGCTCAAAGGGAGATTCCCTCATTCTCTCCATCCGGCCAGAAGACTGGAATGCGAGCCTAGAGCCGCCTGAGGAGGGAAATACCAATGTGCTCTCCAGCAAGGTGGACAGGGTAGTCTACATGGGCGGAGTGCTGGAGCTCTGGCTTCAGACGGGAGAGCAGCAGATACGGATTCAAGGAAACAGGCTGCCCTCGCCAGAAGCCGGCCAATCACTTTATATTTCCGTGAGTCCGGAGGATATCAATGTTATCGATTGAGTCGGTTGAAAACCGCTCAGGGAGTGCGTGAAAGCTCGGGCCTTCAAGGTGCCATCTGGATATTCACTTGAAAAATTCAGTGCCAGTGTCCATCGAATGCGGGCATTTGACCGGGGTTCGGACAAAACCTCACGTCTTTTGATTACTTCGAAGTTTCAAGAACGGGCTCTTACGTTAAAATGATTTTGCTGCGGACGCAAAAATTTTCCGAAGCTCTTTGCGATCCCAAGTTTGGGCCAGCGCACCATCAGCAGGATGCGCGTTTTGACCCCACTCAAGTAACCGGAGGGAATGGCCCTCGATCGGTCATGTTGCGCAAGGAGCCGTCATGACCTTTGTTGAGCTGGGGGAAGCCAGAGAGTGTGCGCGTTCCGATTACGACCGGGATCCCTGTCTCGATCACATGATCTTCTTCACCGAGAACTCACCGAGAAGAGCGATCACTTCTTATGTGACCCATTTTCATCGAGAGCGAAATCATCAGGGATTGGGCAACTGGTTGATCGAATCTGGGGGCGGTTTAGTAGATAGAACCGACGAGGTATGCTGTCGTAAACGGCTCGGCGGAATGCTCAGGCACTGTTATCGCAAAGCGGCATAGAGCGTTCTTGCATTCGATGATCGACTGCCGAAGGGGAAGTACAAAGCTTCCCGAGAAACTTTACTGGCAAGCGAGCCGAGCAACGATCGAAGGCTCGCGGAGCCGCCCCGGGTCGCGGGCGCCCACTCAACGCCTACGGTCCGTTTGGGATTTCGAATCCGTTCCTCGAGTTGTACTCGTTCGCCGCTCCAGTTTTTGAATAGGACAGGGTGCGGAAATGTGGGAAATCAAGCGACTAGCCGTTCCGTTTCAACCCAAAATTTCTCAATTTTATGAGCGTCCTCCCGCCCGTTCAAATATCTCCCAGAGCTCTTCCCGATCTTGTGTATGGGCCAATGCCACCATAAGCAGAATGCGCGCCTTGACCCCGCTCAGGTAGCCCGCCGATATGGCGCCGCGTTCGAGCATGCTGCGGAAGGAAGCCTGATGGGCCTTCGCACGATGAGGAGCGCCTGAGAAGATTCGGACTCCCAAGACGACGGGGATTCCTTCATCCAAAGCGTCACAGATAGCGTGGTAGAAGGGGAGGTTCACGTTGCCTGCCCCCACTCCTTCAACCACGATTCCGTCCACCCGCTCCCGGATGCAGGCGCGTAGGATGAGGTCGTTCGCACCTTGGGCCATGACCACGAGCTGGACGTTTTCCTTCACGTGATCCACCTCGAAGTGGAGTCGGCGTTCGGGGCGATAGAAAAAGACGACGCTCTCATCCGAGACTGTTCCCACAGGGCCTCCGTCACGGGATGCGAAGGCATTGGGACGGTGCGTGTGAACCTTGATGGCGTCGCGGGCAGCATAGATCTCACCACCCAGGGAAACTAAGACGCCGCGGTCGCGAGCTTCCGGATCGGTCGCGATCTTGGCAGCGTAAAAGATGTTCCGGGGACCGTCGGCGTCCCTGAAGATTAAATTCCGCATGGCCCCCGTGACCACGACAGGCTTCTCACCGCTCAGCGTGAGGTCCATGAGGTAGGCGGTCTCTTCCAGGGTAGCCGTTCCGTGGGTGACCACAGCGCCCGCGACCGCCTCATCGGCGAGCACCTTCTGCAGCTTGTCGCGGAGGCCGAAGGCGGTGGGGGTGTCCATGATGTCACTGGTGACGTTCGAATGTTCGATGACGTGCACCTCGGCGATCTCGGCCAGATCGGGAACTGACGCCACCAACTCTTCTGCGGTCGCTGCGGGAACGTCTGTACCGGTCTTCGGATCATACTTCGAGGCGATTGTGCCTCCCGTGCCCACGATATACACAATTGGTTTAGCCATAGGAGACCTTTCTCGATCTAGAGGTCCTGACCTCCCCCCAATAGTTGTACCATGCTGAATGAGAGGATTTTGGGTACCTGTGCTCCGCAAAAAGTGGATCCCACCTAGATTGAATAGCTTAAGAAGGTCGCTTGATGGGACCTGGCGTGGCAAAATCCCTGCCATGGACATTGCCTAGGCTCTATTTCAGGTAGTCATCGATCTTTTTTCTCTTCTTTTTCTCCTAACACGAAGCCGGGGCAAGCTGGCTGCTGAAAATCTCTTCCTCAGGAAGCAGCTCGCCATGTATCAAGAGCGAGGTGTAAAACCAAGGCGAATCGACTCCGCAGGCCGCTTCACTCTTGTAGCCCTATCCAGGCTTTGCGACTGGAAAGACACATTGCCTGTTGTTCAGCCGAAGACTTTGATTTGCTGGCACCGCGAAGGCTTCAGGATATTTTGGAGATGGAAGTCGAGGATGGGTCGTCCTCGAATCCCCGAAAACCTCAGAAATCTGATTCACAAGATGGCCCGGGAAAATCCTTTGTGGGGCGAGGAACGGATTGCGAATGAGCTGCTCGTCAAGCTGGGGATCCGTATTTCGCCCCGTACGGTTCGGAAGTACATGCCGAAAAAGCCATCACGAGGGCCACAAAATGATCAGCGCTCCACCAGCACTTTTGCTTCATTCAGCGTATCGAACCTCTCCAGATTGTATGTCGTCAGAGCCTTTTGGA
>DNYS01000219.1:0-11303 GCA_003506735.1 Nitrospinota bacterium
ATATCCGCTACGCACTCACGAACTCATTCGGATTTGGAGGGACGAATGCCACCCTCCTATCCCAAAAAACCGAACCCGACGCTGCATAAAATTCCTCCAATCGAATCTTCCGACCATTCTCAACGCAAGGCATTGAATAAAAATGCCTTTAATCTGGCTGCCGAGAAAATTTCATCCCCGTTGAGTGAGTTGGAACAATATATCGGCCATAAATTTTTCGATAAAAAGCTAATCATCCAGGCTCTCACGCATCGTTCATATTCCCAGGAGGTAATTCCACCGGAGGCGGATAACGAAAGGCTTGAATTTTTAGGCGACTCTGTCCTTCAAATGATAGTGACCAAACGGTTATGGGCCGAGTTGGAATGGGAAGATGAAGGTGTTTTGACCCGCCGCCGATCGGAAAAAGTTAGCGGCCGAGCTTTGGCCAATGTTGCCCGCGAGATGGATTTGTCCAAGTATATCCGTTTGGGAAAAGGGGAATTGAAGACCGGTGGCCGACAGAAATCATCTATTTTGGCTGATGTACTTGAGGCACTTGTCGGTGCGATTTACCTGGATGCGGGATATGAAAAATGTGCTGAAGTTGTGGAATATTGGCTCTGGAGAGATTCGGATGTTGAAGAGGGTGATATTTTAGCGGATGACTATAAGAGTAAACTTCAGCAAGAACTCCAGCGGACAGACAGCCACCTGCCTGTCTACCATGTTACTCATGAATCTGGTCCAGAACATGATAAAATATTCAATGTTGAAGTCCGCCACTCAGGGAAGGTGCTTGGAAAGGGCGAGGGGCGGAGTAAAAAAGAGGCGGAACAGATAGCTGCTCGAGAGTCCATTGAAATGCTTGTCGGGGAATCGGGAGAGAGAATGAAGGGTTAATCGATATGAAACCGGCAGATATCCTTTGCGTTCAATTAGAGATTCTGTTAGTTTGAAGTACTTCCCCGCCCTTTTATTTCAATGATATCTAGTCGCCTGCCGAGGAATCCGTTTTGAAATTTAAGCGTCTGGAAATGTTGGGATTTAAGTCCTTCGTGGATAAAACTGTCATTGAATTTAGTGGCGATTTGACTGCGATCGTGGGTCCGAATGGATGCGGAAAAAGTAACGTTAGTGATGCTATCCGCTGGGTATTGGGTGAGCAAGGTCCGAAAAACCTTCGGGCCAAAAAGATGGAAGACGTCATTTTTAACGGAAGTGCTGATAGAAAACCTTTGGGTATGGCGGAGGTTTCACTCACTATTTCCGATTTGAAGGGTGTCGTTTCGTCTCCTCAATTTTCGGATTATGGCGAAATTGTCGTTACCCGGCGTTTGTACAGATCCGGCGAGAGTGAGTACCTGATTAACCGCAATCCTTGTCGCCTGAAAGATATCGTTGATTTATTTTTGGATACTGGAGTATCGCTGGATACATTTTCAATAGTTGAGCAAGGCCGAATTGAGGGGCTTGTCAACGCCAAGCCGATTGACCGGCGAATACTCATAGAAGAAGCCGCCGGTATTATGAAATATAAAAACCGGCGAAATGAGGCGTTGAGAAAACTTGAACTTGCCCAGGCCAATCTCCTGAGAGTGGGCGACGTGATACGTGAAAAGGAGTCTCGGCTCAGATTGCTTCGGCGCCAGGCTCGGAAAGCTACATTCCATAAAGAATACCAAAAAGAAATTAAAGAGCTCGAATTGCGAATGTCGGGAATGGATCTTCTTCGCCTTGACGGGGAATTGAAACCAATTGAGCGGGAATATTCCGCCGTAAATGAAAGAAAAGAGGTTCATGCCGGGGCGTTTTCGGCCAGGGAAGCTGATCGCGAAAAATGCCGGGTCGATTTGGCAGAGCGGTCTGAGGCACTTGCCGATGTCCGTCGCAGGGCAGTGGAGGTGGAGGGGTATCTTCAGCGCCTAGAAAATCGTTTGGAGATGCTCTCGGGCCGTCTCGTTGAACTCGATGGTGAAGATGAGCGCCGACGGGAAGAGATGCAGTCGTTGCAAAAAGAAGCGCATGATCTTGAGGAGGAACGGGGCGAGTTAACGGCCCTTGAAGTTTCTCTTTCGGAAGAGGTGGAGGTCGCAAAAGGTCAATACGAGTTGATCTCGGACGAATTAATTGGCCTTCGATCAGAAATGGCTGAATGGGAAAAAAGGGAAAATGAAAGCCGGGAGTTGTGTTCTCGTGAGGCCGAAAGACTCAATAACACCCATCAGCGAGTTGCTTCTGCTATCTCAAGGCGGGATGTAATTCGAGAATCGATCGACAAATTGGCCCAGGAGTTATCTGAACTAGAGACCACCCGTGGCGAACTTCAAAATGAAGTAGAAAGGTTTACTGCTAATCTCACTGATTTGTCCGCCAAGGTTGCCTCATCGAGAAAAGAGGCCGAAAAGATTATCGCGGAAAAAGACAAGATAGAGTCGTCGTTGAAGGAATATGAAGAATTGATCACGGATTCGAAGGAAACTCTCGTTGGAATTCGTTCTTCGGTTCAGGCGTTGGAAAATATCGAGGGAGATTCATCGCAGGATAAAATTGGAGTCGAAAAAATCCGAGGTCTGGGAGTTGAGGTTCGTGGAGCATTAGCCGATTTAATTAAGGTTAAGTCGCGCCATGAAATTGCAATCGAAGCGGCGCTTGGCATGAATATCGATGGAGTAATTGTATCCGATCCCGAATCGGCTGCAGTCGCGATCAAAAAACTGGTGTCTTCTGGGATGGCAGGCCGTGGAATCATTCATCCGGTGAATTCAAGAGGAGTTTCGTCGCATTACATTCCGTCAGCCGGAGGAATTGAAGGAAGGGCGATCGACCTTGTCGAGTTCCCGAATGAGTACCGCCCCCTGATGGAAGCACTTCTTTCCAATATCGGGATTGTCCGCGATTTGGGAGTTGCATTTGAGGCATGGCAGAAAGGGTCCGAAGGGATTACGTGGGTGACTCTGACAGGTGAAGTTGTCTACCCATCTGGCTGTGTCGAGGGCGGTTCCGCTGCTGACCCCCGTGCGGGGCTATTGGAAAGAAAGCGCCGCTGTGAAGAAATGCGGATTGAGGCAGCGGCATTGGAAACCCGGCTAGATGACTTAGGCGAGAGAGAATCGTTTTACCGGGAAAGTCTCGAATGCATTCAGGATGCGTTGGACCAGGCGACACAAACTGTTCGCCAAACGGAGTTGACTCGTGTCGAGATAGAGGGAAAGCTCCGCGCTTCACAGGAAAAATTGGCAGTTTCTGATAATCGATTCCGAGCACTTTCCCACCAGCATTCCCAATTGAAAATCGAGGTTAACCGCATCGATCTTGAGCACCAAGAAGCGGAAAAAGAAGGGGCTAGAACCTCCGGTATGCTTCAGGAGGTTGATGCCCGGATCGTCGATGCCCAAAAGAATTTAAAACATTTCGGAGAAAAACTGGCCCAGATGGAAGAACAGGCATCTGATCGCCGGGTCCTCTTGACCGTGGTCCAAGGAAAAGCCACCGGAGTTAGTGCCGAGATTCAGCGGGTAATCGATGGAATTCACCAGAATAAAGCCCGTGTGGCCCGAAGGCGTGAGGAAGAAGAAGATTCCGTCAATAAACGCGAAAGCTTGCACCTGAATATTGCCCAGAGCCGCGAAGAAATTGAACGCCTCAAAAAAGATAAGTTGTTAATAGAAACCGAGCAGGGCGAACGATCTCGAATCCTGGAGGAGATTCGGGCCCGGGATGAGGAGTTAGGCGAGTTGTTGCCGAATATGCGCGATGAAGCTGCTCAAATTCAGGCACTCCTCACCGATTTGGCAGAGCGGCGGACCACCATTCGTGTGCAGCGGGAGGCTCTAATAGAATCCGCACGCAATGAGTTTGGTATCGATTTGATTCCGGTTGCACAAGATTACATGGAATTCCTCCCAGAATATCAGGAGCATGTTAATCGTCTCGATATGCTCCGACAACGCTTGGCCCGAATGGGTGAAGTCAATCCTCTGGCGGCTCATGAATATGATGAAATCAATCAGGAATATTCTTTCTTGAGCGAGCAGCAGGAAGACCTCGAAAATTCCATTCAGGACCTGCATACGACCATTGATAAATTAAACAAAACGACGCGAAAACGTTTCACCGAGGCATTCGAGCAGGTGAGTCAAAAATTTTCCGAAATATTTGGACGCTTATTCCAGGGCGGTGAAGCACGCATGTATCTTCTGGATCCAAATGACCCGTTAGAGACGGGGGTGGACATTGAGGTTCGCCCCCCGGGCAAGCGCCCTGGAAATATCATGCTCCTTTCGTCTGGGGAGAAGGCGCTGACTGCCCTTGCGCTTCTCTTTTCCGTTTTTTCTGTCCGTCCAAGCCCGTTCTGCCTTCTGGATGAGGTGGACGCCACCCTCGATGATGCGAATGTGGGGAGGTTCCGGGATGTGATTGGAGAGATGGAGTCCCGGAGCCAGTTCATCCTCATCACCCACAACAAACGGACCATGTCCTACGCATCTCGGCTTTACGGCGTCACCCAGCGCGAAAAGGGCGTTTCCATCATCGTCTCCGTGAAGATGAATCGCCCGGACGCGGAGGATAATGGCGCCAAGGAGAATGAAGTCGCCACCGAAATGGAGGCATAAACCGCATTGGTACGCCGGGTGAATATGCCTGGCCTGAATCGGTTGAACGAACCCCCGTATCTCGGTCCATGCGGCTTGGAGCGGGGGTTCTTTATTAAAACGGAAAATCGGGTGAATCCACCAGGAGGCGATCCAAATTGGGTTTTGGATTCGGAAAAAACGAAAATGACAAACCCTCCGAATTGATCGGGGAGAAGGAAAAAGGCTTTTTCGGGCGTCTGCGAAGGGGCCTCGCCAAAACGCGCGAATCCTTCGTTGCCCGTATCGAATCCGCTCTTGTCGGGCGAACCCGCTTCGATCTGGAAACCATCGACGAGATCGAAGAAGTTCTCTACATGGCCGACATCGGGCCTGGGGCCGTCGAAACCGTTCTCGATCGCCTCCGCCGGGGCGAGGGAAAAAGAGAGACCCCGGCCGAGCGCATCCAGTCGATTCTCCTGGACCTCATCGAGCGTCCTGCCGCCGACCCTCCGGCCGCACCCGCCGACCCTCCGCCCGGAGAGCCCCGTGTCATACTTCTCGCCGGAGTCAACGGCGCCGGAAAAACCACCACCGCCGGAAAAATCGCCGCCCGCCTCGCAGCCGAAGGCCAGATCGTCGTTTTCGCCGCCGCCGATACCTTCCGCGCCGCCGCCGGCGAGCAGGCCGAAGTCTGGGCTGAGCGCGCTGGTTGTCAGATCGTTCGCCACAAAGAGGGCGCCGACCCGGGAGCCGTCGTCTTCGACGCCATCGCCGCCGCCCGCGCCCGCGGCGCCGGTGTTCTCCTTGTCGACACCGCCGGCCGCCTCCACACCCAGCAAAACCTCATGGACGAACTCGTCAAGATCCGCCGTGTCGCCGCCGGCCAAATCCCCGGCGCGCCCCACGAAGTCCTCCTCGTCCTCGACGCCACCTCCGGCCAGAACGCCCTCGCCCAGGTCGCCCGCTTCGGCCCCGCCCTCGGCGTCACCGGTCTCGTCATCACCAAGCTCGACGGCAGCGCCAAGGGTGGCGTCCTCATCGGCGCCGTCCACCAGAGCGGCATCCCCGTCCGCTGGATCGGCGTCGGAGAAGGCATCGCCGACCTCCTCCCCTTCGACGCCAACGCCTTTACCGCCGCCCTCTTCGGAGAATCAGCCTCCTGACCCAAGCCCGGCCTGGGACCGCCGTCCGGGCACCCCCTAGAGCGAATATTTCGAAACGCCCCCGCCGGACTTGCGGGCCATTTCCCCAAAACCCCCGAATACCCGCCCAATCCCCCGGATTTGCGGGCAATTTCACGGAAATCCCCCAAGATGCGTGCAAAACCCCAGAAATTCGGTGTGGGTCACAGCCCCCCAAGACACGCCCGAACCCCCCGAAAACCCGCGCAAAATCCCGGACATTCAGGCAGCTTCACGGAACCCTCTCCCCCCGGATGGGAGGTGGGGTTCATATCCACCCGCCGAATAGGGTTCGAGCGGGGCAAGGGATGGGGTGAGTGTACGGGCGCTACACAACCACCGTGACCACCGCTTGAGCCTGCAGTGGGCAAGGCAGAGTCGAGTCAAAGGTGATCTTTAGACCACTTGCGACCATAAAACCGCCTATCCGCTTGGCGGCAATTTGCGGGGACATATCCGGTGTCGCGTCATTCACGTCCTGTGCGAAGACGTACACACGCCAAAGTCCCTCGGGCTTCAATTGGTGCTTTAAAAGGATACGGTAAACCTCCTTTAGGTGAATGGAGCCTGTGTAGGTCCCGTCGTTGGGCTTCTCGTCGTGCTCAATGCCGTCATCAGCAAGATCAACCAAGAAATACATGTCGTCCGGCGATCGCAGCAGTGAAAATGCGTATAGGTCCTCACCGACAAAGAGCTTGCCGTTGTTACGCTTGAACCGGGACTTGATCACCAAGGGTTCCACGAAGGCATGATGCAACGAGGGTACCTCAACCTCCACACCGCCGTTCACATGGATGTTGTTTTGCGTTTCTTCAACGGAATGTGGGTACGCGTTCCCGGTCGTAATGCGCTGATAGTCCAACTTGACGGAAACCGGGTAAGGCTCGTTGGCATTGGGAGCGCCGCCGGGATAGTCAAACGTAACATTGAGCGCTTCGGCGACTGTCAATTCGCCGGTGGCGGGCGGGTTGCCTCCTGACCGCGCCACCAGGGATCGGAATCGTCGGAAAGGCCGACAGCCACGGTCCCGGTTGCAATCGCGGATGCGACTCCCGCAACCGTCAATCCGTTATCGCCCGGTATGCTGCCTGGGTCCGGCGTACAGCAATTTATATCGCCGGTCGTCTCGTCGAGTGTCCCGCTCACGGCGGTGCCTGCCCTCCCTTCGCCAAGGGCCGCCGCAACGATGGCCACAATGGCAGCGATGGCCGCTACAATCCATGCGAGAATCTTCCACCAGGGATCGCTGAACAGCAGATCGCCGTGAACGCTGGCGTAGGCCGGATTGGGATAGAAAACCATCGACATCTTGACCGGTACCCACGGACCTTTTGTTGGCCGGCAATCCTTGTATCGTTCACTGCAAGGCAACCATTGGTCTCTGGGCCCTATGACTTCCATAGTAGAGATCTTTAGGGGGCCCTCCTCGACGGTGCAGCTATATTCACCGGTCGCCTCATCGCGTGTGGTCTTCGATACGAAGATATGCTTAGGCGTTCTGACGAGGGACATTCCCTGTGCCAGGGCGATAAAGCTCACGAGCTTATTCCCCGGCGTTCCATTCTCGAAATCGGCAAGCCACGACACTCGGATGGACGCGCCCGATTTGATTTCCTGGAAGAAATAACTGTGCGCTTCGGGCAAAATACCCGGGTCTCCAACTCCTTCAAGATAGATCGTCACTCTATGAAGGATCGCGCCCGAGGTGTTCGTGTAAAAACATGTAATCTGCTGCTTTTTGAGCGCCGTGTCGAAAATACCATCGGGCAACATGACGTTGGTAAAAGGTTCTACCGAAAACGGGCGTCTTCGAATATCCATCGGTGTAACAGCCATCGTCCTAATCCTCCACCGCACTGATCAGAATGTAGGTGACGCCGCCCACGACTTTTTTCTTATCTCGGGAGATGACGTGAAGCAAAACATAGGTCCTGGGCTTCAGTTCCGGTGGCCAGACGTTCAGATACACGGCTCTCGCAGTTCCGGGTTTGAGCGATAGTTTCACCTCCTCGTCCAAGGCCTCCTTGCCCGGCTCTTCACATCCGGGTTCGAGCGTAAGCCCGACCTTCAGGGAATCGCACTTGGCCGGTCTGTAGTTCTCAAGCCCCACCTGCTTCAGTGTCTGCTTATCCAGGGTGCCACCGCACTCTGTCGCGACATGTAGTACCCGTTCCACTCTGATGGGGGCGGCTACCTGAAGGGGCATCATTCTCATTTTTTTCATCACAAGTACGGTCAGGTTTTTCTGCGCGATCTGGTGGTAGGTGGGCGGGTCAAACTCGTCCGGCAAAGGAGAAGGGAGGGGGTCTCCCGGATGAATGACTTCCGCGATCACGCATTCATGCCCGTCGTTAACGATTTCCGGAATCCAGGGAATGATGCAGAGGACTTCCTTGGTCTCTCCCGGATTGAGATCCACAAACGCCGACCCGATTCGGGTCGAGTTGCTGCGCAACACCCCGGTTGCCGGGTTGGACCAGTAAAAGTCTACACGTGCGCCCGAGGCGGAATGGTCTCCCGTGTTATGGACTCTCCCCCAAAGAAAGGCCGGCTCACCCGCGATGGGCTGGCCCTGAGGTCCATTCGGATCATTGCCTGGGACGACCCAAATATCCGGGCTGTTCCAGCAATAGGGAGGATCACCATCTCGAATTTCTAGGGTGACAGACATGCGATTCATCCCCGCCAGTTGGTAATCTAAGCGGGCCTCTCCGGGTAACTTTTGAATGGAATAAATTGAAGAGTAATATTTATTAAGTATATTGCCAAAAGATCTATCGCAATAAAAATTAACGATAAAAATTCAGAATTATGCGGCGACACTCTTAATCCAGGAAAATCCAGTCTCATTTTCCTTCCCGGGGAGTGTTTCGGGTGCGAGGCCCATAACCAGCAAAGGCCTTCGTTCCTCTCGGAACGACCCTTCGATTCATTCACGGGGCATAGTCTGTTTCTCCGTCGGGGCGCAACGATCCCTTCTCTTCCCGGGTCCGGGCCTTCGCCCCCCCTCTCCCCCCGGATGGGTGCCAGGGAGAGGGCGGGGCATCATCATCGTTTGAGCGGGATGAACGGAAAGGGAGGGTTGTAGGGAGTTAAGGCGCACCGCTCCACCGGCCGAGCCGCCCCCGCCCCGGTCAGTTACGGCTGTGGAAAAGGATCCGGAAGTCTTGACATGGCAATTTGTTCGGGGTGTAGTCCATGAGTTCATTCCACTCAAGACGGAAATCCGTGGAAAGGGAAAGTGCTTCCGATGTCTTTTTGAGCGGGGAGGTGAATTCATGACGACTGGCCATATCGGTTACATGGAGGCTGCGCTGGAGGAGGCACGAATTGGCCTCAAGGAGGGAAATATTCCGCTCGGATCAATCGTCATTCTGGACGGTGAGATCGTTGGACGCGGGAGGAATTTGGTTACCTCCCAGCATGATGTCACCGCCCATGCCGAAGTCGTCGCCATCCGGGAGGCCTGCGCAGAGTTAAAAAAATCAGAGCTTTCGGGAGGTGTCCTCTACACCACCGTGGAACCGTGCCCGATGTGTTGTTGGGCAATTTTGATCTCGGGGATCGAAACGCTAGTCCTGGGCGCGCGGCTGGCGGACCTTCAGAGATATTACGGCGAGTATTCCGTGGAAACGCTCATGAAATTGACCGGAAAATCGGTCGAACTCGTTACAGGTGTCCTCTCGGCAGAATGCGCGGACACCTGGCGGCAGAAAAAATAATTCGCTTCACTGCCGGGGAATCGGTAAAAACGAATGGAAAATGGAGGAGGCGGCTCCTTTGATGTGCACTCCGCCACGGTCAGATTCCTGAGATGGCGCAAGGGACCTCCCCCTCAATACATCCACTTGTGCATGGCGAATTACTAATTCACCGCCGAGAGGGTCTGGAAACGCGCTCGAGGGGGGGGGGCGGTATTGGTCGGTGCGGGTGTGAGGTGAGGGTGAGAATTATCTACTTTCCCTGCTTCGGCTCCGCCTTGGTGATCAAACTCTTTTCTGGAACAAAAGCGATCTGAAAAGAAGCTGAGGGAGCTTCACGATTACTAAAGGGCTGGTACATATGGGGATAGCCCCCCCCCGGCCATCCCATGATAACCCGCTGTCTCCAGGGCCTGGGCCTCCGCCTGCATCATACGGGTCGTTTTCACTGAGCCACCGCCTCTCCCTCCTTCTCCGGCTCGGCGTCCAGTGCCGGAGAAGTATAGTCCGCCGGAATCGGAAGCGGCTGGGCCGCGCCGGAGAGGATCGTGGCGATCATTTTCAGCCGCTCCTGGGGGTGCGGGTGGGTGTCGAGCAGTTCCCCGCCCTTCGATCCCGACGCCTCGAATAGCCGGATCAGCGCCGCCAGATCCTCCGCTCCCGAATCGTTACCGCGCACCCGCCGCATCAGCGTGATCGCAATCGAGTCCGCCTCGAGCTCCTGTTCCCGGCTGAAGGCCCTCGTGATTACCGGGTTCACGGCATGGTTTAGGAGCCCGGCGCCGGGAATGATCGCCCCCAGCACCACGAATGCCGCCGTCGTCGCCAGCGAAGCCGCCTGGCGCGCCTTGACGTGCCCCGCCACCTCGTGGGCCACCTCATGCGCCAGGGCCGCGTCCTGGAGTCCGAAGCGGAGCCGGGTCAGGCCCTCGGTAACGTAGAACACCCCGTCCCCCGCGTTATAGGCGTTCACCTTTTCGGTCTTGAATATGCCGAGCTTCCAGTCGTTCGCCCCGCAGTCCGGGCACACATGGGGCCGGTACTCGCCGATCCGGGTGATGAGTTTCCGCCATGAAGGAAGCTGCGCGACCTCTTGAGACGTATACCCCGGGACGCCGCTCCCGCCGCCGCACCCGGCGAGCACGAGCAGAAGGATTAACAGAAACCGCTTTGCCATAATCCCCCCCCGCCCCCTCTTGGAGGATTTTTTCAATTCAAGCCTGTGGCCAGTTTATCCTATTGCCCAATGGCTTCAATTTCTCTTTGCAGTTTTTCCTCTTTTTGTTTTTTCCAAATCTCGACGTCTCTTAACGCTTTTTTTCCTATTCAGGCGCTGAATCTATCGGTTCCATCGGAAACTTCAATGCATCCGGGTAATGATAGTTCGACCCCGTCATAGCATCCACGGCTATCCCGATCCCGCCGCCCAAAAGGATGTTCCCTGCTGTAGCCGCCCGGGACGGTGGAGATGATTCTCGCGCTCCCGGCCGGGAATTCCCGGTGGGGCTGTGGCCGGCCGAGCCACCCGCTCAAGTTCGGGGTGAGGGCGGGGGATCATCAGCGTTTGAGCGGGATGAGCGGAAAGGGAGGGTTTAGGGGCCGCTGCTTCATGCGCTATGGTAGATTACCCACAGGCGCCGGAAGGGGCTCGTGGGCGAGGGTTTGGGAGGATACAGCTAACCGGATTCGCCCTGTTGGGAAGGAGTGCGGGATGGCCAGACGGAAGGTCAAAAAATCCCGGGCCAAATTCGGAGATTTGGATATTATCTCCGCGACGGACACAAAAAAGCAATTCGGGGAGCTTCTCCATCGGGTGGCATACGATCGGGTCCCGGTTCTCGTGGAACGCAACGGCCATCCGGTGG
>DNYS01000219.1:11401-14961 GCA_003506735.1 Nitrospinota bacterium
TACCTCGGCGGGGCAGGACTAGAACGTCCGGAGCGCGGGGCATCTTTTTGGCCGCCGCCATCTCCGGGCATCCGCGGTCCCCTGGCAGGGGCGATTTTCGCCGTTCATATCATTGTGGCTGCGAAGACCCAATGTGACTACGAAGACCCACGCCTATCTTTGTTCCGTTCCGCCGCACGGTCCTGGATGACATAGGCCGGATTGTCCGGGATGACATCGGAAGATCAGCCCCCGAACACCTCTTCTCCGGCCCGTCGTTTCCGGCACCTTTCGGTGGGCTCGGTTCCCCGGACGAAGGCTTCGGTGAGGGTTTTGCCGGGGCATTCGGGCGAAGGGAGGAGGCCGGTGCGCTCGTCGATGCGGACGAGGGCGACGCCGGAGGGTTTGGCGGAGGGCAGGGGCGCGGAGCGGCGGGCCATCCAGGTTTTCATGATGTTGACCCAGATGGGGAGGGCGGCGGTGCCCCCGGCGGCGCGGTAGCCCATCTGTTTGTTGTCGTCGCGGCCGACCCAGACGCCGAGGATGAGGTCGTCGGTGAAGCCGATGAACCAGGCGTCGCGGTATTCGTTGGTGGTGCCGGTCTTTCCGGCGGCGAAGCCGGGGAGTTTGAGGGCGCGCCGGGCGGTGCCGGAGGTGACGACGCCGCGCAGGAGGGAGCGCACCTGAAAGGCGACCTCGGGCGGGACGGCGCGGTGGTTCTGGGTGACGTTTATCTCGAGGACGCGCTGGGCCCGGTCGGTGATCTTGACGGTGGCGTAGGGCCGGGCCTGGATGCCGTCGGCGGCGAAGGGGATGTAGGCGGCGGTGAAGTCGAAGGGGGAGATTTCGAACGCGCCCAGGGCCAGGGAGAGGTAGGGCTGGAGCGGGGAGCGGATGCCGAGGCGGCGGGCGAAGACGACGACGGAGGCGGGCTTGATCTGGTCGAGGAGCTTGATGGTGGCCAGATTGAGGGATTTGACGAGGGCGCGGCGCATGGTGACGGGCCCATAGAATTTGTTGGTGTAGTTTCGCGGTTTCCAGTCCTTGGGGGTGCCGGGCATGCGGCGGACGAAGGGGGAGTCCATGAGGATCAGGGCCGGGGTGTAGCCCATCGACAGGGCGGTGGCCATGATGACGGGCTTGAAGGCGGAGCCGGGCGAGCGCTTAGCCTGGGTGGCGCGGTTGTACTGGAAGCGGCGGTAGTTGGTGCCTCCGGTGAGGGCGAGGAGGGCCCCGGTCCGCGGGTTGAAGGCGACGGCGGCGCCCTGGACGGTGTCCTGCCAGTCGAGGCGCATGGTCTTGCCGGCGTGGTCGATTTGGATGACCCGGCCGAGGATGAGGTCGCCCTCGCGGAGAAGCCTCTGGTCGATGCGCCCCGGCAGGTCGAGGGATATCTCGTAGCCGCCGACGGCGCCGTGGACGGTTCCGGGTTTGAGGTCGGCGATGCGGAGTTGGTAGCGGTCGCCCAGGCGCGGTCGGCGGCGGCGCTTGCGCCCGAGAGGAAGGAAGCCGCGCCGGCGGTTGATCTCCTCGATCCCCTTGAGGAGGGCGTTGTGGACGCTCTTCTGGAGGTCGATGTCCAGGGTGGTGTGGATCGAAAGGCCGCTGCGGTAGAGGGCGGCCCCGTAGCGGCGGCCCAGGCGGCGGCGGATGCGCTCGACGAAATAGCCCAGCTCGGGCGGGACGTTGACGGCGCGCGGGACGAGGCGCAGGGGCTCCTCGGCGGCGGCGGCCTCCTGGCCGGGGGTGATGAAGCCGACCTCGCGCATCCGGCGAAGGACGAGGAGGCGGCGCGTCCGGGCGCGCTGGGGATGGGTGCGCGGGTTGAAACGCGAGGGGGCCTTGGGCAGCCCGGCGATCGTGGCGGCCTCGACGAGGGTGAGCTGGCCGGTGGTTTTCCCGAAATAGCCGCGGGCGGCGGCCTCGACTCCGTAAGCGCCCGAGCCGAGATAGATTTGGTTGAGGTAGAACTCGAGGATTTCATCCTTGGTGAAGCGGCGCTCGATTTCGAGGGCGAGGAGGGCCTCGCGAATCTTGCGCTTGAGGGTGCGCTCGGGGGTGAGGAAGAGGACCTTGGCGAGTTGCTGGGTGATGGTCGAGCCGCCCTGGACGAGGCGGCGGGCGCGCAGGTTGCGCACGAAGGCGCGGACGATGTCGCGCGTGCTGACGCCGGGATGTTTGTAGAAGCGGGCGTCCTCGATGGCGAGGAAGGCCTGGCGCACCCGGGCCGGAATGCGGCTCAGGGGGATGGGGGTGCGGCGCTCCTGGTAGAGTTCGGCGATGAGCCGGCCGTCGCGGGCGTAGATGCGGGTGATGGTGCTGGGCCGGTAGTTGCGCAGGTATTCGAGCTCGGGAAAATCGTAGAGGACCGAAAAGCCCGCGCCCGCTCCGCCGCCCAGGGCGGCCGCGGCGAAGGCCAGGGCGAAAAAGAGCCTCCCTCTTTTGGGTTTGCGCGATATCAAGAGAGCACCCTCTCGGCGGCATGGGCCGGAGGCCCCATTAATTCCCAAGAATAACCGCCGCCCGGGGGGCGCCGCAAGCGCGCCAGAGGTTCCGAAGCGGTTCCGAAGCGGGGGGGCGGTGCCTGCGTTGACAAATGAGGCCCTGAAATACGATAAAGGGTTCCCAGTCAGCAACCGAATATCCGTGTTTTGCCCGAGATTCCGTCCGGCCGAGGGAGGTGGCATGATCCAATCCGTGCGCGTGCTTGTGCTCAACCAGACCTACGAGCCGATCAACGTCTGCGGCGCGCGCCGGGCGGTGCGGATGATGCTTCTCGGAAAGGCGGAGACCATCGAGGAGGACGGGTTCATGGTCCGCAGCGAGAGGCTCGAATTCCGCCTGCCTGCCGTCATCCGCCTCCTGCGCTATGTCAAGATTCCCCGAAAGGCCGAGGTCCCCTTTTCGAAGAAAAACGTCTTCCGCCGGGACGAACATGCCTGCCAGTACTGCGGCTCGGGGGATCACCTGACGCTCGATCATATTCTTCCCCTCTCCAAGGGAGGCCGGACGAACTGGGAGAACGTCGTCTGCTGCTGCCGCAGGTGCAACGCCCGCAAGGGAAACCGCCTGCCCGGGGAGGCCGGGCTGCGCCTGCGCCGTCCCGCGCGCAAGCCCCACTACTACCCCTTCGAGTGGATGAACCCGCGCCAGACGGTCTCGCCCCACATGCGGTGGGAAAAATACCTGGACCCTTATTCCGCCTCCTGAGCCCGCCCCTTTATTATCCCGCTTCGATTCGATAGATTGCGCTGTTCGGGCCGTGTCCGCCGCTATCAGAGATAGGTTTTCGCGCCGATGGGCGAGTTTCAGTTGATATCCGAGTTCCAGCCCACGGGCGATCAGCCCGAGGCCATCGATTTGCTCGTCCGGGGCTTCGAGGGCGGCGAGCGCTACCAGGTCCTCCTCGGCGTGACTGGCTCGGGCAAGACCTTCACCATGGCGAACCTCATCGCCCGCCTCGAGAGGCCCACCCTCGTCATCGCCCACAACAAAACCCTCGCCGCGCAGCTATTCAACGAGTTCAAGAGTTTTTTCCCCAACAACGCGGTCGAGTATTTCGTCAGCTACTACGACTACTA
>DNYS01000219.1:15096-15274 GCA_003506735.1 Nitrospinota bacterium
CCGCCTGCGCCATTCGGCCACCCGCTCCGCCCTCACCCGGCGTGACGTCATCATCGTCGCTAGCGTGAGCTCAATCTACGGCCTCGGCTCCCCGGCCGACTACTACGACCTCCATATCCACCTCGAGCGCGGCCAGGAGATGAACCGCGAGGAGCTGCTGACCCAGCTCGTCCGGATC
>DNYS01000003.1:0-1492 GCA_003506735.1 Nitrospinota bacterium
TGGGATAGATACTAGGTCAAAGGTCCGGCGCTTTGACGTATGTTCACAAAAGCCAAATTCAAATTTGATTCGGAGGCGCCCCGCTAATCAACTCGTATCATGGTCCTTTGTTTCGCTATAATCAGTGGAGTGCCCATTTGCGGATTTGGGACATCGAGGAAATCAAAACCTGAATTATCCGAACGGGAGAATTGGAAGAGTGAAGTCGGCTCGCCTTGTGAGCGGCGCGGGATGGGTTTTATTCGCGGCGCCTTTGATTCTCTGGCGTCTGGATCCCGCGGAGGTTCTGGATGCGGAGGGGCGGCTCTGGGCGCTCCATGCCCTTCACCTGCTCATGGCGGCGGGGGTGGTCCTCCTCCTCTACCTGGCCGGGCGGGCGGCGCTCATGGTGGCGGATCTGCTGCCGGACGATCCCCCGGAGAGAGTTCTCCTTGCGACCTGCTCGGGATTTTTGATCGTGTCCCTGGCGGTTTTCCTGATGGCGGCGGCGGGGGCGCTGCACCCTCTCGGCGTTTTGGGGTTCGCCGCGGTTGTCTCCCTGGTGTCGGTCCTTTTTTTTAAGGGAGAATACGGACGCGGGGCGGGCGCGCCGGGGGGCGGGAGCGGCGGGCCGGCCCGTGTGGCGGCCATCGCCCTGGGCGCGTTTTTCGCGCTTCTTTTTTTCGGCTCCCTGCTCGAGGCTCTCATCCCCTCTCCGCAATCTCCCGACGCGCTGGCCTACAACCTCGCCTTCGCGCGGCTGTACGCCCAATCGGGTGGACTCGAATTCACGCCGCACAGCCCGTTCTTTTTCGCCTTCATCGGCTACTGGGAATTTCTCCTCTCGGCGCTGGCGCTTTTCATTCCCTCGGACATCTCCCTGTTCGCGCTGGCCCAGATTCTTCATCTCCTCCTCGGGCTCGGCGGGTCGGCGCTGGCCATCGTCTGCATTGTCCGCAGGCTCTCTCCCCTCGGCCGCTGGGAGACGCTGGCCCTGGGCCTTTTCGCCGCCGTTTTGTTCGCGGGGATGCGCATCGACGTTTTTCATGTGCGGCGGTTTCCTCTTCTCCTGGTGGCGCCCAAATCGGATTTGGCCGCCGCCGCGCTTCAACTGGCCGCCATATTGACTCTGCTGCGCGCCTTTCCGGCGGAAGGCGCGGCCCGCCGGAACCTGGGGCTTCTGGGAGGGGTTCTCCTCGGAGCGGCCGCGGGCGTGAAGATCACCGCCGCCCTCGCCGCCGCCGGACTGGGGGCGGGCATCATGCTCTTTCCGCCCGCGCCCGCCGCCGCCAGGGAGCGGATGGCGTTGATCGGATGGATGTCCCTCGGTTTCGCGGCGGTGCTCGCGCCCTTGCTGGCGAAAAATATCCTTGCCCTGGGGAATCCCGTTTATCCGATGCTGGCCTCCTATATCGGGAGTTACGATCACCCGGTCTTCCGCCGGTTTTTCCTCTCCGGCGGGCGGTGGGAAACGGTGCGCCTGATGGCCCGCCTGTTTATTCCCTCGGCGCCG
>DNYS01000003.1:1537-6811 GCA_003506735.1 Nitrospinota bacterium
GCGGCCGGGCCGGTCATTCTCATTTCGAAGACGTTTCCCATCCGGTTCGCGGTGTTCATCGCCGCCCTGGCCGCCGCCTGCGCCGCCTGTCTCGCGGGCGCCCTCATCGATCGTCTTCGGACGCGATTGGAGGGCGGGGGAGGTTTTCCCGTCCGCCACGCGCTGCCGGCGGCATGGATCGCCCTTTTCATCCTCGCCGTCGTTCCCACGCATCTGGACAATCGCCTCAAGCGCGCGTTCAGGACCGCCGGAGAAACGACCGCTCTCCGCGAGCGGATGTACCGCATGAGCCCGGTCTCGCACTTTCAGGCCGGATGGAGGGGCCGCCTTCCGGAGGGGGCGAGGCCGATGACTTTCTACCGGCCCGAGAAGCTTTTTGCCGTAACCCGGGGATGGCTCCCGGCGGTCGCCATCGAAAGCCCGGCGTTGACGAACCTGTTCCTGCGCAGGCTCGGGGGGCCGGAAATGGAAAGAGCGCTTTTAAGGAAGGGGATCACCCACGTCTATTTCGAATCGCTGCCCGTCCCGACGGGGTTTCCGCTGGACGTAGAGCCGCTTGCCTCTCACCTGCGAAACCGCCCGCCGCTCTGGCGGGAAGATGGCATCGAGATATACGCCCTCTTTTCCAGCGAAAGACGGAAAGGCAAGAAAGTGTGAAACCGGCATTTCCCATTAAATTCCTTGAATAGGCTTATTCTAGCTCAACATGGGTATTTCAACCCAAGGCCCTCATCCATATCCCGGAAGGCGGGCAAGCCGGCGGCCCATGTGCGGGCGGCGCCTCCCGGCGTCAGAACCAGTTGAACCTGCGGAATATCCATACCTCGATCACGGCGATGGCGAGGAGCAATCCCGTGACGATTCCGAACGCCCACGGGGATTCGATGCCCGGCATCCCTCCGACGTTCATCCCGAGGAGGCCGGTGATGAACGTGACCGGCAGAAATATCCCGGCGACGACGGAGAGGATGAACATGGTCTGGTTCGAGCGTTGGGCCATGTGGTTGGTGATTTCGTCCTGAATCACGGTGGCGCGCTCGCGGATGAACCCCAGGGTCTCCACGTGGCGCGAGATGCGATTGGCCACTCCCTGCAGGCGGGCCCGGTGGCTTTCGTCGAGCCAGCCGATGTGCTCTTCGGAGAGGGTCGTCAGGGCGTCGCGCTGGGGGACGATGTGGCGGCTGTTGGCGATGGCCTCGCGGCGCAGCGAGCCGAGCCGGGTCCGGAGTTCGTCCGAGTGGTCGGCGAGTACGTTCTCCTCCAGTTCGTCCACCAGCCCCTGCAGGCTCGTCAGGGCCGGGGTCATCCTGTCCACGAGCCGCGCGCAGAGGGTGGCGATGAAATCTCCCGCCTCTTTGGGCCCGGCGCCGTTGGCGATGCTTTTTTTAATGTCGTCGATGGCCATGATGTGGCGCTGGCGGACGGTGACGGCCATCTCTGGATGGAGCCAGGCGCGCAAAGAGACCATGTCCGAGGGATCGGCGCCCGGGTTCAGGTTCATACCGCGCAAGTTGACGGCGATGCCGCCCAGGAAGGAGAGGCACCGGGGGTGGCCCTCCTTGATCCACTCCTCGGTCGATTGCTCCTCGGAGCCGAACAAGGCGTCGGCGATCACCGGGTCGATCCCGCTTTTTTCGAAAATCCACTGCCGGCCTTTCGCGCCGGTGCGCTGAAAATGGACCCAGATAAAATTCTCGGGCGGCCACTCGCCGTAAAGCTCCGCCCAGGAAACCTCCCGGCCCCCGCCCTTCCCATCGAGCATATACGCACAAACCAGCCCATCCCCGTCGCTCATCGAACGTCCCCCGCGAAATAAAAAGGATCCGGTGAATTCTGGAATTGTAGCCGAGAGCGCATCTTCATGCATCACTCGTTTGGAGCCGAAACGGAGGAAGAAGACGAAATCCGGGCGCTCGGCCGGAGGGCCATCCGGTATCGTTTGACGTGCCATGCGAATCAATTTAGGCTTTTCCGAAGAACCCTGTTGGACCCGTGTGGGATTGATCCGGAAGAGGGGGGGAAGAATTGCGCCGATCCTGTTTACGTCCGGTTTCGTTGGTTTTATTGTCCTTTGGCATAGCGGCCTGCGCCTCTGTCGGGGATCCGCGGCCGACGAGACGGATCGGGAAAATGGTGTGCACCCAGCCGGGACAAAACCTGTCCTCGGAACAAAAAGTTGCCATTAACCTCCAGGTCTCCCAGATCCTCACGGTGGGAGGGGGCTTCGATATCGGCGCCAAGGCGGCGAAGGAGGCCAAGGCGACGGGCCGGGCGGAGGAGATAGACATCTGGACCTTCAAGCTCTGCGAGGCTGTGGGGCTCAATATTATCGAAAAGAAGGACTACCGCGAGTTTTTGAGGCTGGTGATTCTGGGCGGAATACCGGGGCAACAAGCCTCGGCGGCCAGTTCTCCTCCAACCGAGCCGCCGGCCGATGCCGGAGCGCCCGCGGCGGGGGGGAATTCCCCGATGCTGGACGGGCCGCGTCCGGCCAGCGGGGATCGGCTGCTCGACTCGGAGTTGAGGCCGCTGTACGCACGTGTGCCCTCCCTCCGGGATGCCGTGGAGGCGAAGGATTATTCGCTTGCCCAGTATTTCCTCGAAGCGGGACGCAAGAAGAACGCGAACGATCCCGATATTCTTTTCGCGCTGGGCGAAATGTATTTCCGCACAAAAAAATACGAAAAGGCCAAGGAACTGTTCAGCCGCGTGAAAAAACTCCAGCCGGGCCGGGCGATGGCGTATACGCGCCTGGGCGAGGCGCTCGAGAAGGGGGGGGACGTTCAGAAGGCGGTTCAAATCTACGAGGGGGCGCTCAAGCATTTCGAGGGCGCCGTCAAGAAAAATCCGGATGATGCCACCCTGCTGTTCGGCCTTGCCGAGGCGCAATACGGGCTCAGGCAGTGGATCGAAGCGAGCCGCAGCTACGGCAAGGTGACACAGAAAGATCCCGCCTTTTCCAGGGCCTACCTGAGGCAAGGGTGGATTCTCTACGACCTGGGAGACCTCGACCGCGCTCATAGCCTTTACCAAAAAGGCCTCGGACTTCAAAAGGCGCAATCCAAGAAAAAGAAAGGAACCTGAGATGAGATATCAAGCCCTTCTCGCCGCCGTTCCGCTACTCATTCTCGCCGGTTGCGGCGGGGGCCAGGTGTCGGATGAGCGGAGAGTTATCCGGTTCGGTAAGTTTCGGTGCACCCAGCCGGGCGTGGACGTGCGCAGAGAGACAACATTTTCCACCAACGTTTCCGCGAGCCTGGGCTCGTCCGAGAGCGATTCGAGCAGCTCCTCCTCCGAGGAAACCACGAGCAGCTCCACTCAAGGCATGGCGGAGCGCTTCTTGTCCGTGCTCAAGGCAATCCGGGACGTCAAGGTTGAAACCGGTCAATCCATCACCCGGAAAAACGAGCGCATCGCCAAGCTGGCGGGCCGGGGTTCCGAGCTTGAGGTGATCACCTACAAGCTATGCGAAGCGGCGGGCAACGGCCTCATCGACAAGGCGCAATATCAAAAGTTCCTCGAGATTACCCTGCAGGCGCCGCCCGCGCCGGCGTCCGATCCGAACCTGCCCCCGCCGCCGAGATAGGACGGATTCGGGGCCGGATTCGGGGTTTAATTCTGGGATTAATTCGGCTGGAAAAAGGACTCGTATAGCCGTGCTCTTCGGTTGATCCGCTTGATATAGTTGCGCGTCTCGTCCGGCGCGCGCCGGTCGATGATCTGCAGCAACTGGTCCCCATCGAGCGTTTGCATGTTGTAGCGGCGCAGAATGCTTCGCCGGATGTTGCCGATGCCCCAGTTGTAGGAGGCGATGGCGAGGTAGGTGTTGTGGGGCTCTCTTTGTACACGCCTCAGGTAATTCCGCTTGATGAGCATGAAATACGTCGTGCCCAGGCGGATGTTGTTTCCCGGATTGTACAGGTACGACGCCCGCAGGATTCTTTTTTTCCCGTACAAATGCAGATAGGCATCGTGCGCGCCCGAACGGGGGACAAGCTGCATCAGCCCGTACGCGGGGATTCGGGATACGGCCTTGGGATTGAAGGCGGACTCGGTGTGTATGATGGCCATGACCCGCGCCGGATCCACGCCGCTTCGATCGGCCATGGCGCGCACCCTATCGGTATACCGGCTGGCACGCTTCTTCAGGTGACGCGGAATGAGGGAAATGGTCACGGAGCCGTGGTAGCGGTGTTTGCCGTCCCGGCTCCTTCTGGGCCTCGGCCTCACCCGCACCCTGGGATACACCTGCCGCTCCGCGTACCTTTGGGCGGTTTGGGCCGTCACAGAATTTCCCGACCGATCGTTCAGCTGGTCCCGAAGGGGGGATGGCTCGTCTTTTTCCTTTTGGAGAATTTCCTTTAGCCGGGTGCCGATTTTCCGCTGGATCTCCCTCCGGGCTTCCTCCGGAGATTGGCCCGCCTCGGCCAGGGCCTCGACCTTGACCTCTCCTTTTTCAAAATCCACCTGGCTGCGCGCTTCCTTCGAGCCCGAATGATCGACCCAGCGGACCCGGTTCGAGGGAACGTAGCTATCCCACAGGGCCTCGATCTCGCGGCGCAGGCGTTCCCATTCCTCCCGTTGTTCGCGGACCAGCGCCTCCCATTCCCGATCGATGTTCTCGAATTCGGCATCGATGGTCCGCTCCATCCGCTCGAACTCGCGATCGGCCTCGCGGAGTGCATCCCCACCCTGGCCCATCGAATCGGGAGCGATTCCCGCCGCCACCCATCCGGCGGCCAGGAACGCCAACCCGAAGCGAAGCAGGGGTTGAATGTTTGGGATGAATTTAAAAGGCTTCATCGATTCGAAACCATTCCCCGCTAGTTAAGGATTAATACGACGCGGGCCTTTTTCAGAAACCCAGTGTCGCCATTGGCTGCGAGCACCTGTTCGCAGTCCTCGGAGGAGACCAGCAAATCGGCTTTCAGGCTGCCGTCGGTCCCGCTGGCGGCGATGATGAGGGGCGATGCGCCGATAAAGCTTGCGTAGGATGCCTTCGCCTTTTCCACCGAACTCGAGTACTTCACGATGCTCTGGCTTTGGAGGAAGATCATTTTTTCGACCATCCTCCGGTCATAGACGACCTTCTTATCGTCCGCCGAGAGGATTCTGGGAAACAGGGCCGGCCGCGCGCCGATGCCGGAGGCATCGATGATCAGGCTCGTATACTGCTCGGGAGGAGCGGCTTTCGCGCTCGGCGTTTCGGGGGGAGGATCGGCGGCCTTTGCCGGTGCGGGATCCGCTGCCGGCGTCTCGGTTTGGGCCGGAGGA
>DNYS01000003.1:6887-9397 GCA_003506735.1 Nitrospinota bacterium
GGGTGGGCGCGGGGCTCTTTGCCGGGGGTGCCGGGGGCGTCGCCATGCGCGGCCTGACCGGTATCAGGGCATACATTGGCCGGAGAAGATTACTCGGCCCGCCCGAAATCAAAAGGCCGAGCTTGACCAGCGCGCGGACCTCTTTCGGACCCACCTTTTTATATTTTTCATCGAGGATGCGGGCTCCCTTGATGATCTCATCCACCTTGATTTTGAGGCCCTTCACCCGGATCAGTTCGTTTTGAACCAATGTCGTCGAACTCACGCGGACCTGGCCCACCTGCTCGGCCAGTTTCTCGTAGGCGATGGCGCGGGCCGTCGCAAGCGCCAGGGAGATGGCATGGCTGTCGCTCACGGCCATATTCGGGTCGTTCGTTCCGTAGGCGACCACCTCGATGAACTGGCCAGCCATGTTGGTCCTGGCGAAGGCCACCGGAGCGCCCGATGGGCCTTTGTAAATGCGGACATCGGTGAGGGGATTTTTGCTCCGATTCGCCTTCGCCCATGGAGGCTCGTGTTCCGAAGCGAGAGAGTAGGCAGCGGCCGAAAGAAAAACCGCTGCCGATATGAGGATGAGCCGCCATTTATCCATCATTTTCGGATTCTCCATGTCTAAATGAACCTTATGAGAAAAGGCTATCACGAACCGGGCTTTATTTCGAATGAATTGACATTGCAGACGGCGAATGGGGTGTCGGTGGACACTTTTTGCGGCAATTTAAAAGGGTCGGCTCATCGAAGACTCGAAGCGGTCTCATGAGCCAGAATTTCGAATTCTCTTAGCGGCAATATAAATGAAGAATCATCATCCTTCAATGCCGCTCCAACGGGGGCTGCCAGGGGGGGATCGAAAATAGTCCCGGCGCGAATCAGTAGGTTTCGCCGCGAATAACCGGCTTTTCGGTCCGGGGCCTCAAGCGGGCCGTCATTCTATAAATATCGAAAATGGCGGTGCGGGGAATTGTTGGATCCTTTTTGAGGCTGCCCGCCGTTTAATGATATGATTCACCCCCGATGGAAGGCGGCCGGCCCGGCAGGGGGCTGGGGCCGTGAGTGGCGTTGGGTTCGAAAAGCCGGTTCCGAAAAAGTATGAAAAGGGTTGAAAATGACGGTTGGCCGCTTCCGGGGAATCAGGCAGGGGGGTTCTTGAATGGGACTTCGGATCAATCAAAATATTGCCGCGCTGACCGCCGCGCGCACCCTTCAGGCAAAGCCGAAGGCGCTGGCTAAATCCATTCAGCGCCTCTCCACCGGAAAGCGCATCAACAGCGCGGCGGACGATCCGGCCGGGTCGATCGTCAGCGAGAACCTCAGGGTGCAGGCCGACGGCCTCGACCGGGATATTCAAACAAGCGGAACAGCGTGAATCGGCTTCGGACCGAGGACGCCAAGCTCGGCGGGGCGTTCGATCAGCTTCGCTCCATCAGGAACCGGGCGCTCGATGCGCTGAATTCCGGGGCCTCGGACCCGGCGGCCCGCGCGGCGAACCAGGTCTCAGCGCGCTCTTCGGTCGATTCGGTCACGCGGACCCTCACCGGCATCGACACCACCGGCGAGGGGGTCAATTCCTCCGGTCTTTCCGATATCGCACAGAGCCTCGGGGGCATCGATCTGAGCACGGAAAGCGGCGCGAGGGACACGCTCGCCGCCGTCGATTTGGCCATCGAGAATTTGTCCACCTTCCGCAGCGAGGTGGGGTCGTTTCAGTCGAACAACCTCGAGTCGGGCATCCGATCGCAAGAGGTGGCAGTGGAAAACCTCCGGGCCAGCGAGAGCGCTGTCCGGGATACGGATTTCGCCCAAGCGACGGTGGATTTTGTCCGCACCCGCGTCCAGTTCGAGGCGAATGTGGCGTTGCTCGCCCGGTCGAACAATGCATCCAAATCGATTCTCGATCTATTCGATTCATCCGGCGGCTCTTCCGGGCCCCGCCGGTATCTCGGCACCGCATAACGCGCCAAGGAACCCCGCTTCCGGAACGGTTTGCGGCAGGTCGTTGCGTTTGTTTGCCGGTCATTTAGTAAAGGAGAAGGAATGAACGTGAAGGCAACGGAAAAAAGGCGCTGGGCGGTGGTGGATTCCACCGCCATCGGAGTGGATAAAAAATACGAGCCGCCCCTGATTATCGCCTGGGGGGTGGACAGCCATGTGGTGGGGACGAAGACCATCACCATGGGCCGCACCATCATTCCTCCCAAGGCGCGGAACCAGCGCCACTATCACGTCTGCGACGCCACCTTTTATGTGGTGAGAGGCCCCATCGTCGTTTGGATGGGAGAGGAAAAAGAAGAGCACACCGTCCCGGCCGGGAACTTCATTTATGCGGCGGCGGGCGAGATTCACGGCCTTTACAACCCGAGCGAAACCGAGGACGCCGAACTGATATTCACCTACGGGAATTGCCCGAACCGCGACGCGGCGCGGACGATCTACGTCGAGGACGCCTGGCAGGAAGAGGATAAGCGGGACAAAATCGGCGACTAGAACCCCCCCCGGCGCATTGGGGCGCT
>DNYS01000003.1:9442-13169 GCA_003506735.1 Nitrospinota bacterium
AAAAATCGATCCCGCCCGGATATTCCGGGCTGGCCATTTTTTGGGGGGCCGTTTTTTTGGAGGGGGAGAGGCTGCCGGTGCGCAAGGGCCAGCGGGCCTTCGGTTCTCTGAGTCTTCGGCCCAGCAGGGCTTCGGGCCAGCGGGCTTCGTCCCCCCGGGGTTTCGCCCCTAGTTGAGCAGGGAGAGCAGCTCCAGGAGTTGCGTGCGAAGGGATGCCTCCCCGGGCGCCCGCTTGAGGGCCTGATACAGTTCGCCGCAGGCCTGGCCGTATCTCGCGTGCGTCAGATGGATGCGGGCGATGTTCATGTAAGGGAAATGACGCGGCTCGTAGCGCGGCGCGGTCTTGGCTTTCTCGAACCACTCGGCCGCCTCGTCGATTTCTTTCAGTTCCATCAGGTAGCAGCCGATGTCGTTGTAGGGGTTTCCGAAGTCGGGATCGACCTCGATCGCCAAATGGCATTCCTCGATCGCTTCCTCGAAACGGTCTTGCGCACTGTACATCCATCCCAGATAGGTATGCGCGTCCGCCGTCGGGCAAAAAGCGATGGAATTTTTATAGAGGTCGATGGCGCGGTCGATATCGCCGTTTTTGTGGCATTCGCCCGCCTCGCTCAAAAATTCGAGCGCACGGCTCAGGTCGACGTTGATCCGGGCCTCTTTTTCATATTTGTCTTCGAAGGACTCCGTGAAAAAATTTTCTTTCAACCCTTTCTCCTCCCGTCCTTGTTCCGGGGTGAGATCCGCCGTCGGGCAAATGGTATCGCCGCTGGAGTTATTGTAGAGTTAAATGATCCGAAAAGCGAAGGCTCCGGTGCGCGCAGTCGCTTCGGCGCTCTCGCCGGGCGGGATGACCAACCGCCCCATTCGAAAAAATCCTGAAACCGAATAGCCCGCAACGAATAAGGCTCCCCGCCTCTCAAGGAACCGGGGAGCCTTTTTCGATTGCCGGGCCGAAAATGAAGAAGCCGGCTATTTCTTCTTTTTCATCTTGGCCATCTTCTTGCGCCGCTTTTTCTTTACGCGGAAGGCCTTATGGCACCCTCCGCAGTTGGCGCCCAGGGTTTTGATGCCGTTCTTGACGCCAGACATTTCCTGGTTGTCGGCCGCCAGAGCCAACAGTTCGGCCGATGAGGCCAGGTTGGCGGCGTTTTTGACAAACCCGCCCCATTTCGCCCAAATTTTCTCCGTCCCCCTGGTGACGCCACTCAGCGTCTCGTGCTTGAAGGCGCCCGGAATTTTCCGGGCGTTCTTGGCGAGATCCTGGGCGGCCCATTTGATCTGCCGCATGGGGCCAATCCCGCTTCCGGCCTGGACGGTGATCTTGATGCGTTTCAGGAGGGCACTGTTCGACCGCATGAGTTATTTCCGGGCCTCGATTTTCGGATGCTTGTACTGGAAAATCTGGCCCATGTCGGTGCAACCGGCGGCGAACCCGGTTGCCAGTACAGCCAACGCGAACGTCTTCCACAACCCGTATTTTTTTCATTCCTCTTCCGTTCCTTCAAATGAAAAAGTGAAACGTAGCGGTTGAACCCCTCCCCCAAGATCGGCACCGCGGAATCCATCGCAGACGGCGCTTTCGCAACGCGATTCGCCGCACGCGGCGTGGAACAGGTTTTTCGAAGAACGCGGGTAATTTACCACATTCGGGGCGGGGGCCGAAAATTGGCCGGCCGGGCAGAAGCGGGCCGATTTGCAATCGTCCGGAAAAATCCGGTCCGCTTCTGCAGGATTTTTCCGGGGATATAATCGCCTTGGGCGATGGGCCCCAGCGATTCCGCTCATGAATCCAGGGGGGCGAACACCTCGACCAGGTTGTTGGAAGGGTCGCGGAAAAACAGCTGGCGCATGCCGATGGCGGCGTTGATGCCGTCCTTGACGGAAATGCCCGCCGACTCGATCCGGCGCTTCACGGCTTCGAGGTCGCCGCCCATGAGGGCAAAATGGGTCTCTCCCGCGCCGGTGCCCGGAATGCGGTGGCCGTTCTCCGCCTTGGATTTCCCCGTCAGGTGAAGCTGGCAGACACCGACCTGGAACCAATAGCCGGGATTCGGCAGCGGAGGCCGGTCGATTTCGGCTAGTTCGAGAAGGCCGGCGTAAAAATCGCGCGCCTCCTCCAGGTCGTCCACGGCGATGGAGATGTGGTGAATGCCCTCGAACATCGGGAAGCTCCTTTCGAATGGAATTCTCGCGGCCTTCGCCCCGCCGGGCCCGGGCGGTAGGCGATGGGCGGTTGTGCCGGCGGGTTCCGGATCAAGGGCGCAGCGGCGCCATCGCGCAGCGGAATCCGATGATGTGGCTCCAGTGGGCGGGGTCCTTGCTGCTGCGGTAGGAGGAGCGAAAGCCATAGCGGTCGTCGCTCTGCCACGAGCATCCCCGGATGCCCCCCTTCGCTCCCGAGAGAGGGTCCCGGGGATTGAGCGCCGGCCCGCGCCGGTAGAATCTCTTGGCGTACCAGTCCGAGGTCCAGCCCCACACGTTTCCCTCCATGTCCACGGCGCCGAAGGGGCTCTCATGCGTGAGGTAGCTCCGGTCCACCGGATGCGTTCCGTAGCCGCTGTTCCAGTTCCAGATCACCTTCGAGGAATCCCATTTATCCCCCCACGGGTAGGTTTGCCCCTCGGTTCCCCGCTCGGCCTTTTCCCATTCCGCCTCGGTGGGGAGGCGCTTTCCGATCCAGCGGCAATAATTGTTTGCCTGCTCCCAGGTGATGCCGACAACGGGATGGCGGTCTTTGCGAAGGAGGGGCCCGAAGGATTCCCTCAGCCGCCCGAAGCGGCGAAATCGTTCAATCGTCAACGGGAATTTGTCGATGTAGTAGGCATCCAGGTACACCCGCCGCCTGGGGCGCTCGTCCCGGTATCCGGCGTCGCTTCCCATGATGAAAAAGCCCGCGGGCACGAGGACCATGGCCGCGCCGCCGCGGGGGCCGCCGGGATTGCCGCAAGAAGGAGTATTCCCGCACCCAACGCAATGAGGCCCCGCATGGCAACCCTCCTCGAATTCGACGGTTTCCCTACATGGCACCCGATCCGGGCGGCGGCGGAACAGGGGGTCAGCCGGAAAACTCGGGCTCGGCTCCCTCCGGGACGATGCCCGCGGCCGCCGCGCGGGCGAGGAGGGTGCGGACGGCTTCGCGGCCCGCATCGCCGTAGGAGCGCGTCCAGCCGTTGACGTACATGCCCACGAAGGTGTCGGCCTTCTCGCGCGGAAGATCGCGCGCATAGGCCATGGCGTGATCGAGCGCCTCCTCCCTGTGTTCGAGCGCATAGACAATGCTCTCGCCCAGGATGCGGCTCACCTCCCGGATGGCGTCCGGGCCCAGGTCCTTCCGGATGACGTTGCACCCCAGGGGGAGCGGCCCGCCCGTCTCGTTTTGCCACCACACACCCAGGTCCTCGACGAGGTGGAAGCCCTCCTCCTCGTAGGTGAGCTGTCCCTCGTGGATGAGCAGGCCGGCGGCGGCCTTTTCGTTCCGCACCTCGTCCATGATCGCGTCGAAGGGCACGACGCGGCGGCGGGGCTCCTCTCCGCCCAGGTAGAGGCGGAGCGTCAGGTAGGCCGTCGTCAAAAGGCCCGGCACGGCGATTTCGGCCCCGCAAAGCGCCTCCTTGGTCATGGGCTCCCGCGCGATGATGACCGGACCGTAGCCGTCCCCGAAACTCGCCCCGTGGGGGAGGATGGCGTAGCGATCGGCGATGTGGCAGTACCCGTGAAAACTCACCGC
>DNYS01000003.1:13372-16109 GCA_003506735.1 Nitrospinota bacterium
CCGATCAAGGTGGCCATGGCGTCGAGGTCGGATTCCAAGAAAATTTCGGAGGGGCTGTGGGCGTTGCGGCGGGGAAGGTTCAGGGTCACGGTGGCCAGCCCGCCGGGAATGGATCGGCTCAGCGTGGCGGCGTCGGTGAACGTGCCTACGAAAGCGTCCTCCTGGAGCGGCACTCCCGCTTTCCTCGCGGCGCCGCGCACCCAAGCGGTCAACTCGCGCGGGGGCACGTGTCCGAGACGGCTTCCGGGCGAAAAATCGTAGCGCCTGAGAGCGGGCCCCCCGCCGAGGCGGACGCCGCGGGCGTCGGCCACGCCTTCGGGGCCCTCGGCGCCGACGGTATCGATCGCGATGGCGAGGTTGGGAGCGTGCCGGCCGATGGTGTGGCTGGCCGAGAGAACCGACGCTCCCCGGCCGCCGAGTTCTTCCTGGGCGCAAAAGGCGGCGCTGAGGCGGAGGCGGTTCGAGAGGGATTTCACATTCAGGAACGCCTCGATGCAAAGGGAGCAGCCCGCGCGGTTGTCCACCGCCTTCGATTTCCAGGCGCCCCCCCGCATCTCCTGAAAGGGGCTGTGAAAGACGCCCTGCGTCCCCGGGCCGATGCCTAGGGCGCCGACCCCCTCTCCGTCCAGCTCGCCCAGGTCGATCCACATCTCGCGGACGCCGGGGTGTTCCTGCCCGTGAAGGGCCTGGAGGTGGCCCGCCCGGATGTTCACCACTCCCCGGTGGAGCGCGCCGTCCTCGGTGAGCAAGTCCATTTCCTGTCCCGGAAACGCGGCGTCCGCGACGAGGCCTACCTTCTCGAAGCGCACCGCGCCTCCCGGCTCGACGCCCTGGACGACGATGCCCACCTCGTCCATGTGGCATTCGATCAGGATGTGGGGGACGGTGTCCACGGCGCTGTGGCGGGCGATCAGGTTCCCGAAGGCGTCCGAGCGCAATACGTCGGCCGAGGGCCGGAGGATTTCGGCGATCCGCTCTCGAACGGCCTCCTCCCGGCCCGGCGGACCGGGAAGGGCGCAAAGCTCGCGCATGTGCTCGATCAGGCGGGAGACCACGGTTTTTTCCTCAATCGACGATGGCGATGGCCCGGACGGGCGAGGCCTCGGCGTCCATGATCTTAATGGGCAGCGCCATCATGAAAAAGCGCTCCTGGCCGATTTGGTCCAGGTTGTCGAGCCCCTCGATGAGGACCACGTCCGCGCCCAGCATGACGTGGTGAACGTAGAACTCGCTCGAGTCGAAATCGGTCCGCCGGGCGTCGTACTCCTCGAAGAAGTCAAAGGCGATGGCCTTGGGTTTCCGCTCGACGAGCCATTCGGCGGCGGATACGTCGATGAATGGCGATTCGGTGTAGTATTCCATCGTGCCGAACATTTTATGGCCCCAGTCGGTCCGGACGACGATGATGTCGCCGGGCTTGCATTTTTCCTCCATCCCCTCGAAGTGCGTCCGCGTCATCTGGGCGTTGGGCTCGCCCATCTTGGTGAGGTCGAGCATGACCGCATCGCCCATGTAACGGTGGAAATCGACCTCGCCGATGGCCGGACCGTCCTTTTTCACGTGGAGCGTGCTGTCCACGTGCGAGCCCGTGTGGGCGCTCATCTCGAGCCAGGTCGCCTGCCAGTGGTGCTTGTCCGGGCCACGAAAGCCGGTGGTGTGCTTCACTTTTTGCGGGACGCCTGGAGGGATGGGAACCTCGCTCCTGATCTCGCAGCTGATATCGATATAACGCGGCATGGCTAATTCCCCTCCCGGTAAAGTTGAATTTCCTGGATGCTGTCCGATGTCGATGCGCCGGATGGCGGGAACGAATCCGCCCCGATAGTGGCATGCGGCGCTTCGGTTTGCCAAGTGGGAGGCTGCCGGGGAGAGTCCTTCGGGGCGCTCTCTTGGCCGCGGGCGCTCTTTTGGCGCGGGGGCTCTTGCCGTATGATGTGCGCACCCATGCACGGGGTTCGGGGAGGAAGCGATGAGGGGGAAGGGGATAGTCGCGGCGGGGGATTCCGCGCCGGACGCGATGCTCGAAAACGGCAAGGGCCAGCCGGTCCGGCTCTCGGAGATTTGGCAGGGCACCCGTCTCGTTCTCGTCTTCATGCGCCATCTGGGGTGAATTTTTTGCCGGGAGCAGCTGGCGCAGTTGCGCCGGCACGAGGCGGATTTCGAGGAGCGCGGCATCCGGGTCGTGGCCGTCAGCCCCGCCCCGGGAGCCTCGTGCGTGGCGGTGTGTGCAATGTTTCATTTCCCCTTCACCTGCCTGGGCGACCCCGGGGGGGAGGCATACGACGCCTATGGCTTGGAGCGGCGCGGCATCGGGCGGATCATCGGCCTGCGCACGGTGTGGCGGGGTTTCCGGGCTTTCATCGGAGGCCACCGCCAGGCGCGCGCCATCGGAGATCGCCTTCGTCTTCCGGGCGCGTTTATCGTTGGCCCGGAGGGAGGGATACTCTGGGCCTCGCGGGGCCGGGAGGCCTCGGACCACGCCAGCGCGGCGGCTCTTTTGTCCGCTCTCGATGAGACGGGCCGGACTTGAGGCCGCTTTTCGCGGCTGGATTCCGCTCACGGCGGGTTTTTACTCACGGCTGGTTTTCGCCCCGGCACGAAAGAATTTTGAATAGACCCACATTATGCGGCGGAATAGAGCAAAATGAAGCCGGAATCCATGCAACCACATGATATAATTGGCTAAAATCGCCCGAGCGAGAGGATTTCAGATGCTCGGAGATGGTGGCAGCCAAAA
>DNYS01000038.1 GCA_003506735.1 Nitrospinota bacterium
GCCGAAGTTGGGCCGGACGGGCGGTAACGGCAACGGGAGAACTCGTCGGGGCAGGCGACATGCGGGCGCAGACGCGTCAGGTGTGCGAGGCAGTAAAAGTCTGCTTGACGTATGTGGGCGCGGACTTCAGCGATCTGGTGCGCGTGGAGACCTATACCAACGACGTGGAGGCGCACCTAAAAAATTGGGATGTGCGGATGGAATACTTCACCGAGGAGCCGCCCACACACTCGCTGTTGGGTATCTCACGCTTTGCGCATCCGGAGGTACTGGTCGAACTGGAAGTTGAGGCCGTCTTGGAAACGGACCGGCTTCGGCTGCCCTGATGCCTCCTCCCAGAAATAAACCCACCTAAAAAATGGATACAGTCGCGAGAAGCAACTTGCATCAGCCCAAGGCTCTATGAGCCCAATGTTGGGGTAGATCAGCCCCACGGATGTAGTTCCAGAAATCTCGTAGGGAGTGGTACAACAAATGGGGAGAGGTCAGGAGGAAAAGATGAGCTTACGCAATCGAATCGGTGTAGATCTGGGACGCCGGTTACCATTAGAAGACGGCATCAAATGGGCCGCCCAGAACGGCGTCAACTATATCGATGCGCAAGTTGATATTGATCCAAACGCTTTAGAGAGTTTTGACGAAGCCCGTTGTGCAGGGGTGCGCGAGGCCTGCGAAAAACATGGCATCCATTTGGGGCTACACTCTCTGTCCGCCGTCAATGTTGCAGAGATTTCGCCTTTCGTGCGAGACGCCACCGATCAGTATCTGAGAGCCTATATGGATCTGGCTAAGCAGTTAAACGCCGAGTGGATCGTCATACATGCTGGCTACCATTTTACAGCGGATAAAGACCTGCGCATGCGGGCTAGCCTCGATCGGTTAAGGAGAGCTTCCGAGTATGCGGAGAAGGTGGACACAGTGCTCCTTTTGGAGAATCTCAATTGGGAGCCTGACCTAGCAGAAGTACACTACTTCGCTCACAATCTTGAGGAATGCTACTTTTTCTTCAGCCAAATAGATTCCCCCAATCTGCGATGGTCGTTCACCATCAACCACGCGCATTTCGTACCCGAGAAAATTGACGGCTTCATCGACGGAATGGATATTTCGCGCTGCGATGAGGTAAGGATTGCCGACAACAATGGTGAATACGAAATCCACTTACAGCCGGGCGATGGCACCATCGATTTTGGCAACATGTTTAAGCGCCTGGAAGATGCCGGTTTCCAAGGCCACTACATGAACGGGTTTGGAACCATTGAAGACATGTTGATCGGACGCGATTACCTGATCGACCGTGCACGGGAGGCAGGCGTCGCGATCGATTGATTTTATTTATTCTCTGAAGTGCCTCTCTGATCTTCTCCCACCAAACCGGTCCCAGGCGAATGTGAGGACTTTTGGTACAGAATCCGTTACCCAGAAGAAAATAGATCGCTCATCTAAGACACCCTTCAGCGTCTGACCAGAGGGCCATGGGGGGGTCTCACATGGCGGTTTCTGCTAAACTTGACGGACTCCATTCGAGAATGACGGCTGAATCGTAGGCCGATGGTGCGGAAATTAGCAATAGACGGCGATTGCCGTATAATTCCGGCCAATATGTTACCTTGAGATATCGGGGCTATATAATAAAGGTGCATCTTTAAGGTGGTGCTGTTCGGCTTGGGGGAATCTCCGTTTCGCTTAGGGAATATTTTCAAACATGAAATTGGGTATCGTTAGTGCTTTGTTCTCGTACGCCGGGCTTCCTCAATGGGAGGCTCTTGAGCGTATTTCCGCATTTGGCATTCCCCATGTCGATATTCTTACCCGATACGATGCAGCCCCTTCTTTTTGGTCTGATTCCTATGCGGAGCGTTTGAATGCTGCTTTAAAAGTCGGCGCATTAAAACCAGCACAGTTTCTTGCGGTGGTGCCTGGAAACTGCGCCTCAAATGATCTTAATGCGATGGAGAATCATAGGGCTACATTGATCCGGACCCTTGAGTACGGCCTTCAACTAGGATTTCGCCTCATGCTTTTCAACCAAGGGAATTACGAGGTAGGAGTGCCGCGCACACGGACGTGGGACAATGCAGTCGGTTTCATTAAGGATTTATGCGCGTGGGCAGAGGAACGGGATGCCGTGTTGAGCTTTGAGACAGGCCCTTTCCTGTATCGAGTTGGGTAAGATTTGGTGGATGCTCGGCGGCTTCTCGACGCTGTGGGATCCGATCGGCTCACCTTTACCATGGATACCGGCCATATGCTCTTAAGCCGTGAGGGGCCCGAGATGGTGAAAGAAATCGGAGATTCCCTCATCCACCTTCACCTGACCGACAACGATGGAATGTTTGATACAAATGAACCGCTTGGTGCTGGCGGAGTGGACCTGCAAAGTTACGTGGAGGCCGCCTTGGAAGCAGGGATCGAGGCGAACGCCGCTCGACACGGGTTGGAGTGCGTGGCGGCCATAGAAATTGGAACTCCTTTCGGACCGAGCATTCAGACGCCACAGCGAATGCTCCGCCTCGCCACCCAGTATTTGCGAGAGGAAGTCCCCATTCTCGAAACGTGAGTGAAATAGTGCCAAAAAACAAGAATGTGCCAGTCACCCGAGCACTTGCTGAATTCGCGGCAGGGTTGCGGTTCGAGGATTTACCCGATTCTGTGATTGCATTTTTTAAAATATGGTTGCTCGATACACTGGGCTGCGGTGTCGTGGGATGCAAGGCCCCATGGAGCCAGCAAACACTCGCGGTGGCAAAAGAGATGGGCGGCTTAGGTAAGGCCACTGTCATCGCAGACGGTGCGAAGCTTCACTACTCTCAAGCCGCATTTGCCAATTCGATGCTCATCGAAAGCCTCAACTTCAGCGATGTTCACACGGCCTCTCACATGCATGTCGCCTCCATTGTTCTGCCTGGCCTACTGGCAATGTCCGAGGTGGGGAATCGTTCAGGGCGCGAGGTCATTACTGCTGCTGTGGCGGGTGCCGAAGTAACGATCCGAACCGCGCTTGGAATCCCGGTAGAGGATGACCGTGGGTTCCATACATCGGGGACCTTTGGTTCTTTTGGCGCTGCCGCCGCGATGGGAAGGATTCAATGCCTGACGGATGCTGAAATGATCAATGCGCTCGGATTGGCGGGCACTCAAAGCTGTGGCATCTGGGCGCCCCATTATGACGGTGCCAATGCCATGCGGTTACATCCTGCGCTCTCTGTTCGGTCCGGTATTTTTGCTGCCGACCTCGCCGCCAAAGGTTTTACAGCGTCCACCCGAGTTCTTGAGTGCGAAGATGGTGGTGTTTATTACGCATTTAGCGATGGTCCTCGATATTGGGATCGCATTCTAAAAGGACTAGGGACGGACTTTACCGAAACGTTTCTGGCAATCGGTCTAAAAGTTTATCCTTGTGTGCGCTCAGCCCATGCCATGGTATCCCTCTTGCTCGACATCATGGAGGAATACGATCTAGTCGGCGAGGAAATCGTCTCTATTCGGGTATTCGCGAAACCAGGTCCCATCCAGGGTCGCTATGGCCCGGATGTGGCCGGGCAACCCGATACGAGTTGGCTGGCTCAGTTTAGCGTTCCTTACGCTATCGCGGTTACCGCCCTGGACAAGGCCTGCACGGTGGATCAGTTCTTTCCGGACGAGCGTGTGCGAGAATCCAAGGTGCAAGCCTACATCCGGGAGTGCGTATCACTTGAATCCGACCCTGAGATTTCGAAGTATCCCAAGTACTGCGCGCGCGTGGAAGTGACAACAAGGGACGGACGAGAGTTCAGTAAATTAGAAACCCGTGGGGTGAAAGGTGATGTGCCCTACCCATTGACTTTTGAAGATGTTGAAAAAAAGTTCCTTTCTCTTACCGCGGGTGCGCTTTCTTCAGAGAAATCCAGCAAGGCGATTGATATTGTTCGGCATTTTGAGGACCTGGAAAATGTCGGCGAGTTAATGGATTCTCTCACCGCCTGATGTAGGAGAGTTACGGGGAGTCACTCCGACCTTCTCGGGGAAACAATGGATCAGGAAAAAATAAAAGCCGCGTGGAAGCAAGAGACGATCCAAGCCGATGTCTTGCTCGTCGGAGGAGGTGCCGCAGGCGCGATAGCCGCGCTGTCCGCTTTCGATGCAGGTGCGCATGTGCTCCTGTTAACCAAAGGCCGCCTTCAGAGTGGATGCTCGCGGATGGCGGGTTCCGGCATGGTGGCGGTGATGGACAGGAAAGATGAGGAAGACAAGCCGGAAATTCACATTGAAGATTCCATTTCCGAGGGATGCGGCCTGAAGGATCCCGCGCTCGTCGAAGTCATGGTGCGCGAAGCCGCTGACATTGTTCGGTATTTGGATCGCGAGGGACTCCCCTTCGAGAAGGATGCCGGCCGATTTATTTTGGCCCAACGGCCGAAGCACAGGTTCCCCCGGCACTTGTGCACGCAAAATTCCTTTGGTCCTCACCTGATGACGTGTTTAGGCCGCGCCGTAAAGGCCCAGCGAATTGCTTTGCGCGAAAATGCCATGCTGACGGACGTCCACCTCGAAGATGGAGAAGTGGCGGACGCATGGGCTGTGGATCAGTGACCTCCCCCCCCAAAACCGGTCCATG
>DNYS01000200.1:0-510 GCA_003506735.1 Nitrospinota bacterium
GCGTGATTCGGCAGACGTTTGCCGTCGCGCGAACCGCCCTTGGCCGGGCCGGTCTCCGTTTCCGTGGCGCGGGCAGCGTCAACACGAGCAATAGAAGCCTGAATGGGAAAGTAGCCTCCCAGTCTCCCCGGCCGGGCACGAGCGTACCGCGCGGAACGACGGTCGCGCTTCGTGTCTTCCGGTTCGGGTCGGCCCAGCGCGTGCGGGTTCCCAGCGTGGTTCGGCAGCCGTATGCCGCCGCGCGAACCGCCCTTGGCAAGGCGGGCCTCCGTACCGGTAGTGCGGGCACCGTCAACACGACCAACAGAACCCTCGGCGGAAAAGTGGCCTCCCAGTCGATCCGGCCGGGTNNCAGCCGTATGCCGCCGCGCGTGCCACACTTGGCAAGGCTGGCCTCCTCCCCCGTGTTTCGGCCTACGTCAAAACGAGCAATAGAGGCCTCGGCGGCCGCGTTGTCTCCCAGTCAATCCGGTCGGGTACGAGCGTACCTCGCGGAACGATTGTCAAACT
>DNYS01000200.1:633-4874 GCA_003506735.1 Nitrospinota bacterium
GCGAGGAGGGCTATGATTTTGTCTCGGCGAAGAGGCCTCACCCTTTGCAGGCAGTTGAAAAACGCCGGAGCGAGGACGGGTTTCGCCCGATCCTTCGGAGTTGGCGGTTCGGCGAACTAAATCCTGAAGAAGTCTCGTAGAAGGTATAACCCCCCCGGCGGACCTTTCGCCGGTTTTTTTTGTCTCGATGCGTGTGTGCGGTTTGAGATGATCGCCGGGGCTACCTTCCGGGACGGGACTCCTGTATAAGACGATGGTTTGTTTTTACTGGTGTTATGAGATTTTGTGAACCGGATGGAGCGTTTCGATGTCCGATATCGTCGATGAGATCAGATCCTCCGGGACGAGCGTTTCGATCGAGTTGTTCCCGCCCAAGACCGAGGCGGCGGCGGCGCGGCTGGTGGAGGAGGTGGGGCGCATTCAGGAGGGGATGCGGGTCGCCTTCACCTCGGTCACCTACGGCGCCGGGGGCTCGACGCGGGAGGGCACGCTGAACCTTGTCCTCGATCTGGCCAAACGCTATCCGGGCCGGGTGGTGGCCCACCTGACCTGCGTGGGGGCGGACGAGGAGTCGCTCTCCAGCCTGCTGGCGGTCTACCTGAAGAGCGGCATGGGCGACATCATGGCGCTCCGGGGGGACATCCCCGAGGGGATGACGCGCGAGGAGGCCGCGGCCGGGGGGTTCCGCTACGCCGTCGATCTCGTCCGCTGGCTGAGGGAGCTGGGCGGGGTCTCCTCCATCGGAGTGGCCGGTTATCCCGAGGGCCATCCCGAGACGCCGGACCGGGCGCGGGACCTGGAGCATTTCCTCGCCAAGGCCGAGGCCGGGGCCGATTACGCCGCGACCCAGTTTTTCTTCGAGAACGCCGATTATTTCGATTTCATCGAGGAGACCGCCCGCCGGGGGCTCGGGATTCCGGTCGCGCCGGGAATTCTTCCGGTGCGCGACATCGATCAGGTGGTCCGCTTTGCGGCCATGTGCGGGGCGAGCGTGCCGGAACGGGTGATCGCCGCGCTCGAGCCCTACCGGGAGGACCCGAAGGGTTTCCGGGAAAAATCGGCGGACCTGTCGGCGGAGCAGATCGGAGAGCTGATCGAGGCGGGCGTTCGCCACATCCATATCTACAGCCTGAACAAATCCGACATCGTCCTGCGCGTGGCCGACCGGCTGGGCTGGCGTTTCTAAAAAAAAATTTCGAAAAAATTCCAGAAAAATTTTCGGGGAAACCCGGATCGGAGAATCCGCTCCCGGGAGATCCATCTCTGGATGTTCGTTCCGGAATACCGGGCCGCTACCGGGACGCCTGGCCTCCCGTCCGGACCGTCACCCGTGTTCTCCTCGGCCCCGGTTGCCCCCCGGTGGGAGAGGTTTGTGAGACCGGTTCGGGCCTGGCCCACGATTTTCGCCGATATTTGGCCCCGGAGATCCACCGCGAAGCCGGCGCCGTAGGCGTCGTGCTCAAGCGCAGGGTCGTAGAGACCGGAGCCGGTTTTTTTGGCGCTTGAAATCATTGATATACATGGCTTTATGTTAGCGAAGCCAAGTTCCTTTCCCCAGGCGGAAAAGGGGCCTCTTCCCATAGGAACCGAGCGCCATACACGGTGCCGAATAATAAGAAAATCCAAAAATATTAAAATATTGCATAAGGTGTGTTAATAGTATATATAATTCTCCCCATGAATATCGAAACGCTTCGCCTCTTTTGCCATGTGGTCCGGACCAACAGCTTCTCGCGCGGGGCCCGGGAGAGTGGAGTGACCCAATCGGCGGCGAGTCAGGGGGTGCGCCAGTTGGAGGAGAGCCTGGACGCGGTGCTCCTGGACAGGAGCAAGAGGCCCTTCACGGTGACCCCCCAGGGCGAGATCTTCTACAGGGCCTGCCGGGAGCTGCTGGAGGGGTTCGATCAGGTTTGCAACGAGGTGGCCCAGGAGAAGTGCCGCGTCGAGGGGACCGTCCGCGTCGCGGCCATCTACTCGGTCGGCCTGCACGACATGGGCGTCTACATGCAGCGGTTCCGGATCGCCTATCCGGACGCGCGCGTTCGCCTCGAGTGTCTCCACCCGAACGAGGTTGTCCGCTCGGTCGAGGGGGATCTGGCCGATGTGGGGCTCATCTCCTATCCCGCCGCCCACCGCTCCCTCGCCGTGGTCCCGCTCTGGAAGGAACCCCTCCGCCTGGTGTGTCTCCCGTCGCATCCCCTGGCGAATAGCAAAAGCGTGCGGTGCGCCGACCTGGACGGCGCGCCCTTCGTCGCCTTCGACCCCGACCTGGGCATCCGCAAGGCCATCGACCGGGTTTTCCGCCAGGAACATTCGCGCGTGGATGTGGTCATGGAGTTCGACAACGTCGAGAGCATCAAGGAGGGCGTTCTGCTCGGGGCGGGGGTGAGCATTCTTCCCGAACCGGTTTTCCAGAAAGAGATCGCCATGCGGAGCCTGCGGGCGATCCCGCTCGATCGGGAGGATCTGGTCCGGCCCATCGTTCTCATCCACCGCAAGCGAAAACAGCTCCCTCTGACCGTGAAGCGGTTTATCGACATGCTCCGGAGCCGGTGACGCGCCGGACCCGGACCGTTCCCGCCGGGGCGCCTCAGCCCCGGCTCAGGCGTTTGAGCACCTCGTCGGCGTCCGCCGCCCGGTTGTAGTCCTGATCCAGGGTGCCGTCCCCGCAGGGGCTTTTCACGGCGAAGAACACGGCCGGCCCGCCGTGGGCGACGACGCCGTGCCGCGTGTTGCGGGGGATGTGAATCAGGTCGCCCGCCTCGATGGTCCGCTGCTCCTCGCCGAGAATCATGCTCATCCGCCCCTCGATCATGAGCATGAACTGCTCCTCGTTGGGATGGAAGTGGGGCGTCGGGCCCTCGCCGTCCTGGTAGGTGACGACCCCGGCCTTCATCAACTCGCCCGCGACCGATTTCGCCATCGCAGGGCCGGAGGTGGAGGGTTTCGATTCCATCTCGGAGATTTTATAAAACGGCATGAGGCTTCCCTTTCATGGCGGCCCGTCCTCGGTGAGGGGGCGGGCGCGTTGCGTTTGAAAATCCGGAATGATGGAGCGTATCAGGGAAGGCCCCGGCGGTCACTGCGGCGGTCACTGCGGCTGGGGCGGCGTTGGCGGGAGCCCGAGGCGCACGCTCGGCCGGGAGCGCGCGCAGCGGAATCCCTTGACCTGATTGGCCCAGGTGGTGTGGTAGGAGTGGGTGCACCCGCAGGTGACCGGCCCCGGACCGCAGAGCGTCTTGAAGCCGGCCCCTCTTTTCCCCGCGTCGGTGGAGGTCCACTCCCATATCCACCAGGGAAACCGGATGGTTCGCGCCTGGCAGGCGGCGATCCACTCCTGAACCGAGGGGAGGCGCTTGTGCTTGGAGGCGCAGAATCCGTTGGCCTGGTGCCAGGTGAGATTGACGGCGGGGTCCTTCGCGGAGGGCGGCTTGGGGGTGTCCGGCGGAGATTTCCCCGCCCGGCGGTAGGCCCAAAATTCGGCCGCCGAGACGGGCTTTCGATCGAGTTTCGATTCAGCCGCGGACGCCGCTCCTCCCGCCAGGATAAGAGCGGCGGCGGACAATCGAATCCATGCGTCCAGTTTCATCGCTCTCCTCCGTCCCTCGTTCGGTGAAGTTCCATCCCCTCAATATAAAGCACAATTCCCCCGATCGGGAGCCCTATCCATAATCCGGCTCGCGGTGCGGCCCGGCAGCCGGATTCGGCCCGGCAGCGGGATGCCGCTCCGGGAGGAGGCGCTCCGGCAAACGGATTCCCGAGGGGGTTTGGTTTCAATGATACAGGGGGACGGCTACAGATTATATACATATATGGACAATATATGTTAACGTAGTATATATTTTAATATATGTTTCGCTTTGTAATCATCTCGCCGCAGGGGGCGGGATGAGCCGGCTATGAGGGGCTTCCCTTCCGCCGGATTCGGATTCGGATTTGGAATTTGGACCTGGAATTTGATTTTGGCCGGGCGGCCCGTCCCGTCAAATTCCCACCTCATCTCCATCCGAAGCGCCGGAGGATAAAAGACGCATGCCCGAATCTTCCGGCGCCCCATCTAGAGAACATCTCAATCCCACCATTTCGCGGGCCGCCCGGACCATCTTTCACCCGTGGAAAGGAGAAATCGCCATGAACGACCACGCATCCTATATCGGGGAGCACGAGCGGGAGCTTCGGGACTTGATGGACGAGGGATTCGAGCTGCCCGCGTAGGGAGTGGTGCTGACCTACCGCGACCG
>DNYS01000200.1:4937-6399 GCA_003506735.1 Nitrospinota bacterium
CGCGACCGCGCGGTTGTCCAGCTTTACCCGAACCGGGCCACGGCCGAGACCCGGGCCGCCGAGGGTATCCGGCTGAAAAAAATCCGGCCCGGTGAGTGCCGCATTTTGCCCCTCGCCGAGGCGGTGGCCTGATGGCGCGCGCCGGTTTCGGGGCGCGTCCGGTATCCGGCGGTGGCGGGGGGGCGAGAAAAAAAATCACGTCCCGAAAATCGGGACCCAAGCGGAAAAACCCACCGGTCCGGACCCGGGTGGACCTCCGTCCGGCCTCGCAGATTTTGGCCGATGAGGCGCTGCTCACCAAGGCGATGCTGGCCAAGGTGCTGGGATACAAAAGCGTGCGGAGCGTGGACCTGATCGTGGCCGAGGATTGCGCCACCGAGCGTCCTACGCTTAAACTGGTCTACCTGCGCCGGCCCGCTCTCCGGAAGGACCCGCGCCGCCCCGAGGATTTCCCCTCCTTCAAGAGCCTCCGCTTCCGACGCGACGATGTGTTGGCCTACATCGAATAAATGCTGGCGGACTTTCCGGCCGATCTCGAATGGGGGGGGGGGGGGGAGGATGGCGCGCGCGCGTTTCGGCCGAAAAAAAACCCCCCCGATCCGCCGGGAGGATTTTAGAAGCGGTGAAAGGTGAGGCGTCAGTCGCTGAAGCGGCCCAGGGGGCGTTCGATGGCGAACTGGTATGGCGCCCTCAGGAAGGTGTTCTTGATGGGCTTCATGTCGTTCTTCCCGATCGAGGTAATCAGAGCGGCGGGAACGTAGAGGATGGCGCCGGCCACCATGGCGCCGATGGCGATGGGCCGGACGATCAGAAGATCCCAGATCATGGCCAGGTCGTCCGTTTCCTTGGCGATTTGATGCCCATCTCCGTATGCGGCCATGGGCGCCACGAGCAGTCCAATCGCCAGCGCGGCGGCGAGAAATTTATTTTTCACGGCTACCCCCCCATTAACGGGTTCGGCCCGGGTGGAATCTACCTGGATTCCCAGTCGAAATTCCCCAGCGGGCGATTGATGGCGTAATCGTACCGTTTGTCGATCCAATTTTTCTTGAGCCGCGCCCGGTCGTCCCCGAAATAGGGCTCCACCAGCCAGGCGATCGGGTAGGTAATGTAGGCGCTGGCTAGAACGATGTACGCGAACGGCCGGACGATAAGGACATCGATGATTTTCTTCCCAATGCTCGGCTCGGCGGACTTCATCCGGGCCGCCTGCGCCGCATCGGCCGTTTGGGGTCCGAGCAGGGACTGCGCCACCGGAAGAAACGCGAGAGCCATCCCGAGAGTCACGATTACGGCAAGCTTTTTCATTGAATATCCCTTTTTATCCAGTCTTGGGCCGATTGCGGACCTTTGGTCCTGATGAGCAAAAATCGCCTAACAACCCCATGATTTTAGCATTCTTGCTCTTCTTGGGAAAGGAGGGAATTGCTCTTGTTTCTACCCACATTATGCAGCGAAACAG
>DNYS01000190.1:0-165 GCA_003506735.1 Nitrospinota bacterium
GATCGATTTCGGCGAAAGCCCGGAGACGCTCTGCGGCGGGCGCCGGCCATCTCCCCACCATCGCCGAGAGCAGCTTTCGCAGAGCCCCGGGCATCCGCTCGCGCGGAGAGCTCGCCCCGCCCCTGAACCGCCCCGAGAGCCCGAACGCCGCGAGCGAGAGCACAC
>DNYS01000190.1:462-12564 GCA_003506735.1 Nitrospinota bacterium
TCCTCGCCGGGGAACACGCCTCTCTCGGGCTCCCCCGCCCCGGCGGGCGCGACCGCTCCCCCTGCCGCCCAAAGAGCGGCGGCGAGAAGCAGCGCCCTAGAGATCGATCCCATCCAGAAGCGCCGCCATTTCGAGCGGCCTCCCCTCCTCCGCCGAGCGCACCGAGCCCTCCACCATGGCGAGCGCATGGACGGCCTCGGCGGGCCCCGTCTCGGGCGCATCGCCGCTCCGGGCGCAACGGGCGAACTCCTCGAGCTCGTCCTGCACCATGTCCCTCATCGCGGGAAGCTCGACCTGCATCCAGCCCGTTTCGCCCTTTTTCTCGATGAGGAGCGTTGTCTCCTCGTTCGTCCGCTCGGCAAAGGTGAGGTTCTCCCTGACCATCTCGAGATGGAGCGCCGCCTCGGTGCCGTGCAGCTTCATGGTGAACATATTGGGCGAGGTAAAGCAGGTCGTCACGTTCGAGACCGCCCCGCTCTCGTGCTCGTAGAGCGTCATCGACACGTCGTCGATTTCCGCCGGCGTCGCCAGGCGCTTGTGCAGGCCCGTCACCCGCATGGGTTTCCCCAAAAGATACTGGAGCGTATCGCAGTGGTGAATGCCCATCTGCATAAGCGGCCCGCCCGGGCACTCGCTCTTGAAATAGCGCCAGCGGTCGGTCGTGAAATTCTGCCCCGCCGGGTTCGTGAACGCCGCCTCGGCCCAGAGGGGCCGGCCCAGGGTGCCGTCGTCGATCATCCGCTTCATCATCCGGTGGCCCGCCGCCCGGCGGTAGCAGTGCCCCACCGCCAGCGTCCGCCCCGCCTTGCGCCACGCCTTGAACACCCCCGGCGCCTCGGCCAGCGTGTTCGTGATTGGCTTCTCGACCCAGACGTGCTTTCCCGCGGCCATCGCCGCCTCGATCTGGCCGGCGTGCGCCGTGTTCGGCGTCGTGATCAGCACCCCCTCGATGGAGCCATCCGCCAGAATCGCCTCGTAACTCTCCGCCGGCTCGCAGCCGTACTCCTTGGCGAACGCCGCGCGCTTCTCCTCGTTCCTCGTGTAGCACGACACAATTTCAAGTTCCTCGCTCCGCTGCGCGCCGTTTGCGATCGCCGTCGCCCACCAGCCAAGGCCGACAATGGCGACTTTCAGGGGTGTATCAGGCATGAAGGCTCCTTATCTTTAAATCTTCATTTTCGATATTAGATTGTCAAAGATAACACGGTCTTTTCGGACAGGATAACGGCTACAACAAACTCTGCGGATTCACGTCGATCACCAAATGCACGCTCCCTAAATTTTTCCGCTTGTGAAAGGCTTCGTCCAGATTGTGGAGAACCTCGCCGAGGCGGCGGGCGGTTTTGGATTTGAGGAGCATGTGGTGGCGGTGGACCCCCCGCACGCGCGCGAGCATGGCGGGCGCCGGGCCAAGGAAGACGAGCTCGGGATCGCCGCCCGAGAGGGCGGAGCGCACTCCGAATTTTTCCATGAAGTTCCGGGTCCAGGCCCCTGCCGCCGCCGCTGCCGCCGATTTGTGCGCCTCGAAGCGCAGCCGCGCGAGCCGCCGGTAGGGGGGATAGCCCGTCTCCCGGCGCACCCTGGATTCGCGCTCATAGAACGCGGCGTAGTCGTGCTCCCGGGCGCAGGCGATGGCGTAGTGATCGGGCCGGAAGGTCTGGACGATCACCTCGCCCGGCAGGTCCGCCCGCCCGGCCCGGCCGGCCACCTGGGTGAGGAGCTGGAAGGTGCGCTCCCCAGCCCGGAAGTCGGGCAGGTGGAGCCCCACGTCGGCCAGGATCACCCCCACCAGGGTCATCTTTGGAAAATCGTGGCCCTTGGCCACCATCTGCGTCCCGATGAGAATGTCCACCTCCCCCCGCCGCACCGCGCCCAGAATTTCCTCGAACGCCCCCGCGCGGCGAACCGCGTCGCGGTCCATCCGCCGAACGCGCGCCTTGGGAAACCGGGCGCGGACGGCCTCCTCCACCCGCTCGGTCCCGAGGCCGAAATAGCCCACCCGCCCGCTTCCGCAGGAGGGGCACGTTGTCGGCGGCGGGGCCGACAGGTCGCACAGGTGACACTGGATCCGCCCGCTCCCGCCGCCCACGTGGAGGTGGAAGGTGAGCGGCACCGAACAGTTCGGGCACTCGGCCGATTCCCCGCATTCGCGGCAGAGGATCACCGAGGAAAATCCCCGGCGGTTCAGGAAGAGGAGGGTCTGCTCCCCCCGGGCGAGGCGGTCGTGAATCGCGTCCGCCAAATCGGCGCTGAGGAGGACGGGCGACTTCGGGTCTCCCCCTTTCTCCCGGCGCAGGTCCACGAGCCGGACTTCGGGCAGGGGCCGCCCGCCGGGCCGGGCGGGAAGCTCCATCAGGCGGTAGCTCCCGCCCACCGCGCGCGTGTAGCTCTCGAGCGAGGGGGTGGCCGATCCGAGGAGGATGGGCACCCCGGCGCGCCGCGCCCGGACGATGGCGGTGTCGCGGCCGTTGTAGCGGGGGGCGTCGTCCTGCTTGTAGGAGGCGTCGTGCTCCTCGTCCACGGCGATGAAGCCGATCTCGGGGAGCGGGGCGTAGACAGCCGAGCGCGTGCCGAGGACGACGGGGGCCTCCCCGCTCCGCACCCGCCGCCATTCGCTGGCGCGCCTTTTCTCCGGATAGGCGCTGTGCAGGCAGGCGACGCGGTCCCCGAACCGGGAGCGGAACCGGTCCAGGAGCTGGGGCGTCAGGCCGATCTCGGGAACAAGGATGAGCGCCCCCCGCCCCCGGCCGAGGACCTCCGCGGTCAGGCGAAGGTAGACCTCCGTCTTCCCGCTGCCGGTGACGCCGTGGAGAAGGGTGACCGAGTAGCTTTCCGCCCGGATGTCGGCGGCCACCGCCTCGAAGACGGCCCGCTGCGCCGGGGTGAGATCGACGGCGGGAGCGCCAGGGCCATCGGAGGGGGAATTTTCCTCGGGCGGCGGCGCGTCATCCTCCATGCGCACCCAGCCTTTTTTCGCCATGGCGGCGCAGGCCGCGCGCGCCCCCGGCGAAAGGCGCTCTATCTCGCGGAGGAGCATCCGCCCCCTGTCCGCCTTTTCGAGCCGATTTAGCGCCGCCGCCTGCCGGGGCGCGCGGCGCGAGAGGGCCACGCGCGTTTCCTCATCCGGCGCTTCGGCAAGCCGGACATACCGGACGAGCGCCGGGGCGGAGCCGCCCTCCTCGGCCGTGACCTTCTCGGCCAAACCCTCCGAGATGAGGCGCTCGGTCTCGCCCCGCGTCCCGCGCCCAAAAGCCGAGGCCAGCGCGTCCATCCGCCGGGGGCGTTCCTTGAGCCCGTTCAGGATCCGCGCCCGGAGGGGCGCTGCCTTGGCCGCCGCCTCCATGCCCGGCAGGCCCAGGCCCGCCGCCTCGAGGGCGGTCTCGCGGCAGCCCTCTTCGGTAAGCCGCACTCGCTCGACGCTCTTGCGCTCGCCCACGCCCGGAAGAGCCGCCCGGATGGCCTCCCCCCATCCGCAGCAATAATACTCCGCCACCCACTTCGTCAGCCCGATCATCTCCCCGGTCAAGGCGGGCTCGTCCTCGAGGATGCGGATAACGTCTTTGAGGGCCGCGCCGCCCAGGCCGGCCCGAGGAGATGCGGCCTCGGGGGAGCGGACGACATAGCCCGTCATCCGTCGCCGGCCGAGGGGCACCATGACGCGCAAACCGGGAACCAGCGACGCCGCGAGCGCCTCGGGCGCCCGATAGGTCAGCGTCTGGAGGCGGGGCACGTTCAGCGCCACCTCGACGCAGAGGGGTCCGGCGGATTCCGCCCCGTTTTTGGGCGGCTCCTTCCGGCCAAGGGTGTAGGTCCGCTCCGCCCGCCGGTCCGCGCTCATGGCCGGGGGACTCCGCCCGAGAGAATGGTTTGGAGATGCGCCGCCGTGAGGTTCCGCCCGCTCAGCATGGCTACCACCGTCTTTCCCCGGAGGTCCATCTTCGCCGCGGCCGCCGTGGGGGCGGCCCCCGCGCCTTCGGCGATCATCCGCACCTCCGAAACCAGAAGGCGGACGGCCTCGCACATCTCTTCCTCCGAGACCAGGACGATCTCGTCCACCAGCCGCCGCATCATGGAAAAGGTCAGCTCAAACGGCACGCGCGTGGCGAGCCCGTCAGCGAAGGTTGCCGCCAATGGGTGGGGGATCATTTTTCCCGCCTGAAAGCTCTGGTATACGGCAGGCGCCCTCTCGGCCTGGACGCCCACGATGTGGACGCGCGGGTTGCACTCTTTCGCCGCGAGCGCCGCCCCGGCCGCGCCGCTCCCGCCGCCGACGGGAACGATAAAGACGTCGATGCCGGGCTCTTGCTCGAAACACTCGAGCGCCGCCGTTCCCACACCGGCGATCAGGGCGGGCTCGTTCGCCGAGTGGACGTAGCGCATGCCGGTCTCCCCGGCCCGGGCCTCGCACCATTCACGGGCCTCATCGAAATCCTTGCCGTGGATCGCGACCTCGGCCCCCATGCGCCGGATGGCAGCCAGTTTGTCCGGATTCGAACCCTCGGGGGCGGCGACGGTGGCCCGGACTCCGAACACCCGCGCCGCCCAAGCGATGGAGGCGCCGTGGTTCCCGGTCGAGGCCGTGATCAGCCCCCGGGCACGCTCATCCTCGGCAAGCTGGGAGACCAGGTTCACGCCGCCCCGCACCTTGAAGGCGCCGATGGGCTGCATGGATTCGAATTTCAGGAAAAAGCGGCAGCCGAATTTCTCCGAAAGCGGCGGAATCTCGTGAAACGGCGTCGCCGGGAGGTGGGGCCGAATCCGCACGAGGGCGTCCAGGACATCCTGATAGACGGGCTCGCGCATGAAATCCTCCGGGAGAGGCGGCAGCCGGTTGCAGGGGCGGTGGACCGGATGCCGTTCGGTTGGGCGCGGGGCGGGTCCTTATACACGTTTGGGCCCTTTATACAGGAAAACCGGGACGCCGGGCGCCCTGCCCGCATCTCCGCCGCGGGGGAGCGGTCAATCCGGACCCGCGCCGGCCGTGCGCCCGGATTGACCGCTCCCCGGGAGGCTCCTAGAATCGGGAAATAGAATGGATCGGACCAACAACGCCCACGGCGCGGCCGGGTTCTACCGGTGCGCCGCCCCCGGGAGGATGGGATCATGAAGAGCGCACTCGAGATCGCCATGGAAAAAACGTCTGCCATCGGTGAAAAGGCGCGCAAGGAATTGGAAAAACTTTCTCCCGAACAGCGCGGGGAAATCGAGGAAACCAAAAAGGTTTACGAGGGGAAAATCGCCGAGCGCGAGATTCTTTTCCAGCAAGAGATGTTGAAGCTCACCGGCGGCGTTCCGCTGGAGATGGCCCTTTTACAGATTCCGCCCGAGGCGCGCGCGCCCATCGACGATGCACGCCAGAAGCACATCGCCCAGCGCGAGGCGCTCGAAGAGGAGCGCGACCGGAAAATCGAGGAAATCAGAAAAGGCTAGAGGGGGGAGCCTGGGATGGGAGATAAAGGTTGAGCCGTGTCGCCCTGGTGCGGTGCGAGGACTACGATCCAGATCGCGTCGAGGATTCGGTGGCGCGCCTGCTCGAACTGCTCGGCGGCGCCGGAAAGTTCGCCTCGCCCGAGGAGAGCATTCTTCTAAAACCCAATTTGCTCAAGGGAGCTCCGCCCGAGAGCGCCGTCACCACCCACCCCGAAGTGCTTCGCGCCGTTATCCGTGTGTTGCGCCGGACGGCCCCCGGAGCGGCCCTTTCGGTGGGCGACAGCCCGGCCTGGGGCAGCTTCGAGAGCGCCATGCGGGTATCGGGCCAGGCCGCCGTTTGCACGGAGGAAGGGGTTCCGGCCACTCCCTTTCACCGCGGCGTCAAGGTGCCCAACCCGGAGGGGACCGTCTACCGCCACCTTCATATCGCCAGGGCCGCCGTCTCGACCGGGGGCGTCATCAACCTGCCCAAGCTCAAGACCCACTGCCAGATGTACATGACGGGCGCGGTGAAGAATCTTTTCGGCTGCGTGGCGGGGAAACGAAAGGCTTGGTGGCACTTCAAGGCCGGAAACTTTCAAGAGTATTTTCCGCTCATGATCGTCGAGACGGCGCGCCTGATCGCCCCGCGGCTTTCGGTTCTCGACGCGGTGGTGGGGATGGAGGGCCAGGGCCCCGGCTCGGGAAAACCCCGGCGGGCGGGCCTTCTCATGGCCAGCACCGATCCCGTCGCGCTGGATCGGGTGGCCTGTGAGGCCGCCGGGCTCGACCCCTCCCGTCTCAGAACCCTCGCCGCGGCGGAGACCATCGGGTGGGGCCAGCCGGATTTGTCGAAAATCGAGATCGCCGGACTTCCCCTCGAAGAGGCCCGGCTGGCGGTGCCCTTCGTTCCGCCGAAAATGATCCCGGTGGGCTTCAGCCTTCCCCGAGTCGTGAAAAGCACGATGAAGCAGCAGTGGTTGGTCCGGGTGAAAGAACCCATCCGCCGGGTGTCCTGAACACCGTCGTTTCCAATGAAATCCCTGCGCCTTTTTGCCGCTTTGCTGATTCTGGCGGCGCCGTTCGCCCAGGAGGGTTTCGCCGAGAATCTCGACTTCCGTCCTTACCGGCACGGGAAGGTCAGGAGAGACAGCTTCACATTTTTCTGTCTCTTGGAAACCGGCGGCCGACACATCGTCAAGCTGATCAACAGCTACCTGGCGGGCAAGATTACGAACAAACAGGCCGGCGACGAAATCCGGAAAAAGGTGAACGTCTACCAATGCAACCGGCAGAAGCTGATCCACATGTCCCTCGAAACCCTGATCCAGGGAAGCATCCCCGATGTCGAGACGATGAACGGGATACCGGTCCCGATCACGAAAGATTCGAGTCTCGTAAAAGCCCAGGCGATGGACGGCCTCATCGTCTACGTGATTACCAACGCGCTGGTCCCCCCGCCCGGAGCGGAGAGAAAAGATCCGGAACCCCACATCGGGGAAAATCCCCCGAATGGGAGGGAGACCGGAAAAAGCCGATCCAAAAATCCACCGGCGCCGCGCCGGCCGCTAAAAAGAAAGAGCCCAAAAAGAAAACGGAGCCCGCCGCAAAACCTGCCGGACCGCCCGGGGATGAGGCCGAAGAAGCCGAAAAGAAAACGGAGCCCGCTGCGGAACCCGCCGAATCGCCCGAGGATGAGGCCAGTAACGCCGATTAGGCGGTTCGGGGGCGCAGGTTATTTAAATATTCGAGCGGCTCTGGGAGCCGTCCACAGTCCAGCAGGCCCCGTGGACGAGGGTGGCGCGCGGGCTGACCATGAAGGTGGCGACGGTGGAAATCTCCTCCGGGCGTCCGAAGCGCCCGAAGGGCATGGCCGATTCAACCCAGCCCTTGAGCCCGTCGGGCGAGGCGGCAATCCGCCGCTCCCACACCCCTCCCGGGAAAAGAACGCTGCCCGGACAAAGCGAGTTGACCCGGATATTGTCCTTGGCCACCTGTTGCGAGAGCGCCTTCGAGAAGCTGATCATGGCCGCCTTCGAGGCGTTGTAGGTCATCGCCGATCCGGATTCGCGGCCGGCGATGGAGGAGATGTTGAGAATCGAGCCCCCGCCCCGCTTTTTCATCTCGGGGATGGCGAGGCGCGAGAGGCGGACGGCGTTGTACAGGTTGAACTCGAAGGCGATTACCCAATCCTCGTCGGTGGTTTCGAGCAGGGTTTTCGGGTCGCTGCCCCCGACGTTGTTCACCAGAATATCCACACCGCCGAATTCCCCGGCCGCCGCCGCGAGGAACGCCTCGCAGTCCTCTTTGCGGTTCATGTCCCCGTGAAAAGAGATGACCCGGCCCCGGCCCAGCGCCGCGATCCGCTCCCTAGCATCGTCGAGGTCGGACTCGGTGCGCCCGCTGATGGCCACATGACACCCTTCCCCCGCCAGGTCGCTGGCGATGTGGAATCCGATTCCCTTGCTTCCGCCGGAGATCATGGCGGCTTTTCCTCCCAGCATTAAATCCATCGCGTATCCTTCGTTGTCGGGAAAATGCTCAGATGTTCGACCGGCTCTGGGAGCCGTCCACCACCCAGCTCACGCCGTGTACCAGGCTCGCGCGTGGGCTGGCCATCAGGACGGCTACTGCCGAGACCTCCTCGGGCCGCCCGAAGCGGCCGAGGGGGAAATCCGTGTCGAGGTAGCCCTGAAGGCCGTCGGGCGCATCGGCGATGCGCCGCTCCCACGCCCCGCCGGGAAAAAGAATCCCCCCCGGGTTGATGGAGTTGACCCGTATGCCGTCCTTCGCCGTCTCCCTGGCGAGGGATTTGGTGAAGGCGATGAGGGCCAACTTGGATGCGTTATAGGTCATCGACCCCTTCGATTCGCGCCCGTAAATGGAGGCGATGTTGATGATCGATCCGCCCTCGCGCTTTTTCATCTCGGGGATGGCGAGCCGCGACATTTTCACCGCGTGGAAGAGATTGAACTCGAAGGCCTGGACCCAATCCTCGTCGCTGGATTCGAGGAGCGTCTTGGGGTTGCTCCCGCCGACATTGTTGACGAGGATATCCACCCCGCCGAAAAATGCGACCGCCTCTTGAAAAAATTTCTCGGGGACTCCCTTCTCGGTGATATCCCCGCGAAAAGAGGCGGCGCGGCTGCTGCTTTTTTGGTTGCCGATCTCATCGAGGGCGTCCTTGAGGTCCTTCTCGTTTCGGCCGCCGATGATGACGTGGCAACCCTCGGCGGCCAGATCGCGGGCGATATGAAAACCGATGCCCCGGCTGCCGCCCGAGACCACCGCCACCTTGTCCTGCAGCATCATGTCCACCGAAAGCCCTCCATGCCGCCGGCCGCGCTCGTTAGGCGGGATCGTCGAGCGTCTGGGCGGCGCGCAGGAGGGTGAGCGAATCGGTGCCGTCCCCGTGCAGGAAGGTGATGAGATCGCGGATCATCTTTTCGACCGGGTTGTCCTTCATGATGCCGATGCCGCCGAGAATGTCGGTGGCCAGGGCGATGGTCTTGAGAGCCATCTGGTCACTGAAAACCTTACCGTAGCGCGTGAAGCGCGAGTTGTAGGTCTCGTCGTTATCGACGCCCCAGCAAATCCGCCACATGAACTGTTCAGCAACCTCGATGTTCATGAGCATCTCGGCCATCATGTGCTTGACCGTGGGATGTTCGATGATGGGCACCCCGCCCTGGATCCTCTCTTTCACATGCTGGTTGCAGAATGTAAATATTCCCCGGGCGATGCCCGTGTTGCAGGCGGCCAACTCGGCGCTTCCCCGGAAGATCGTGGCCTGGACGTGAAACCCCTGGTTCACCTCGCCGAGGACGTCGTCCTTATGGACGCGCACGTTGTCGAGAAAGCTCTCGGCGTTCGGGTAGAGGCGGTAGCCCATCTTATCGTGAACCCGCCCGTAGGATACGCCGTCCTGCTCTCCGTGGACGAGGAAGCATGTCGTTCCCTTCTGAAGATCGACGGTGGGATCGGTGCGCGCGAAAACGATCAGAATCTTGGCCCAGCTCGTGAGCGAGGTGAAGTGCTTCGCCCCGTTGATGACCCAGTAATCGCCGTCCCGGACGGCCGATGTTTTGAGGCCCAGATGCGCGCCCGGCTGGCGGTAGATGTTGTCCGATCCGTAGTCGGGCTCTGTCATTAAGAACGAACCGACACAATCGTCGTCCTCGACGAACATTTTCAGCCATTTCTCTTTTTGGGCCTCGGTGCCCCGCTTGGCGATGGCGGTCGATATCTTCCAGCACTGGCTCAGGCACTTGATGACCCCGATTTCAGTTTGGCCGCCCCGCCAGAGGCACAGCGCTTTGGTCATCGTGTCGGCGCCAATGCCACCCCATTCCTCGGGAACGGCCAAGGTCCGGAGGCCCAGCTTCGAGGCCTTGTTGATCAGCTCGGCCGGATAGCAATCCTTCGGGTCGGGGCTGCGGTCGATTTCGGGGGCGACGGGGGCGACCTCCCGCTCCATGAAGCCGCCCACCATGTCGGCCAGGGCCAGTTGTTCGTCGGTGAATGGATATTGCATGAATTCTCTCCTGCATATGTATGAAGACACCCTGCCGGGCGGGCCCGGGCAAGCCTGAATCCAAAGCAAATTTTATCGATCCGCTATTTTGAGTACCGCTACGCATCAGTCCTGTCAACATCGTCGGGGCCCGGCCGCCCCGGATGGCATTCCCCAAAAATCAGGCCACATAGGACAGGGGGTCCTCCATCCCCGCCTCCTCGAATCCCTTGAGACGCAGGAGACAGGCGTCGCACCGCCCGCAGGAGCGCCCCTCCCCGTCCGGGTCGTAGCAAGAGTGCGTCATCGAAAAATCCACGCCCAGCTCGGCCCCTTTGCGGACAATATCCACCTTCCGCATCTCGGAGAGGGGCGAGTGTATCTGGAATTCGGCCCCCGATTCGGTGGAGGCTTTCGTCGCCAGATTCGCCATGCGCCTGAAAGCCTCGATGTACTCGGGCCTACAATCGGGATAGCCGGAATAGTCCAGCGCGTTCACGCCGATGAAAATGTCCCAGGCGCCCTTCACCTCGGCCAGCGCGAGGGCGTAGCTGAGAAACACCGTGTTCCGCGCCGGAACGTAGGTGACCGGAATTCCCTCGCCGATATCGGATCGATCCTTGGGAACGTCGATGTCGTCCGTCAGGGCGCTGCCGCCGATAGCGCGCATGTCGATCGGCAGGACGGTATGCCCCGCCGCGCCCAGGGCCCGCGCCACGCGCGCGGCGGATTCGAGTTCGAAGCGGTGGCGCTGGCCGTAGTCGAAGCTGATCGCCTCGCAGGCGAAACCTTGCAAGCGGGCGATGGCCAGGACGACGGCCGAGTCCATTCCTCCGCTCAGGAGGACGACCGCAATTCTTTTTGATTCCACGGCCGGATTTCCGGTGTCTCCGCATCGAGGGTTCGATCGGTCAGGGCAGGCAGATTTTTTTCGAGATAACGCACCCGGAGGCGGTAGGGCGAACCGGCGTCCGTCGCCAACGAGGCCTGGATCGAGGCCACGCCCCAGCCTTCCATTTGAAAGGAGTTGAGTTGAACGGCGGCAGCGGCCAGGGGAGCGTGCCGGTGGTCGAAAAGCTCCACCGCCAGCCATAGCTCCTCGGCGGGGGGCTCGCTTAGGAATATAATCAGGCCGGTCAGTTCCACCTCACCGCCGGATCGCTCCCAGTCCCACCGCTGGAGGGTACGGAGGGCGCCGCTGCGAATTTTGAGGCTCCCTGGTGGATTTATCATGTGGTATCCATATTCATTGGCCAAAATTATTGGATTGAGGCTCCCGCGGCCCGGGTGCCGGTCGCCGGCACTCGCAGGATAGTCTAGGATACCGCGTTATCCTGAGAATCCCAAGAACCGTCCGGACTCGTTCATTCACGGGGACATTTCGCCATGGCCAACGCCACCGTCAACGGTGTGAACCTGAACTACCAGGTCCAGGGCAAGGGCCCTCCCCTTGTTCTGATGCATGGATTCTCCACAGGGCTTTATGTCTGGGACCAGGTTGCCGAGTGGCTTTCCGGGGAATTTCAGGTGTTCCGCCACGACCACCGGGGCCATGGCGGATCGGAAAAACCGCCCGGCCCCTACCGGATCCAGGACTACGTGGACGATCTGGCCGCCCTCCTCAACTACCTGGGTCTGGACCGCGTGGACCTCGCGGGGCACAGCATGGGTGGGCGCACGGCGCTTCTCTTCGCGCTGGACGACCCCGGCCGCCTGAATCGCCTGCTCCTGGTCGGCGCCTCCGGGGCGGCTCCCGAGGGCGAGCCCGCCCGGCGCTTCGAAGCCCTCAAAAAGCTGGCCTCCGGGGAAGGGATGGCGGCGGTGTTCGAAAGCGATCTGTTCGCCTTCGCTCTGCCCGAGGCCTGGAAAAAAGACCCGGAGCCCGCGCGGGAGCGTTTTATGCGCACCACGCCCGAGAGCTTTTGCGCCGCGGCCGATGCGGTCCTCACCATGCCGGACCTGCGGGGCCGCCTGGGCGAGATTCCTGTTCCGGTCTGGGCCTGCACCGGGGAGAGCGATGCCGGTCCCATGGCGTTTAACGAACTATGCGAGAAAAACATCGAGGCCTGCTCCCGGGCGGTGATCCCGGGCTGCGGCCACTACCCCATGCTGGACGCGGCGGAGGAGTTTATTGGCCAGCTCGAAAAGTTTCTCGGCGCGTCCCAGGGCGGCGCGTCCCC
>DNYS01000190.1:12631-13024 GCA_003506735.1 Nitrospinota bacterium
GGGCGGCGCGTCCCCAGAGGACCCATAGCCGGACACAATCGACCCAGGAGGTGAGCGGTGACCCGAAGCGAGGCAGTTGAATTTATCGAAAATAAAAAAACGGCATTCTGACAACCATCCTGAAGGACGGGCGGCCCCACTCGGCACCCATCGTCTATGCCGAGGCGGAGGGGGCGATCGAAATCTCGGCGACCTGGAACCGCGTGAAAACCAAAAATCTCCAGCGCGACCCCCGCGCCAACCTGTGCATCCTTCCGGAGAACGGGTGGTACCCCTACGTCACCGTGGAGGGGACCTGCGAGCTCCTCGAAGACCCCGACGGCCAGGTCAACCTCGATCTATACCGACGCATCACCGGGGGCGACCCCCGGCGACGTGGACGAATACCTCGAG
>DNYS01000140.1:0-5317 GCA_003506735.1 Nitrospinota bacterium
TTTGGGACTTTTTCAGCAGTCTCTATAAGGTCGATATTTGTAATATTTTGAACCGGCAATTCCCAAGTGGCCTCTTGGTTTAGGAAAATTTAACACAATCGCTCTCGGGTAGAGCGTAATATTCACCCGTGGGCCGGCCATAAGCCCCACCTTTGAGAACGGGATGTTTCCCCTCAGGCGAGGTGGACCCGATGTCCACCCTCCTCTGGTTCCAGGCCTTTTATCTGGAAACTGATTTCATGGCCGCCGCTGCCGGCCGGGCGCGTATACCGCCGCCATCCGGGACCATATGAAAAACGGGCATCCCGGACAGGGTTGAAAAGAAAGAGGATAGCGCGTATGGAATTCGCCGCGAACAAGTCCACGGCCGCCTTGGTGGCATTGGCGGTTCTTTGGGCGCTGGAGGGGTGGATCCCCTTTTTCCACGACTTCAACGAGCGCGGAAAACGCTACCCCCATGCCGGGCGAAATTTCGCGCTGGGCGCGTTCAACGCTCTGGTTATGGGCGCGCTCTTCTCGGGGCTGGTGGTCTGGGCCTCCACGCAGGCGCGAGGGTCGGGCATGGGCCTGCTTTCCTGGCTTGGGCTCCCCGCCTGGGCCGAGACCCTCTTCGCCGTTCTGATCTTCGACGCCTGGATGTACCTTTGGCACCGGCTGAACCACATCGTGCCGATCCTTTGGAGGTTCCACCGGGTTCATCACTCCGACCCGCGCATGGACGTGACATCCGGCGTCCGGTTTCATCCGGGGGAAATCGCCCTTTCTTTTCTGTTCCGCATTCCGGTGGTGCCCCTTCTCGGAATCACGGTGTGGCAGCTCGCTATCTACGAAAGTGTTCTCTTGCCCATCATCTTGTTTCACCACAGCAACCTCGCCATTTCCGGCAAGGCGGACGCCGTCCTGCGCTGGATCATCGTCTCACCGAACATGCACCGGGTGCACCACTCGGACTGGCAGCCTGAGACGGATTCTAACTACGCGAGCGTCTTCTCGTGGTGGGATCGGATTTTCAGGAGCTACCGCTGGCGGGAGGACTACCACGCCATCCATTACGGGCTCCGGGAGTTTGCGGACCTTGGCTGGCACACACTGAAGGGAATTCTCAAAACGCCATTGCATAAACAAAAGTAGATTTTTATCGGGAGCGGGACCGGGAGCGGTTTCCGTTCGGCTTGAGGGCATCGAGGATTTCGGCGGCACGGGCGCGAAGGGCCTCCAGGCCGGTCCGCGCCGGGTCGATGTCTCCGCCTTCGATGAGGCCGATCAATTCGGCGCGCACATGCTCGCGGATAGAGGGGGGGATTCCCCCGGTGGCATCGTTCACCATCCGCTGAAGAGAGTCGGTCCAGATGCGCTCGAATTCCTCCCGCGCCAGGCCGTATGAAAACCGCGCCACACCCTCCCCCCGCGCCTGAAGCTCGCGCCTTCGCGCGGCGGTGGCCTCCGCGTCGAACCCCTTCCCTTCCAGGACCACCCCGTAGGCGCTCTCGGCCATTTCGGGCGAGACGAACCCGTCCTCGACATCGCGCAGCACGGCCTCCGGGCTCCGCTCCCATGCCGGGCCGAAACCGCCCCCGCCCGCCGTCTCCATGTGGACCACCCCGCCCGGCGGAACATCGAGGATGTTGATCTTGTCGATGGGCTCCTTTTCCCCGCCCGGCCATTGGGCGAAGTTCCGACCGTTGTCGCCGGGCGCTCCGCCGTCCCGTCCCCAGGGCTGGAAGCGGAACCGCTCGAGGCCGCGGGAGGTCACGATCGACCCCGGCGAGAGCACGCGCAGCGAATAGCGCAGGCCGCACCCGCCCCGCGTCCGGCCCGCCCCCGCCGAATCCGGAATCAGTCCGCAAACCTCCACCACCACGGGCGTCTCGGATTCGAGGACCTCGGTCGGGATGTTCCGGTAAAACCCCGTGGTGAAGTCCACGCCGTCGGTTCCGTCCTCGCCCGGGCGCGCGCCCGATCCCCCCACCAGGGGCTGGACGATGCTCACCACGCGCTTGCCGGTCGAAACCTCGGGGGTGGAGACGAGCATGATCGAGCCCTGCCCGCAGCCGGCCGCGGGGAGGCGGCCCGGCACCGCCTGGCTGAGGGCGCCCAGAACGATGTCGGCCAGCCGGAAAAAGGTGGCCTGCCGCGCCCCGCAAGGAGCGTTGGGCTCCGGGTTCAGCAAGGACCCCTTGGGGACGGCCACCCGGACGGGCCGGACGAGGCCGGAGTTGTACACCAGGTCCGGCTTGACCGTCCGCATGTAGTTCACCAGTCCGAGGACCAGGAGATAGTGGCCGTCGGCCCCGTAGGAGGGGATGTTGAAGGCCGCCGAGACCTGGGGGTCGGTTCCCTCGAAGTCGAGCGTCAGCTCGTCCCCGCGTACCCGGATGTTGAGCCGCATCCGAACCGGGCGGCCGCCGGGCACGAAATCGCCCTCCAGATAGTCCCAGAATTCGTGGTCCCCGTCGGGGAGTTCGCCGATGATGTCGCGCGCCTGGTTTTCGGCGTAGCCGAGCACCTCGTAGAGGGCCTGGCGCATGGTTCCGGCGCCGAATTTATCCGCCAGATGATGAAGCCGCTCCTCGGCCCGGCTCAGTGTCCCCAGCAGGGCGAGCAGATCGCCCCGGCAACGCTCGGGCGTCCGGGTGTTCCGGAGAAAAAACCGGATGATTTCCTCGCGGATCTCGCCGCCCTCGACCAGCTTGGTGACGGGGATGACGGTTCCCTCCTGAAACAAATCCACCGCCGAGGGGGCGACCGAACCGGGGGCCATTCCCCCGACGTCGGTGCAATGAATAAAAGCGCAGGCAAAACAGATGAGCTCTCCCCCGTGGAAGATGGGCCGCCAGCCGAACACGTCGGGCAGATGCGCCACCAGCCCCCGGCTCTCGTCCGGATCGTTCGTGAACCAAACGTCGCCCTCCCGGTAGGGCCCCCCGGCGTCGATGACGGCCTTGTAGTTTTGCCCGATGGCCACCCAGAGGCCGATCCGCTTGGAGCACGCGGCTACCTCGCCCTCGGGGGTGACGAGGGCGACGACGAAATCCTGCGTCTCCTTGACGAACACCGTGTGCCCGCAACGCGTCATCATCTCCCCCATCTCCTCGACGATGCCCTGCATCTGGCAGCGCACCACCTCGAGCAGAACGGGGTCCATCTTTCCGCCCGTCATGATTTCACCCCACCAGTCATGATCTTGCCCCACCTGTCATGATTTCACCTCGGCGCGAATGTTTCCCCGCGCGTCCGCCCAGAAGGCGAAGCGGGGGGTGATGAAGATGATCGTATCGTACTGGGTCACCACGGCCGGCCCCTCGAGGCGCACCTCCGGGGGGAGGTCCGCGCGCCGGTAGACCTTCGCCGCCACCCGCTCGCCCCGGTAGAGGACGCTTCGCTCCCCGGCGGCCCGCGGCGGTCCCTTCGAATCCGGAAGTGCCCCTCCGGCGAAGATGGGCGGCGGATTCCGCACCTTCGCCAAAAGGCGGAGCTGGAGCACCTCGATGGGGCATTCCGGGTCCTGATAGCCGTAGACCTGCTCGTAGCGACTGCGGAAGGCGTCTCCCGGGTCATGCCCACCATCTACATCCAGCTCGACCGTGAGGTCGAACGATTGGCCCACGAAGCGCATGTCGGCGCTCCGCTCAAAGACGGCGCCCTCCGGAGAGAGGCCCTGGCCCGTCAGCCACCCGGCGGCCTCCCGCTCGAGATCGGCGAAAATCTCCTCCAGCGCCCGGAGCTCGGAGAGCCTTTCCCGCACGCTCCGGACGAAATCCATCTGAAGGTCGGTCAGGGCCGCGCCAAGGGCGCACATGGCCCCCGGCGTCCGGGGGATAAGGAGACGGGTCAGGCCCGCCTCCTCGGCGAGGAAAAAGGCGTGGGTGGGCCCCGCTCCCCCGTAGGGGACGAGAATAAATTCGCGCTGATCGACCCCGTAGCGGGCGATCATGGGAAGAAATTCGGCGTACATGTTGGCGGTGGCGATCCGCAGGATGGCCTCGGCCGTCCGGGCGGCATCGAGCCCCATGCGCTCGCCCAGGGCGCCGACAACCTCCTCGGCCAGGCGCGAGGAGAGTTCCATCTCCCCGCCCAGCAGGTCGCGGGGCCCGAGAATGCCCGAGACCAGATAGGCGTCGGTGACGGTGGGCTCCCGGCCCCCCCTTCCGTAGCAGGCCGGGCCGGGATGGGCGCCGGCCGAGCGGGGCCCCACCTTGAGGACGGCCTGATCGTCCAGCCAGGCGATCGAGCCGCCGCCCGCGCCGAGGGTGTTGATGGCGATGGCGGGCATGAAGAGGGGAAAATCTCCGATGACGCTTTCGGTGCCGAAGCGGGGCGCCTCGTCCACCACCGCCATGTCTGCGCTGGTCCCGCCCATGTCGAGGGTGAAAAAGCGATTCATGCCCTCTTCCCGCGCTTCCTTCACCGCCGCCATCACCCCCGAGGCCGGACCCGAGAGCATCGTCCGCACCGGAACCCGGGCGGCGTCGGCGACCGACATCGTGCCGCCGTTCGATTGGGTCACGAGGAGCGGGCATCCGATTCCCAGCCGCCGGAGTCCGGTTTCGAGCCGCCCGTAGTAGCGCGACATCGCCGGTCCCGTGTAAGCGTTCATGATGGCGACCAGCGCCCGCTCGTATTCGCGCTGCTGCGGCCAGGTATCCACGGAGGTGCACAGGAACAGATCGGGCCATTCGACCGAGACAATCTCCCGGGCGAGGCGCTCGTGTTCGGGATTGGCGTAGGAGTGGAGAAAGCAGATGGCGATGGCCTCGGCGCCCGCATCGGCGAGGGCGTGCGCCGCTTCGCGGACCGAGGCGGGCTCCAGGGGCCTGAGGATCGAGCCGTCGGCCATCGTCCGCTCGGCCACCTCCCGGACGTGGGCCCTCCGGACGAGGGGAACCGGGCGGGCCGCGTCGTAGCTCGGGGCGTCGGGCAGGCGCGTCCTGCGGATCTCCAGGACATCGCGGTAGCCCTGGGTGACGAGAAGGCCCGTCCGCCCGCCGGCGCGCTGGATCACGGTGTTGAGCGCAAGGGTGGTTCCTGCGCCGAAATAGACCACGCTGGCCGGCTCCACCCCGGCTTCCCCGAGGGAGGCCTCGACGCCCGCGAGCACCCCCTCGACGGGGTCCTCGGAGGTCGTGGGCACCTTGCGCACTCTCAGGCGGCCGCTTCCCTCCTCCAGGAGGGCGATGTCCGTGAACGTGCCCCCGACATCGACGCCCACCCGCCAGCCGCTCACAGCCTTCCTCCGCGAAAATCCACCGGCACCCCGATCACTTAAAAACCGCGCCGGGCCGCCCGGAGCGCCATCCCGGCCGCCAGGGCATTCGCC
>DNYS01000140.1:5386-14302 GCA_003506735.1 Nitrospinota bacterium
GGGATCGTCCTCGGTGCCGCAGAGCGAGGCCACGGCAACCGCCTTCCTCTCCCCCATTCCGGCCAGCACCTGGGCGATCTCTCCTCCCGGGTCCGAATGCGCCCCATGGCCGATGACGACATCGAACAAAACCACCGCCACCCCCGGCTCCCGGAGGGCGCGGACCAGGAGTTCGTTTCGGGACGCGGGGTCGATCATCGGGTGGGGCCGCCCGCATAGAGCCCCCGTATCCATTTCCGTTCCGGCTCCAGGGCCGCCGACGCTTCCCGCGCCGCCCGCTCGGCAGCGGGATCGGGCTCCACCGCCTTTCCGGCGGCATCTTCGACCGCCGCCATCTGCGTGGCCGCCGGCCGTGCGTTCGGGGGAAGATCCCCGGCTTCGAGCCCCAGAAAACAAACCGTGACCGGCTTCGCGGATTTTCCGATGCGCTCGAATACCCGGCGGGACACCTCCTCCGAGGGCGGCTTCGGCCTCGCCCGTGGCTTCTATTTACCGGAGACTCGATACCTCACTACCGGAAATTCGGAACTTCATTACCGGAAATTCGATACCTCCACCGCCCGCCCGGTGTTGACGCTTTCGATGATGGCCTCTAACACGGCCACAACCTCGACCCCCTCCGCGCCGCCGACTTCGGGCCGCCCGCCCCCTCGAATGCACCGGGCAAACTCCGCGAATTCATCCGCCAGCGCATCGCCCCCCTCCACGGGAAGTTCGCTCCGGGCGGCCTCGTCCTTTTTCTGGACATACAGCTTCGTTCCGTCCTCATCGCTCCAGGCGGAGGCCTTAGTCCCATAAACGGAAGTGGAGATGATGACGGGAACGACGATCGAGGTCTGGAGATAGCCGAGGGGGCCGCCCTCGAATTCCATCCCGACGATGGAAACGTCGTCCAGCTCGCCGCCCGCGAACAGTTTCTTGCTGAACGCGAATACGCGCTTGATCGGTCCCGCGAGGTAGTGGAAGTTGTCGATCTTATGAACTCCGAGGGCCGTCAAGCCGCCGATCGGGCACTCGCCGGGGTCGTTCCGCCATCCCTGGCGCGGGACCTGCCCGTTGGCGTTGGTGATGTTGGCCTCGAGCTGATGCACCATCCCGAGCTCGCCCGCATCGATCATCTCGCGGAGACGCCGCGTGGCGCCCAGGCGGCGGCGGTTGTGCCCCACCTGGAGGACGACGCTGGCCTTTTCCGCCGCCTCCACCGCCCGCCTTCCGCTCTCCACGGTCAGCGAGAGCGGCTTTTCGACGAAGACGTGCTTTCCCGCCGAGGCGGCCTGGACGATGATGTCCGCGTGCGTGGAATGGGGGGTGACGACAAGCACGCCCTCCACCTCATCGTCCGCCAAAAGCGCGTCCAGGCTGTCCGCCGATCGGCAACCCACCTCCTTCTCGAAGGCCTTGCGGGTCTCCTCGGTCCGCGAGAAGCCGGTGACGACCTCGGCCTCCCTGCTCCGCTCCACCGCTCCGGCCAGCTTTCCCGCCCACCTTCCCACACCGATGATTCCGAAACGCACCTTGTCCTGCGCCATTTTCATTTTCCTCACGGTTGAAAAATTTCGGGGCCGCGCGCGCGGGGCGGCGAATTTCTTTTATTCTTTTCTTTTCCTAATCCGACATCTTCTTTTTCTCTTCACCGAAATCCATACAGCGCGGCGGGGTTGTCCACCAGGATTTTCCGGCGCACGGCTTCGTCCGGCGCCCAGTCGGCGAGCTGATCGAGTATGTCCCCGTCGTTGGGACAAAACTTGAAAAAATAGACGTGGGGCCAGTCCGAGCCCCAGAGCATCCGGTCCGGGTTGGCCTCCACCAGCGCGCGGCCGAAGGGATCGACGTCCCGGTAGGGCGGGCGATCGAGACCCGTGATGCGGTTCGGGGCCGTGAGCTTCACCCAGGCGCGCCCGTCGCGCACGAGATTGAGAAACTCCCGGAAGCCCGGGTGCCCGGTTCCCTCGGAGGTGGGGATATAACCCAGATGCCCGAACACCGAATCCACCGCCAGGGCGGAGAAGGTTTTCCGGATATCGGGAAAATCGTTCACGTGGATCAAAAACTCCATGTGCCAGCCCAGGCTCTGGATGCGCTCCGCCATTAATCCGATCTCATCGAAGGAGGCGAACGGGTTGCCGCCCGGGTCGGCCAGGTTGATCCGGATGCCCCGGACGCCGGCCTCGTTCATCCGCTCCAATTCGGCGTCGGTGACCGATCCGTCCACCGCCGCCACGGCGCGGAGGCGGCCGCTCTCCCCGGCGAGCGCGTCCATGATCATCGCGTTGTCGGTTCCGTAGGCGCTGGCCTGGACCAACACCCCGCGCTCGATGCCGAGGATCCGGTGGAGCCGGAAATAATCCTCGAGCGGGCAGGGGGGCGGCGTGTACCCGCGCCGGGGGGAGAGGGGATATTTCTCCTCGGGGCCGAAAACGTGGGCGTGCGTGTCGCATGCCCCCGCCGGGATCTCGATGCGGGGGGCTCTTGGTTCGGGGTCGGGCCCCGGGCAGAGGGGATACCTATCGTCCTCCATGACATCTCCTTCGATCGCGAGGGGCCGCTCGGGTGAGCCCGCTCGGGCGGGGCCGGGCCGTGGCCGCGGCGGCGCAACCGTCCCGCCCGCGAATCCGCGCATTTTACGGCAAGGCCGCTGCGGCTCAAACGCTAGGGCTTGAAATCCGGCGAGAGGGCCTGGATCCGCCTCTCGTAGTAGTTCCACGAAAACTCGTACAGCAGATCGTAGGGGGCGTTCGTGCCCAGCTTCCGGGCCAGGGCGCCGTCGAGGGGGCGCGCCGCGCCGCCCTGCCAGGCGAGGTGCTGGGTCTGGGCCGCCTTCTCGAGATAAACCGCCCGCATGCAGGCCTCCCGGACGCTCGCGCCGTGGGTCAGGATTCCGTGATAGGTGATGATGGTGGCGGGACACTCCCCCATCCGGTCCAGGATGGCCCCGGCCAACTCGAAGGAGTAGACCCGCTCGGGCGAGTCCTCGAAAAGGGGCACGCCGTTGGCGTAGAAATAGGTTCCGAACTGATCGAAGGGCTCGATGCTCTTGCCCTGGGCGGCCACGGCCAGGCAATAGGGCGCGTGGGTGTGAACGGCGGCCGCCATCCCGGGCCGGTCCCGGAACAGGGCGGCGAAGAGCACCCATTCGTTGTGCTTGCGCCCCTCGCCCTCGACGACGTTTCCCTCGTAGTCGATGCGGAGCAGATCGCCCGGATGCACCTCGTCCAGGCCCATGGGCATCTGCTTCATCCAGAACGAGGCTCCGTCGGCCGCCCGCGCTCCGACAAATCCCAGGATGGCGTCCGTCTGGCCCAGAAAACCCAGGATCCGCCCGGCGAGGGCGACCCGGTAGCGAAGTTCGGGCTCACTCGTGCTCGGCATTTCGTTTTCTCCCCAATGGTTCCGGCTCTAGCGCGCGCGGTCTCCGGCGGCGGCGGGCGCCCCCAGTTTTTCAGCCAGCGCATCCAGGGTGAGGACCCACCCGAGCCGCCGCTGGATATTCGCGAGGGCGAAGCGGTGAAGATCCTCCCCGTAGGCCGAGGCGACGCAATCCTCCGGCACCACCGCCCGGTAGCCCCGGCAGTAGGCGCCGAAGACCGAGGCGAGGACGCATGTGTTCGTGTTGCAGCCGGCGATGAGGAGGGTATCGCAGCCCAGGCCGCGCAACAAACCCTCGAGCTGGGTGCCGTAGAACATATCGAACGTGCGCTTGCTTCCGATGAGATAGTCCTCCGGGCGCACGTCGAGATCGGGCATGAATTCTCCTTCGGGCGAGCCGGGCAATTTGTGCCGGGAGAAATCGCTCTCCCGGTGCGGGGTGAACGATACCTTCGATTCGAGCATGGCCCGCTCGAAGGGATGCTTGCCCAGCAGGGGCTCCTCGTAGACCGTGTAGACGTGGATCACGGGCGCACCCGCCCGCCGGGCGAGGGCGAGCATGCGGTTCGTCCCGGCAATCACGCGCTCGCACTCGGCCTCGGGAACCGGCAGCGAGGCGATGGCGGGCTCGAGGTTTCCCCGCTGGCAGTCGATGGTGATCGCGGCGGTTTTTCCCGGCTCCAGGCGCAGGGCCGCGTTCATTTTTTCCGCCAGGGCCGTGCGGCCGGCCGGCGCAACCGAATCGTTGTCCATGGCATTTCCCTCCTTGAACGGGCCTCGTTGATTCGGCCCAGTATGGCCGGTCGAGGCATGGCCGGCCGCGATATGACCGGCTGCGGCGCCGCGCCCGTCCACGGTATGGCCGGTCAGCTTGCCGCGGCGAGGTCCGGCGATCTCCACTGCCAGAGAAAGATTCCGCCCAGCAGGGCGGCCCCGACCACGTTCAGGGCATATCCCGAAACGCCTCCCCGGAAAATAAACTGCGCGGGCGTGAAGCTAAGGGCCGCCGCCCCTCCCAGGACGATCCACTCGAGGATACTCGTTTTCCTCGCCAGGTATCCCATCGTCCAGGCCGAGAATGCGAGCGTGCCGATCAAGGCCGAGACCATAACCCAAATGACGAGGCCGGCCGAACCCGCCAGCAAAATCGGAGTATATGCGAACAGCAAAGGAACAACATAGAGCATCTTGGCGAACCGGAAGCTCATCCAGCCCGTCTTCCAGGGATCGGCCCCGGCGATGGAGGCGGCGACATAGGCGCCCAAGCAGACGGGGGGCGTGATGTTCGAGTCCTGGCTGAGCCAGAAGACGATCATATGGGCGGCGATGAGGGGTACGCCCAGATTTTCCAGCGCCGGGTCCGCCAGTACGACGAGGACGAGATAGGAGGCCGTGATCGGGAGCGCCATCCCCAGAACCAGAGACGCGACCGCGACCAGGAAAATGCGAACAGGAGGCTCCCCCCCGAAAAGGCGACCAGCAAATAACTCATCTTCAGGCCAAGGCCCGTCAGGGCGACCATGCCCACGATGATGCCGACCGCGGCGGCGGCCGATCCGACGATCAGGGAGTTCTCGGTCCCCTCGATGAACGAGGCGGCGATCCCCCGTAAATCCATTTTTTCCTTGGGCACGGGAAACGTATCCGGAGAGAACCGGGACAAGCCCACCCGGATCCAGTTGATTATGATGATGGAGAAAATGGCCATGGCCGCGCACCAATCCGGCAAATAGCCCGCGATCAAAAACGCCAGCAGGATGATCAGAGGGAGCAGGTGGAACCACCCTTCCCTGAAAACCTCCATCGGACGGCGAAGGTCCTCCTCGGCCATCCCGCTGATTCCGTTCCGCTTCGCCTCGAAGTGGACGATAAATCCGATGGAAAGAAGGTAAAGGAGCGCGGGGACGGCGGCGATGGCCATGATCCGGACGTAGGGCACCCCCGTAATTTCCGCCATCACGAACGCCCCCGAGCCCATGACGGGCGGAAGAAGCTGGCCCCCGAGCGAGACGCTGTTTTCCAGCGCCCCGGCCACCTGGGGGCGGAACCCCACTTTTTTCATGAGCGGGATGGTGAAGGTGCCCGTCGATACGATGTTGGCGATGCTGCTCCCCGATATGGAGCCGAATATCGCCGAGGCCAGGACCGCCACCTTGGCGGGGCCCCCCGCCGACCGGCCCGCCAGGGAGAGGGGCAAATCGATGAAAAACCGGCCCATTCCCGAGCGGTTCATGAAGGCGCCCAGATAGATGAATATCAGGACATAGGTCGCCATCACGCCCGTCATGACGCCGAAAATGCCTTCCTGGGAGTAGAAGGTGTAGTTCACGATTTGGTGGACCGTCGAGCCCCGGTGGGAGAGCTGGCCCGGGAAAATCCACCCGAAATGGGCATAGAGGAGCGCGAAAGCGGCGATGGCCGGTATCCAAAGACTCAGCCCCGCCTCGCGGATTCGAGCGAGAGCCCGATGGCCAAAAACGCCATCCAGAAATCGGTGGACGTCCAGGCGCCCATCCAGTCCTGGAGCTCAAGATAGTGGTAAATGAAATATCCCAGGCACAGGATCGCCAGCCCTTTGAGGGCGAAATTGATCGCCTGGGGCCTGCGGAGGGAGACGGCGGCCACCCCGGCGGCGGCGGCCCACCCGATCCAGTCGGCGGCGGCGGCCCCTTTTTCGGAAACGGCGTCCGCCCTCCAGATGGAATAGGCGATCAGGGCTGTGAGCCCCGCCGCCAGCAGGAGGTCCGCCCGGCTGGGCGGGCGCCAGGGCGCACCCTTCTGGCCGGGGAAAAGAAGCAGGGTGAGAATCCAGGTGACGAGGGTATAGAAGCCGAGATGGAAATTCTCCTCGGGATTTCCCGGTCCGGCGGACCAGACGGCGAATAACCCGAGCGCAACGGCCATGCCGCGGTAGAGCCATGCCCAGCCGCCCGTGAGCTGCGAAGCGCGGCTGCCCCCGGCAGCGGGCGAAGCCGTTTGAGAAGTATCTTCGATTGCCGCCATCATGCCCCCGGAAACGCCCCCCGCGCGGACCCGTCCCGCGGGGGGGCCGTTCATCCGCTACCGTATCCCGTTAAGGCATGATGTCCGCAGGAATCTTCTTGCCTTTTTCCTTCCAGAACCGGACGGCGCCGGGGTGGAGCGGCGCGTTGATCAGTTTCAGTACGTTGGCGATCGACAGTTCACTCGCCACCTTGCCGGCGGCGGAGAGGATGTATTTCATCCCCTTCTTCGAGTAGATGAGCGTCATAATCTTGTAGATCAAATCCGCCAAGACGTTCTTGTTGGCGATCATCACGCTTCCGGTCCCGAACGTGGGCGTGTCCACGTTGACGTTCGGATAAACGCCCGCCGGAATAACCGTCGGCCCGTAATAGGGAAATTTCTTGTAGAATCCCGACTTCCTCGCGGGGGCGTCCATGTTGATGAAGCGGATCCGCATCATGGTGGCCGTATCGCGGATCATCGCGTTGCCCAGGCCTGGATGCCAGTTGTAGCCGATAATTTTTCCGTTCCGCATCGCCTCGGGGCTTTTCCGCCCCAGGTAGACCGCCTTGAACGAACCCCAGATTCCCAGATGCTTGAGGAGGTTGGTGAGGTTCTTCGCCGATCCCGATCCGGGCCCGCCCATCGAAAGGGTTTTTCCCTTTAAATCGTAAACCGTTTTCACGGAGCTTTTCGCCGGAAGGAGAAGATGGCCCACGGAGCCGAAGAGATAGGTCATGGTCCGTAGATTTTTCTGGACCTTTTAATAATGGGCCAACCCGCGCGCGCCGAGATACGATTCGCTCGAAAAGGTAAGCGCCAGTTTGACCGCACCCGAATTCACCGAGCGGACGTTCTCGGAGGCTCCGGTCGAAGACTCCGAGGACACCTGAATCCCATCCATCTCCTTTGTCAGAAAGATGGCATAGGCGCTCGTCCAGCGGTTATAGGCGCCCCGTATCTGACCGCCCTTCATGGTGATGCGTTTCTGGGCGGCGGCCGTATCCGCCGAAAGCCCGATCGAACCCGCAACCAGCAACACCGCCGCAACCACTCCCAACATCCATCCGTATCTCGTCTTTATCTTTCCTCTCCTCCTGAAAATCTCCCAACCGTGCGCGCCGCCTCGGGCCGCGCGCCGTCTCCTCAGCGGGCGTCGATAAACACCCGCCGCGCATGTCCCTCGCCGAACTTTCCCTCCAGCGCGTCCCGGATCCAGTCCGCCACCGCCAGATAAAAATCGGGGAGCCTCGATCCGAGCGTGTGGGTTTCGTTCTCGTAGACCCAAAGCTCCTTCGGGCAGCCGAGCATCTCGAAGAGGCGCTCGGCGTCCTCGAGCGGGCAAAGTTCGTCGAACTCCCCCATCGCCAGAAGCGTCGGGCACTTGATCTTCCCCGCGACCGGCTCCAGCGTCATCCGGGCCGCCATGGCGTCGAAGGCCTCCTCTTCATGGACATCGGACATGTACATATAGTTCGCCCGGTAGGCCGGCTTGCCGGTCTTGAAGAGGGGGTCCTTTCCGAGATAGACGCCCATCGCCCCGACGCACGCCTTGAGGCGATCGTCAAAGGCGGCGACGCGCGGACCCCAGTAGCTCCCCATGCTCCACCCGTAGAGGCCCACCCGCGAGGCGTCCACCTCCGGGCGGCCCTCGAGATAATCGATGGCGGCCGAGCCCGCCCGCTCGAAGTTGTCCACCGTCACCCACGTCTCCCGGACGTTGCTCTCCCCCTGGCCGGGCCCGTCGATGCTGAGGGTGGCCATGCCCCGGCGGCGGAAATGATTGTGGTAGGGGCTGGGCATGTACTCCTTGATCGTGTCCATGCCCGGAACGATCAGCACGCAGGGCGCCCCCTCGACGCCCGGCACGGCCTGAAAGATGCCCGGAATCGATTTCCCGTTCTCGAAGGGGATCTCCACCCGCTCCAGGGACGCCTCCTCGAAGAGATCGATGAATTTCTCGTAGCAGGAGATCATCTTCCCGTAGAGCTCGATCTTTTGCGCGTTGTTTTTGTGGATCGTGCCGCAGGCGGGCCCGTAATAAAGGGCCGCCCGGTAGTAGAGCTCGGCCGCGCTCTCCCGGTGCCCCTCACTCTCGGCCCGCCGGGCGAATGCTTCCTCCTGGGCCGCCGTCCGCACCCACTCCTTGACCACCGCCCCCGGAACCTTGATCCGCTCTGTCGTCCGCTTCACGTCGGCGGGCCGGAACCCCCACTCCACGAACATCGTCGCGCGAAAACCGTATACATCGTGGACTTTATAAAACTCCTCGGTGATCCATTTGTGGCTCAAGCGGCTGCGGTCCGGCATGGAAACGGCACCCTCCCGGTGTGGCCGGGGGCTCCCGGCCTCCCGTCGCGAAGTGTATGAACGGTACCGTCACTATGGAGCGAATCCCCCGGAAGTCAAGCCCGGCGGGCGATCCCGGGCCCGCGGCGGAAAATATCCGCCCCCCCCTCCTTGCCCGCCTTTTATTTTGCCGGTACCATACCGGCAAATATATTCACACCGGTTCATTTTATGAATTCGGGGGGCGATCATGCCATCGCGCGCCGGTGGCGGTGA
>DNYS01000142.1 GCA_003506735.1 Nitrospinota bacterium
AGGGTTCAAAACCAGGGTCATAAAACGTGATTCCGTCAACTCCCCAAATTTGTTTCAACCCTCTCAATGTCTTTCCGTTAGGCGTTTTGAGTTCTGCGTAATCGTAAAATTTCGCTTTACCACATCCGTAATCCAATAAGGTCTTTAGCTGAAATTCTTCGACCGCTTGTTTCACGGCTAGGATATGGGTCCGGAGGCTTTTGCCATCGAACGTTTTATCTGCGGGAACTTGCTTCAACTGGTCACCCTGTTGATGCATGTCCCGGTAAAACTGTGCGAGTTCTTTAAACCGTGGGCTGGGATTAGAGCGACTAAATTTCACGGGCGGATTTCAACAGGCGACAACATCTGGGAGTATAAATTATAATATACACTCGATTATTATTAACATCAAAACCTGCAGCTGACGTTGGCGTCGATGACACTTACCGAGACCAGTTCCCGGACGATCCGGCGTTGAAGAACCTAGACAACCGGGACGATTTCGAGGCGGCCCAGGGCGGGCTGATCGATAGGCACCTCCTCTGGTGCCGGCAAACGCCCTAACGCCGGATGTCTACCATCTGTGTCAGTTCCCGGACCACGCGCTCGATCACGTTTCCCCATTCCCCCCGTTGCGATTGGCGAAACAACCTAAGACACGGATACCAGGGGCTGTCCTCGCGTTCCACCATCCAGCGCCCCGGCGGCACCAGCACGGTCGACAGCAACACCCAGACCGGTACGCCAAGGGCACCGGCCAGGTGCACGGTGGTATTGGAAATGGAGATGACGAGATCGAGGGCCGCCACCTGGGCGGCGAAGACATCCAGGTCGGCAAGCGAATCGACCTCTTCGTCATGGAACAGCGTTTCGCCCGTTCCGTCGGCGAAGTCCCGGCGTTCATCCGCCGTGTCGCCGTACTGAAGGTCGATGAAACGCGCCCCCGGAATCCGAATCGCGGGAAGCCATTCCCGAAGTGTCATTGACTTGTCGCCACCGAACTCAACGTTCTTGCTCAGCCATGAGATGCCGATCAGTAATTCATCCCTGCCTTTGCGGTATTGTGCCCTGAAAGCCCGGGTTTTTTCTCCGTCGGCGGAGAGATACGACCGCCGGTCCGGAAAATCGCCGGGCGACGAGCGGAACCACCGGCCGAGACTGCCAATAGGGATTTGAAAATCGATGCTATCGCTGACAATCCGGGCGATCGGTGGATCGGCCCGGACAACGCATTCGACACCTTGAAAGGAGCGCTGATAAAGCGGTACCAGCCGCGGGTCGCTTTCCAGCACGACGTGGGCGCCGGCGGCCATAACGTCCGGGACCATGGACGCGAAAAATATTTCGTCGCCGACCCCCTGCTCGCTCCAGACCAGCACGGTCTTGTCCTTGATCGGCTCCCCTTGCCAGCGGGCCTGCGTGAAGGACCGGTGCCGCCGGTCCGAATCTCTCCAGCGCCATTCATAGCCCTCCCAGGCGTCCCGCCATTGGCCGCGCAGAAAATGAATATACCCAATGCCCTGGTGCGCCCGCGCGTGGTCGGGGGCGATTTCGAGTACCCGGAGGTAACACGCCATCGAATCGTCAAGCCGCCCCTCGGTCATCAAAAGCTTGCCCAGGTTATAACTTGCCTCGGGGAAATTCGGATCGAGGGCGATTGCCCGGCTATAGCACGCGTGGGCGTCGATCGACTTGCCCAGGGCTTCCAAGGTATTGCCCAGGTTGTTGTGGATCGCGGCGTGATCAGGCGCTGCCTCCAGAGCCTGGTGGAAGCAGTCGCAGGCCTCTTCGGGACGATGGAGATCCTTGAGCACGAGGCCCAGGTTATTAAGGTATTCTGGATGCTCGGACGCTATTGCCAGGGCCTGGCGGTAGCACCTTTCAGCATCGTCGAGGATTCCGGCCTTACCGAGGAGGGTGCCTAGGCCAGCTAAGGCCTCGCAGGAGCCGGCGTCGGTGTCGATCGCATGCCGGTAACAGGCCTCGGCTTCTTCGAGTTCTCCTTCTTCCGTGAGGACATCGCCGAGGTTCGAGAGCGAATCCGAAAAGTCGGGCGCGATCTCCAGCGCCCGACGATAACACACAATGGCCGCGGCGTTGTCGCCGAACGCCCGGTGCGCCTCGCCGAGGTTGTTGTGATAGCTCGGCTCGCCGGGGTTTTTCAAAATTGCCTTTTCGATCAGTTTCAGGGCCCGGTCCGGTCGCTCGGTCTGCAAGGCGAGGGTCCCCAGAAGATGAAGCGCTTCGGGGTTTTCGGAGTCCGTGTCGAGGACCCGGCTGTAAACCTCTTCTGCGTCTTTCAGACGTCCCGCCTGGTGATGGGCGAGCCCCATCGCAAGCGTCTCGGAAACGTTCATGGTCTGGCGACTCATGGGGATCGGACCAAAGAAGGCAATAGGGACTCCGTCATAACCGGGAACAGTGAGGCAGTCATCGAGGCTACCATAATCTTTTCTACGGGACGGTTCGTCAACGTCCCCATGGACGGCCTTAGGCTGGAAAACGGGCGACATGGTTTCAACATGCTGATGATCTGTTCTTGGATCTAGCGTTTGCGATTCATTCTATTGTCCTCCTTCGAGGTTCAGAATGCGCCCAATCTCAAAATAAAATTGGGCCACCTCGTGGTATCTGCTCCGGGTCATAAAAAGACCCCAGACTGCCGTTCCCTCGAAGTCCGCTTTTGGCTAGAAGCGGACTCTTTCTCGAAAGGTGATTCATGTCTGCTTTAGAGGCTATTCTTACAGGTTAGTGTCGCATGGATGCCGCATGTGTCGTATAACTCATTGATAAACAAAACAAGTACAGTGGATAAGAAAAAAATGCGCCGAAGGCGCGGTGGAATCTATCCCGTCTTTTCCCCCTTTACCCCCTATCCCCTTATCTCTTTTGCTTTCTTCAATTCAGGTGTTTTGATCGCAGCGTTCCATGGCGCCCTTCTCGGCGAACCATTCCTCGGCGAAATCGGTGTCTTTGTATTCGTCGAAATAGGGCCCGCCGATGGTGTAGTGCAGGTTGGAAACCTGGCTCACCGGCACCGTTTCGTCATAGCCGACCAAGTGGTTCCAGCGGTGCGGGATCTCGCCGATCAGATTGTCGTCGCCGAGCCATTGGAAGCGGTGCAGTTCAAGCCCCGTCCCGGTGTTGACGAAATCAGGCGTCAGCGCTTTGCACCTGGCGTTGTTGAACAGCATGACGCTGGACCAGTTCTTTTTTTCATATTTGCTCTGGGGCTGGCCGAGAAATTTGATCGTCTCTTCGGGAACGTGATCGTGTTTAACCACCTGGACGGCGAAGGCATCGTCGCGCAGTTTCCACAGGTCCGCCATATCGTCCAGCACCAGCATGTCACAGTCCATGAACAACGCCCAGCCCTCAAAATCGCAGAGATGGGGAACCAGAAACCGGGAGAAAGAGAAATCCGTGGATTGCAATTCATGGCGTTCGCGCATCATCACGCCGCCCAATTGCGACAGCATCAAAGGCGTGATCGATACCGGCTCGGACGCCCGGGCATGGATGGAATGGGACAGCACGTGATAGGAAACCGTTTCGACCGGGTCGAAACCGATGAAGACTCTAATCATGACGGAGCCGGTTCCTTTTGTAGTTGGTATCAATGATCAAGCCGCGCACCGTAGCTATCGAAATCTCTGTTGTCCAGATTGTCCATGGGTGAATTATTGAAATTCAAATAAACCATGGGGAGACGTCCGAAATATCGCTTGCTAGAGTGTGAGCCCGTTACAATTCGAGATCGCAGGACAACCGGCCAATGAACAGTGCTTCCGATACGACCAAAACGCATTGTTGGCGGCGGGTGGCCTCCAACTCGTCCGCGACCTCATCATGCATCTGGGTGAGCATCCAGCGCAAATATAACAGGTTTTGGAACGGAGAAAGACGGCCCGACCAGCTAGCGCCAGCGGAGGTCGCCCCCTTAAGTTGTCACAGTAATGTCCGCTTTACCCCCGAAAGCGGACATCTAAATTATCTCATTTCAAATGAGATAACTCCACCACCTAACCTTCCGCCAATGCGTTGGGATTGTTCCTAAAGGCCGTCAATTCCGCAGTCGCCATCTCGTTTGTGATGTGATTGTAATGGTCCTGTATCATTTTCACGCTCGTAAGGAACGGAGATCAAGTCAAATCCCAATTTTAACATGGTACACATTTTCTCTCAAAATGCCTACCATTATATGACACACTGATTACACATAATATCTATAACTAATTGAATTTAATTGATTAACGATATATTCAAATTCCGGTTCCCGCAAGGGAGTGCGA
>DNYS01000109.1:0-129 GCA_003506735.1 Nitrospinota bacterium
GCTGGCCGACCGGCTGGCCGAGGCTTTCGCCGAATGCCTCCACGAGCGCGTCCGGAAGGTTCACTGGGGCTATGCAATGGGCGAAAAAATTTCCGAAGAGGATTTGATCAAAGAGCGTTTCCGGGGAAT
>DNYS01000109.1:319-12681 GCA_003506735.1 Nitrospinota bacterium
CTCCCTCGATGAGGCCGAGCGCTGGCTCGCCCCCAACCTCAACTACGAGCCGGGCGGAGCCGCCGGGTAGGGGCGGTAATTTGGGAGGTGAATGATCGTTCCTCGCGGGGAATGTGCGGAAGATTCACTTTGTTCCAGGATGAACATCAAAGGAGACGAAACATGGCCATCAAAGCCAAGGAGCTTCCGGAGACGACGGAGAACTGGGCGGAGGCGGATTTCAAGGGTCACGCCAAGAGCGTGGTAACCGTCAAGGGCGGGCATACCATGATCGTGGACGAGCCCAAGCGCCTGGGCGGCTCGGACGAGGGCCCCTCGCCGACAGGCTATCTGGTGACATCGCTCGCCGGATGCACGGCGGTCATCCTCGAGCGGTGCGCCAAGGACGCCAAGCTCGAGGTCGAATCGCTCAAGGTGAAATCCACCATCGTCTACAGCCCGCGCGGGATCGCGGGTCAGGAGGGTTATCAATCCAACCCGAGCGAGGCGGTGACGGATGTTTGGCTGAAAATCGCCGCGGCCCCCGATCAAATCGAGGCCCTCAAGGCGGATTATTTCAAGCGCTGCCCGGTCTACAACCTTTTCAAGGCGAGCGGCTGCGCGATGACCGACAACTGGCACGTGAACGAATAGCGCCTTCCCGGCGAGCGAAAAAAGTGGGCGGTTCCGCGCGATCGGCCCTCTTTTTTTATTTATTCCCAAGGACGCTTCGGGCAGCCGCGCCATCGGGGACGATGACATCCTCGTTGGGGTTTTGCCGGGACGGGCCCCGGCTCAAGAGAAATTCCGCGGTTTCATCCCCGGCCACCTCGATCTCGTGGACCGCGCCGGGCGGGAAATGCACCAGGTCTCCAGCGGAGGCATCGTGAATTCCGCCGTCGATGGCCAGGCGCACGGTGCCCTTGAGGATATAGATAAACTGCTCGTCGGCGTGGCTGTGGGGGGTGGAGGAGGTTCCGGGCTCCATTTTCAGGTAGCCGATGCTCATGTTTTGGCCGTGCCGCCACTCCGCCGAAGCGGTGGTGTAGGAGATGCCTCCCTCTCCCTTGTGGCCGAAATCCGGATATACGGGCATGACAATCTCCTTGGGTTGGTGGTCTGGCCATGTGCTGCGCCGGGTGTATTTTACTGTAAAATGCCCTCACGGGTGGCCTGCCACGCCCCCGAAAAGGGGTGGCGCTTTTTCCCCGCCGGCGGTAAATTACCGTTTCTGACGAAAACGTCCACCCGTAAAAACGTTGATCGTCCTTTGGGCTTACCGGCCATATGCTTTTTCATCGGCCATACGACTTTTCGCTGGCCATACGGCTATACACTGGCTATACGACTTTTCAGGAGGAATGTTCCATGCGCGCCGCTGTCTTCGCTCTCGCTTTGTCGCTTGTTTTTTCAACGGCTGCCCTCGGCTACGAGGCCGCCCGTCATCCGAAGCCCGACCTCAACGGCTCGTTCTATGAGCAGGGACGCATCCAGGTTCACCAGGGCCGGTGGGAGCGTGCGGCCGCGCTATTTCAAAAGGCCGTCGCCGAGGACGCGAAAGACTACAAGGCATACACCCTCCTGGGCTACAGCCTCCGCCATGCCGGCCGCCTGAACGAAGCCATCGCCGCTTACAACCGTGCGGTCGAGATGAATCCCGGCTACGCCGAGCTTCGCGAGTACCGGGGCAAGGCGCTTGCCCTGGCCGGAAGGCGCGAGGCCGCCATGCGCGACTACGCCGCCCTCGTGCGCATGGGCTCACCGCTCGCCGAGGATCTCAAGGAAGCCATCGGCCGGGGCGCGCGCACGGTCAACTAGCCGGGCCGCGTTGCCGGGAAGCCACGGCGGCGGCGGGAGACCTGCCATGAGCGCACCGGAGGACGAATTCGAGTTTTTTTTCGATAAGCCCTGGTCGGACGGCCTCCCGGTCGTTCCGCCGACCGGGGAGCGAATCGAGCGAATGCTCACGGGCACCTCGCGGAGCCCGGAGGAGCCGGTGGGCGAGATACCCCCGGCCTACGAAGCGGCGAGCGTGCGCGACGTGGCGGTCCATGCCGTCATGGCGGGCTGCCGGCCCGAATATCTGCCGGCCGTCCTGGCGGGCGCGGAGGCGATGCTCGAGGAGCCGTTCAACATCAACGGTATCCAGGCGACCATGCACGCCGTCGCCCCGCTGATGATCCTGAACGGCCCCTATGCGAAGGAGATTGGCCTTCACGGCGGCCTGGGCTGTTTTGGTCCCGGCTTCCGGGCGAACGCGACCATCGGCCGGGCCATCCGTCTCATCCTCATGAACCTCGGCGCGGGCCTACCCGGCATCACCTCGATGAGCACCTTCTCCCAGCCCTCGCGCTATACCTACTGCATCCGCGAAAACGAAGAGGAAAGCCCCTGGGGGCCGCTTTCGGAATCCCTCGGGTTTTCGCCGGAGGAAAATGTCCTCATCCTGGTTGCCGTCGAAAACCCCCAACTCGTGTTCGACGACGTGAGCACCGGGCCCGAGCGCCTGTTTGTCGCGATCGCCGATACGATGGCCCACCTGGGTTCCTGGAACAACTGGGCCCAGTCCGATCTGGTCGTTGCCCTGGCCCCGCAGCAAGCGGCCATCTGCGGCCGGGCGGGGCTGAGCCGGGAGGATGTCCACGCGCGCCTTTGCGCGCTGGCGGGCCGCCGGCTGGGCGAGATGAAGCGTGGCGGCGACTACCGGCCCGGGCGGATCCGGGACCTCCCCTTTCCGGTGGACCTCGAAGACGATGATTTTTTCATTCCCACCCTTAAAGACCCGAAGGACTTGAAGCTCATCGTCGCGGGCGGGGTGCCCGGCCCGGTCACGGCGGTCATGCACGGCTGGAGCGGCGGGAGCCGGGCGGTGTCGCGGGCGTTCACGCCATGACCGGCGAGATGGACGGGGTCGAATTTTTTTTTGAGAAAAAATGGTCGGACGGCCTTCCGGTCGTCGTCCCGACCGAAGAGCGGATTGAGCGAATGATCTCGGGCGCCTCGCGCGATCCGGTCGAGCTGATCGGCGCGGTTCCGCCGGCGTTCGGCGAGGCGACGGTGCGGGCCATCGCCGCCCACGCGGTCATGGCGGGCTGCCGTCCCGAATACCTGCCCGTCCTCATCGCGGGCCTCGAGTCCATGCTGGATGAGCGGTTCGGGCTGAACGGCCTCCAGGGCTCGATGAATAGCTCCGCCCCGCTGCTCATCGTGAACGGCCCCTATGCGAAAAAAATTGGCCTCCACGGCGGGCGGGGCTGCTTCGGCCCCGGCTTCCGTGCGAACGCGACCATCGGCCGCGCGATCCGTCTCATGCTCCTGAACCTGGGCGGAGGAATTCCCGGCGTCGTTTCGATGAGCACCTTCGGTCAGCCGTCGAAATACACGTTTTGCATCGCTGAAAACGAGGCGGGCAGCCCCTGGGAGCCGTTCTCGGTGAGCCGGGGGCTCGAAGCGGGCGAGAATGCCGTCACCGCCGTCGCCTGCGAAAACCCCCAGCTCGTGGTGGACAACTACGCCCGGAATCCGGAGCAGCTTTTCGTCTCCATCGCGGACACCATGTCCCACCTGGGTTGCTGGAACCAATGGGTGCGCTCGGACCTTGTCCTCGCCCTTTCGCCCCAGCAGGCGGCCATCTGCGCAGATCTTTCCCGGGAAGACGTCCGCCGCCGCCTTTGCGACCTTGCGGGCCGGCGGCTCGGCGACCTGAAGCGGGCGGGGCAGTACCGTCCGGAGTGGATGCAAGACCTTCCGTTCGAGGTGGATTTGGAGGACGATGATTTTTTCGTGCCCGTGATCAAGGACCCCGCCGACCTGCACATCATCGTGGCCGGCGGCTCCCCCGGCCCGCACTGCGCGGTCATGCATGGCTGGAACGGCGGGAGCCGGGCGGTGTCGCGGGCGTTTACGGTGTAGCGGCGGAATATTCAGAAAAGACGGAGTTTTCGAAAAGGAGAATACCGGTGGCCTTGCCAGACGATGAGTTCGAATTTTTCTTCGATAAGCCCTGGTCGGACGGCCTGCCCGTCGTCATCCCCACCGGGGAGCGCATCGCGGAGATGCTGACCGGAACGGAGCGGGACCACGGCGAGGTGATCGGCGAGGTTCCGCCGGCGAACGAAACCGCGACGGTGCATAGCGCTGCCGTACACGCCGTCATGGCGGGCTGCAAGGCGGCGCATTTTCCCGGCGTCCTGGCCTCGCTCGAGGCGGTGCTCGAGGAGCCGTTCAACATCAACGGCATTCAGGCGACCATGCAGAGTTGCGCCCCCCTCACGATCTTCAACGGCCCTTACGGAAAAGAGATTGGGCTCCACGGCGGCTCGGGCTGCTTCGGACCCGGCTTCCGGGCGAACGCGACGATCGGCCGCGCCATCCGCCTCATCCTCATGAACCTCGGCGCAGGCATCCCCGGCGTCACCTCGATGAGCACCTTCTCGCAGCCCTCGCGCTATACCTACTGCATCCGCGAGAACGAAGAGGAAAGTCCCTGGGAGCCGCTCTCGGTGACGCGGGGGTTTCGCGCCGAGGAAAATGTCGTCACCGCCGTCGCCGTCGAGAACCCCAAGACCATTTTTGATGACACGAGCAACCGGCCCGAAACGCTCCTCGCTGGAATTGTCGACGGCATGGCCCACCTGGGCGGGATGAACGCCCTCAGACGGTCCGACATGGTGGTCGGGATAAGCCCCGATCATGCGCAGATTTGCATCGACGCGGGCTGGAGCAAGGGGAATGTCCACAATTGGCTCTGCGAGAAGGCGGGCAAGACACTGGGCGAGCTCAAGACCGGCGGAGGCTACCACGAGGACCGGATCCAGGACCTGCCCATCGAGGTGGATCTGAATGATGACAGTTTCTTTGTCCCCACGATGAAGGTTCCGGGCGATCTCATCGTCATCGTCGCCGGGGGCATCCCCGGTCCGATCAGTGTGATTATGTCCGGCTGGAACGGCGCCAGCCGGCCCGTGACACGGGCCTTTATGCCATAGATTTCGGGAATTCATCCAAGGTGTTTGCGGGAGGAAATTTCATGGCTCTTCTTGACGATGAGTTCGAATTTTTCTTCGAGAAAGCCTGGTCGAACGGCCTGCCCGTCGTTCCTCCGACGGAAGAGCGGATTGAACGGATGCTTTCGGGCACAAAGCGCTCCCCGGAGGAAGTCCTTGGCGTCATCCCGCCCGCATTTGAGGAAGTCACGGTTCAATCCGCCGCCGTCCATGCCGTTATGGCGGGATGCAAGCCCGAGTACATGCCCGTCGTCATCGCCGGCATAGAGACGATAGCGGATGAGCGGCTCAATACAACCGCCAACCAGGTGACCATGCGCGGCGGTGCACCCCTGATGGTCGTGAATGGCCCTACGCCAGGCAGATCAGTCTCCACGGAGGCGCCGGTTGCTTCGGTCCCGGCTTCCGCGCGAACGCCACCATCGGACGCCCCATTCGGCTCATCCTCACCAACCTGGGCGGGGGAATCCCGGGGATTGCATCGTTAACCTGTTTCGGGGAGCCGTGCCGCTACTCGTTTTGCATCGCCGAGAACGAAGAGGAGAGCCCCTGGGAGCCTCTTTCGGAGACCAAGGGCTTCGGGCTGGAGGAAAACATTCTCACCACGCTTGTGTGTGAAAGCCCGCATCTGGTCTGGGACGACGTGAGCCAGGACCCGGAGCGCCTCTTCATCGTCATCGGGGACATGATGTCCTGCACGGGCTCGCCGAACATCTACCGACGGTGCGACATCGTCGTCGCCCTCAGCCCCCAGCACGCCCGCCTGTGCGCCGATGCGGGCCTCTCCAAGGCGGACGTTCACGAGCGCCTCTTCCGGACGGCGGGGCGGCGCGTGGGCGACATCAAAAACGCAGGCATCTGGGATCACGACCCCAGGCTCGAACGCCTGCCGTTCCCGGTGGAGCCGGAGAATGATGACTTCTTCGTCCCCGCCGTGTGTCACCCGGAAGACCTCACCCTCATCGTGGCGGGCGGCTGGCCCGGCCCCTGCACCGTGGTGATGCCCGGAATGCACGTCTCCTGCCAGTCCGTGACGCGGAAGTTCGAGGCCTAGAATCACGCACCCCGCCGCACAAGCGACAGGCCGCAAAAAAGCCCCGGTTTTCGCCGGGGCCTTTTTGTTTTCCGGTTCGTTTTCGAAGGTGCGCCTAGCGCCCGGTCTTTCCGTTGCCCTTTTCCTGAATCGTCCGCCAGACGCGCTCGGGGGTGATGGGGAGCTCGTAGACGACCCCGCCGATGGCGTCGTTCACGGCCAGCGCCACCGCCGCCGGGGCGTTGTTGCAGGGGGGCTCGCCCACCCCGCGCGCGCCGTAGGGGCCCGCGCCCTCTCCGCACTCGAGGATGATGGACTCGAAATCGCCCACGTCCGATGAGGTCGGGATTAGGTACTCGTGGAAGCTCTGCGAGCGGCAGGCCCCCTCGGTCATCGTGATCTCCTCGTGCAGCGCGTAGCCGATGCCCATGACGGCGCCGCCCTCGAACTGGCCCTCGACGCTCTGGGGGTTCAGGGCGCGGCCCACGTCGTGCGCGGCCACGTGCTTGAGGATATTGACCTCGCCCGTGCCGATGTCCACCTCGACCTCGGTCGCGTGGACGCCGAAGGTGTAGTCCGCCCAGCCGCCCAGCCCGCCCATGTAGCGCTCGGGGTTTTCGTACTCATGGCCGGGCATGTTGTAGCCGTGGGTGCAGTGGAGCGACTCGCCCATCGCCTTGGCCTTGCCCGCCGCCTGGCCCAGCGCGACGCGCCGGTCCGGAGAGGAGGCCACCCAGGCCTCTCCGCCGCCCATGCGGATGTCGCTCTCGGCCGCCTCTAGGAGCGAGGCCGCACCCGTGACGAGCGATTTTCGAACCTCGTCGGCGGCGAGCTTGACGGCGTGGCCCGCCATGAGGGTCTGCCGGCTGCCGGCCGTGATGCCCGAGAGCGGGGTCGCGGCCGAGTCCGACAGGCGGGTGGAGACCTGATCCAGCCGGAGCCCGAGCGATTCGGCGGCCAGGGTCTGGAGGGTGGCTCCCTGGCCCGCGCCGATGTCGGGCGCGCTCACGCGGACGACGGCGCTGCCGTCCATCTCGACGTGGACGGCAGCCTCGGCGGAGTCGTGGGGGCGTCCGTAGCCGGTGATGTTGGCTGCGAAGCCCTGGCCGATCCGCTTGCCGGGGGCGGCTTTTCTTTTGGGTCCGAGCGCCTTGATGGCGCCCTCGAGGCAGGAATCCAGGCCCGTCTCGAATTCGATCTTTTGTCCGGTCACGAGCTTGCCGCCCTTTTGGAGGAAGTTGCGACGCCTGATCTCGAAGGGGTCCATCCCCAGGGCCTCGGCCACGAGATTCATCTGGTTCTCGTAGGCGAAGCAAAGCTGGTTCGAGCCGACGCCGCGCATGGCGTTCGTGACGGGGTTGTTCGTGAGATAGCCGTGGCAGCGGATGGCGGCGTTGGCCACTTCGTAAGGGCCGGTGGCGATGCACATCCCGCCGAGCAGGAACAGGTTGGTCTTGTAGGGATAGGCTCCCGCGTCGCCGATCACCTCGGCCTCGACGGCGAGAATCTTTCCGTCCTTCGAGGCGGCGGTGCGGTAGTGCATCTTGAAGGGATGTTTTTTCACGGTGGAGCGGATGCCCTCTTCCCGGCCCAAGACCATCTGGGCGGGCCGCCGGGTGATATGAGTCAGGAGCGCCAGATAGGGCTCGACGGTGAGCACTCCCTTGGCCCCGAACCCGCCGCCCACGTAGGTGCCCAGATGGCGCACCCGACTCTGAGGGAGGCCCAGCATCATGGCCATCGCCCGGTAGTATTCGATGAGCTGGGTGCCGACCCGGATGGTGAGGACGCCGTCCTCCTCCAGCCATGAGGTGCCGGAGGCCGGCTCGATGAAGGCGTGTTCGGCGAGCTGGGTCTCGTAGGTGCGCTCGATGATGACGTCCGCCGCCGCGAAGGCGGCCGGCGCATCCCCCCGGGTCACCTCGAAATCGCACACCCGGCGCTCCCCGGCGGTTTTCTCGCCGTGGCGGGTGGTCCAGACGCCGCCCCTGGCCTCGATCTCGACCTTGATGGCCGCGATTCCGGCTTCGAGCGCCTCGCGCGATTCGGCGCCCACGACGGCGAGGGCGTCCCCGGTGAACTCGATCATGTCCTCGACGAGGATGGGCTGGCCGGGGTGGGTGGCCGTGTCCGAGCCGAAGCGGAAGTTTTTGCCCGGAATGTCCTTGGCGGTGAGCACGGCGGCGACGCCCGGCACGCGCTTGGCGGCGCGGGTGTCGATGCTCTTGAGCTTGCCGTGGGGAACCGGGGTGAAGAGAACGCCGCAATGAAGCGCCCCGTCGGGGATGTAGTCCTCCCCGTAGGGCATGGAGCCGTCCGATTTGGGGATGGCGTCGTATCGGACGTTGGATTTTCCGACAATCAATTCGCTGGGCATGGTTTTGCTCCATGAAGGATTCGGTCGATTAATGGGGCATTGGCGGGGGCTTTTGGCCGCAATTCCGCCGCTGGTGCCGGCATTTTCGCAAAAATTCCCCGCCGGGGGAAGCGGGCCCAGGCGGGCGCCCGGCCCAACGCCCGGCGAAGCCCGCGATAATAGACAGGCCCGCTAGGCCGGAATATGATGTCCGGGCGATTCGACAATTCAATCCGAAAGGAGATGTGCCATGGCTGTGAAGATGGATTTCGTCGATCCCACGGCGGGAACCGCGAGCAAGTCAATCCCCCCCGCGGACCGTCCGGCGGATCTCGGCGGGAAAGTGGTCGGCGTCCTCGACAACACGAAGGAGCAGGCCGGCCTCATTCTCCGGACGCTGGGGGAGGGCCTCCGCGAGAAGTACGGGGTCAAGGAAGTGATCGTGCGCCGGAAGGAGCATTACTCGAAACCGGCCCCGGATGCCATGATCGAAGAGATGGCCGAGCAGTGCGACGTGGTCATCTGCGCCCTTGGGGGCTGAGGCTCCTGCACGTTGTGCAGTGTGCACGACACCGTGGAGTTCGAAAAAAGAGGAATTCCCTCCACCACCATCATTACCGAGGCGTTCAAGACGGCGGCGGATTTCCAGTTCAAGGGCAAGGGGATGGCGGATCATCCCTACGTCAAGCTTCCCCACCCGGTCAGCAACCTGACCCCCGATGAGATGAAGTCGGTCACGAAAGACTTTTTGGACGAGGTGGCCGGACAGCTCCAGAAATAATCTTTTCGGCCGGCGCTCCCAGCGGAGGGAGGATTTGTGCGCGAATTTACCGAGATCAAATATGAGCTCAAAGCTGGCGTCGCCCGGGTGACCATTAACCGCCCGGAGCGCCTGAACGCCCTCGGGATGAACCTCGCCGAGGAGTTCGACGCGCTGGGCGGCGCGCTGGCGGATGAAAAAGAGGTGTGCGTTGTCCTCCTGACCGGCGAGGGCCGGGCCTTCAGCACGGGCCGCGACCTCAAGGAGAGCGCCAGCCACACCAAAGAGGACGCCGACCGCTACCAGCTTCTCGGCATGGAAACCGTCACGAAATGGGAGAATCTTCCCATGCCCACCATCGCCGCCATCAACGGCCACGCCTTCGGCTGGGGGATGGAGATCGCGCTCGCCTGCGACATCCGCCTCGCCGCCGAGGAGGCGACCCTTTGTTTTCCCGAAACCGCGCTGGGCGTATTTCCGGGCGCGGGGGGGACCGTGCGGCTGCCCCGGGTGATTCCCGCCGGGCTGGCCAAGGAGCTGATTTACACCGCAAAGCGTTTTGACGGAAAAGAGGCTGAGCGCATCGGATTCGTCAACCGGGCCTATCCCGCCGATCGGCTGGGGGACGAAGCTGCCGCCATGGCGGAGGCCATCGCCGCCAACGGCCCGCTCGGGGTTCGCGCGGCCAAAAAGGTCATCGCCCATACCCAGAATATGTCGATGGCCCAGGCCATCGAATTTTCCAACGCCGTGCGCCTTCCCCTGAACTTCACCCGCGATTTCGCCGAGGCGCTCGCCGCCTTCAAGGAAAAGCGCAAGCCCGTATTCCGGGGAGAGTAAGCGCGCCCCGCGCGGCAACCGGCCGGAATGATCCTTCTTGGGCCATCCCGCCGGACTGTGGGAAATAAATTCCATGAAAGTTCGCGAGTGTTTTTTGCAGGCGGTTTCCATCGTCGAGGCCGGGGATGACGCGCGCGCGGCCTGGGTTTCGATGAACCGGAAAAACGCGCCCTGGGCGGCGGTCCGCGCCGAGGGAGGACGGCTAATCGGGCTTCTTCGGGGGGATGAAATTTCCGCGCGGGTCGCCGCTCCCGAGACGTTTTATATGGCGGGGGAGCTGGCGGAAGAAGAGGCTCCCTCATTGCGGGCGCTCCGGGTATCCCCGGATGCGGAGCTTGGCGAGGCGGTTCTTCGGATGGAGATGGATGGGGCCGATGCCGCCCTGGTCGAATCCGAGGGCCGGCCGCCCGGGGTCCTGGAGCTGGCGCGGGCGAAGGCGGCGCTTTCCGGCTAGGGGAGACGGTGCGTTTTCGCCGGAGGCGGCCCAGTTTCGACTGGCCGGTATCGATTGGCCCTGTAGTGATTGATCCGGCGGCGATCAGCCCGCGGGCGAGCCTTTCGTATCCGGCGCATGTCCTCTCCGCAAGGAGCGGGGGGCCGGGCCCCTTGATATTGTAATGCCAATTACGTTACAATGTGTCCATGAACAAATATCGAAAACACGCTCAAAGCCTTCCCTTGAATATCCGGGTTTCACCCAATCTGATGGACACTCTTCGCGAGGCGGCGGGGCTGGCCCAGCTTCCGCTGTCCGGCTGGATTCGAGACCGAATGGTCCGCGCGGCCAGAAGAGAAATCAACGAGGCCCGCCGTCCGGCGGATTCTCAAAGAATGCACTCAAAAAAGGAGAACAGCGCCATGAATGCACCCGTATCCACGCCCGCCCAATCGAACCATTGGCTCGCCCGAGTGCGGGGCGAGGTTTCGGTCGGCCTTTCAGGGGACAAAATCTCCGCCGTTCAGATGCTCAGCGGCGCCGGAGGCGCAAAGCATGACCCGGCCAGCCTCGGGGACACCGGAAAGCTGGCCAGAAGGGCCCACCGGGAGATTGAAGAATATCTTGCGGGCGAGCGCCGGTCCTTCGGCCTTCCGGTGGACCTCTCTTCCCTGACCCCGTTTAGCCGCGATGTCCTCCGGGCGGCGGAGCGGATTCCCTACGGGGAGACGCGCTCCTACGGTTGGGTGGCGGCCGAGGCGGGCCGGCCCAGGGCGGTCCGCGCCGTGGGGCAGGCGCTCCACCGGAATCCGGTGCCGCTCCTGATTCCCTGACACCGCGTCATCGCCAGCTCGGGCGAGCTGGGAGGTTTCGGATCGGGCGTGGAGCTCAAGGCGGCCCTCATCGAACATGAGCGCGGGGAACATGAGCGCGGGAGGGCCGGCTAGACCCGGAGGGCGTTGCCTCTTATCATGGGGCGTTCCAGAAGGGTTTCAACTGAATTTTCGGGGCATAAGGAGGTGGGGCCTTGGCGCAGCCGATGGAGCGGTTCGTAGGGGAGGTCCGCGAGATCGTCAAGGCCGGCGGGACGGAGGAAGAAATCACCGCCCGGGTGGCCGCGTGCATGAAGCCGATCATCGGCGATCCCGATCTTCTCACCGCCGATCAGCTGCTCGTGAAAAAGGCCGGGTTCACCCTGAATCGGATTCATATCGAGCCGGACGGCAGCTTCAGCATCGGCGCGGGCATTTGGGACGTGGGCCAGCGCACCCCGGTTCACGATCACGGAACCTGGGGGGTGATCGGCATCTACCGGGGGGCGGAAAAAGAAGAGAGCTTCCGCCGCCAGGGCGCCCGCGTCATGGAAGGCCGGGCCGAGATCACGCCCTCGGGCATGCGGATCGCCAGCGCGGGCGATGTTTTCGTCTGCTGCACCACGGACCAGGACGTTCACCGCGTGAGCTGCCACTCGGCGGAGCCCGTCGTGGGAATCCACGTCTACGGCGGCGACCTGGCCAAGATTCCGCGCCTTAAATACGACCCCGATACCGGTGAGGTCGTCTCGTTCCAAACCGGATGGGATTACGCGCGGGTGTCCGTTTAAATCAAAATATTAATCCGTATTTCAAATCTTGCCGAATGGACCGGCCCCTCGCCCGGAATGGCATCCTGAAGAGGAAACGCAGCGGTGAATTGTTTCCGTTTAAGCGCTAAGGTGCAGATCTAGGCGGCTGAAGAGAGCGAAGGATCTGCTTGCGAGATCGGGACTCGGTCCTTGCCTGACCAGACAAACAAAACCGGCGATTTCCCGGGATGGAAGATCGCCGGTTTTTGTTTTTTATAGAATGAAGTTCGATTTGTATTGGCTGCCGGACGTGGGTGAGACGCTCCATTTGCCCTGCTGGCGGGGAAACCCGGTTTATGATCCTGGGGCGGTCTTGGCGGGGCGCAGG
>DNYS01000109.1:12710-36895 GCA_003506735.1 Nitrospinota bacterium
AGCGTCGCGTAGGCGAGGGCCTCGGCCGGGTCGATGGCGTAAATGGTGGTCAACATCTTGCTGACGAAAAAATGGGTGGTGCCGATTCCGCCGGGGGCGGGAATGGTGAAAGAGATCGCCACGACGACCGTAATCGCCGCCGCGTCCAGAAACGAGAGGGAGGATAATTTTTCGGACGAAAAAGCGGCGGCCACCGCCCAGTTCGCGGCGATATACAGAACCCATATCCCCACCGAGAGAAGGATCATCCCGGCGGTGTTCTCGCGGATGAACATGCCCCGGAATCCCGTGAAAAAGTTCTCTCCCATGACCGAGAATCTTTCCGCCCGCGAGGGCCAGACTTTTTCCAGAATTCTCCGCACCAACCCCGCGGCCCGTTCGGGGTAGCGTCCGATTGCCCAGGCCACCGCCAGCCCCGCCGAGGCGGCGAACGCCGCGAAGAACATGGCCCGGCCCACGTCCGGAAATATTTCGTCGAGGCGGTGTTGGTAGAAGGCCAGCGTCAGGACGAAAAGGATGCACAGAGAGACCACGTCGAGAAGGCGCTCGGCCAGGACCGAACTCAGGCCCGCGGCCAGCGATGTGCGCGCGATCCTTTTGAGGAACACGGCCCGGGCCACCTCCCCGCCCCTGGGGATCGCCACGTTGACGGCGTATCCGACCATCGTGGCGGCGATGGCGTCGCGCCTCCGGAGGCCGGGAGCCGAGGGGGAGAGCATGAGCTTCCAGCGCCAGCCGCGCAGGACCACCGAGGCGAGAACGATCGAGATCGCCACCAGCATTGGAGCGATGCCCACCTCTTTCAGGCGGCCGATGAGGTCGCCCAGCGGAATTCGCCGGAAGGCCAGCCACAAAAAAAAGGCAGTGATCGCCAGGCCCAAGCCGGCCTGCCAGGAGAACCAGGATGTTTTTTCCGCGCCGCCGTTCGGGGCGTTTGCCGATTTAGATTTCAATGGCCGGGCTCAGTCGTAGAATTTGGAAACGGTGAGATAGCCTTCGCGCGGAAGGTCACTGCGGACCGGGAGCCCGAGAAGCCCCTTGAGGCGCTGGATCGTCCGGTGGTGGGCGAGCGTTTCCCAGTAAATCTGGCGGATGACCGCGATCAGTTCCATGGGAAAATGCCCCGGCGCTTCGGGGTCCTCGTGGACGCCGTAGGGGTGGAGATCGGCCAGCATCCGCCACAGGTCGATGGGCCGCTCCGGCGAATCCTCCCGCCAGGCTTCGACGTCCACCAGGCGGAGGCACTTGAGTTCGCGGAGGGATTCGGGTGACTCGCGGTCCAGAATTTCGATACAGAATTTGTGCATCATCCCCATGTGGGCGGTGAGCGATTCCCGATCGGGGCAGATCTCGGGGGGCACATGGCGCCCGCCCGCCGCCTGGATGGCATCCATGTCCACCTCCGGCAGGCGCTATCCCTGGCCCTCGAGGCCTTCCCGGAAAAGGCCGTGCAGCCAGCGGCAGGGAACGCAGGCCATGTGGCGGAGCTGCACCTCGGCCGACCAGCGCGCCCAGACCGGCTCGTCCCGGGTGAAAGTCATCTGTTCCCCGGAAAAATCGGCGACCTCCTCGGCGACCCTGTCCGCCGCGCCCGATAGTCCCTGGCACAGATGCTCGATCTCCTCGTGGACGTTTTCACTCATAGCCCAGCGGTCTCCTTGTGATATTGGTCTGATGGTACCGGGATAAAAGGTCCGGAAACCGTTTGTACACGAATTCCGATTCGCTGACGAATCTCCGCCCCTATGACCTTTTGACTACCAGGGAAACGGCTTGCGGTCGTGGAAAAATCCCCCGTTGGGACCGCCCTCGGGGAAGAGCGCGAGCCAGACAGTAGTGTCGGCCCCCTCCTTCACCGTGCGGATGGCGTTGGGACCGCCCATATCGGTTTTGACATGGCCGGGATGGACCGAGTTTACCTGGATGCCCGAGCCCTGGAGCTCGTCGGCGAGGATGCCCGTCAGCGCGTTCAGGGCGGTCTTGGTGATCCGGTAGGCGGGGGAGCCGCCCCGCATTCTCGACAGAGAGGCCATGCCGCTCGAAAGGTTCACGATGCGGCCGGCCCGGCTTTTTTTGATCAAGGGGATAAGCCGCTGGCAAAGGGCCAGGGGACCGTAAACGTTGGCCTCCATCATCTCGCGGAGGGTGTCGATCGAGAGGTTCTCGCCCGAGGTTCCCTGATCGATCCGGATGGCGGCGTTGTTCACAAGAATGTCCAGTTTCCCGAATTCACTTTCGATGAAGCCGCCGAGCCGCCCGATGCTCTCCGCCGAGGTCACATCGAGCTGATGAAACAGAATCTCGGCGCCTCCTTTATTGAGTTCGTCGCGGGCGGCCTCTCCCTTTCCCGTGTCCCGGGCCGTCAAGATGACGCGGGCGCCGCCGGCGGCGAGCTGGCGGCAAACTCCAGGCCGATCCCTTTGTTACCGCCGGTCACGACCGCTATCGGTGATTCGGGCATTCGCATTCTCCTTTTCGTCAGGTTTTTTTGCGTTTTCGGGGGCGCGGGGGATTTTCCTTGCGGCCGGCCTCTTCCTGGCAGGCGACGGCCTCCCATGCCCAGGAGACGATCTCATCGCCGTCCTCGAGAATATCGACCGGCACCTCGTAGAGCGATTTGAGCGTCACCTTGGCCCGGGGGCGGAACGGGCCCATCCCCATCTCCTCGTAGCGCAGGCGCGTGGTCTCGTTCGTTTTGAAATACAGGCGCTCCTTGATCACGATTCCGAAAAAAACGCCGCCCTGGCTGACATGCCATCCGCTGAACATGCGTCGCGACTCGATCGCTCCCATTTCGCTTAACTGATCCACCACGAACGATAGCAGGTTGTCTTCTTTCATTCCTCTACCAGGGGTGCGGCTTACGGTCCTGGAAAAACCCCTTGTTCGGGCCGCCCTCGCCCTGAAGCGCGAGCCAGACCGGTGTGTCCGCCCCCTCTTCCCATGATTTGGGCGCGCCGCCGCCGCCCATGTCGGAGCGCACCCAGCCGGGGCAGGCGGCGTTCACCGTGATGTTCGTTCCGCTCAGATCGTCGGCGAGAATCTGGGTCAGCGCGTTCAGCGCGGCCTTCGATGTCCGGTAGGCGGCATAGCCGCCCCCGTGCATGTCCGACATGGAGCCAAACCAGCTCGACACGTTGACGATACGCCCGGCGGGGCTTTTTTTGAGCAGGGGGACGAGGGCCTGGCTCACCCGGAGCGGCCCGAAGGCGTTCGTGTCCATCATCTCGGCGAGGGTGTTCATGTCCACCGTGAGCGCGGTCATCGAGCGATCGTTCAGGATGGCCGCATTGTTGATCAGAATATCGAGGCGGCCAAATTCGCCCGAAAGAAAGCCCGCCAGCGTCTTCGCCGAGGCCTCGCCGGTCACGTCCAGCGGATGAAAGCGCACGTCGAGGCCCTCGCCCGCGAGCGCATCGGCCGCCGCTCTCCCGCGTTTTTCGCTTCGCGCCGTCAGGACGACGAGAGCGCCCGCCTCCGCCAGAAGGCGGCAGGCGCCGTGCCCGACACCCTTGTTGCCGCCAGTGACGACAGCGATTTTTCGGTCCGCCATGGTTTCTCCGGATGGAAGCGTTTCGCCCGATCTGAACCCCATGATATATCAGGTGGAATTGCCGGCGCACCTTCGGCGCACGGGTTCCGGATGGGAGAGAGATGACCGAGCGGGTTCATGTTCTTTTATTCGATGTGGACGGCACCCTCCTCCTCTCGGGGGGCGCGGGCCGGCGTGCGCTGGACGGAGCTTTCGAGGAGCTATTCGGCGTCCCGGAGGCGATGAAAGGGATCAGCCCGAACGGTTTGACCGATTCGATAATTTGCCGGGAAATGTTCCGGACCCACCTGAAGCGCGAAGGCACCGGGGAGGAGTGCGACCGTCTCCTTGACCGCTACGCCGGGCTTTTGGGCTGGGCGGTGGATGAGTCCGAGGCCTTTACTCTCATGCCGGGGATTCCCGCCCTTCTGGAGGCGCTCTCGATCCGGCCCGACGTAATTCTGGGCCTGGGTACGGGGAACATCGAACAGGGCGCCCGAATCAAGCTGGGGCGTGCCGGCCTGAACCGGTATTTTTCCTTCGGCGGGTTCGGCTGCGACGCCGCCGAGCGAGCGCCCTTGATCGAGGTGGGGTTCCGGCGCGGCGAAAATATAGCCGAAAAAACCCATCCCGGGGCCGAGGCCGTCCGCTGGGTGATCGGGGACACCCAGTATGATGTCGAGGCGGGCCGGGCCTGCGGCGCGCGCGTGGTGGCCGTCGCCACGGGCGGGGTGGGGCGAGAGGCGCTCTCGGAGGCGAAGCCGGATTATCTTTTTGCCGATTTCTCGGAGCCAGAGGGTTTCATGTCCATGCTGGACGAAGCCGGGCCCCGTCCCGGCGCGCCGCCCGCCCTCCCTGATCGCTGAGGTCTCCGGTCCCATGCGTGGACTTTTTTCCCGCCGGAAGGATTTGCTCCTCTGGATATTCGCGGCCGCGTTTCTGGGGCTGTTCACGATATTTCTGTTCCGGGGAGAGTCGCTGTTTTTGTCCGGAACCGGAGTGCAGGCCAGGCTACGGGCGCGGGCCGCCCGCCTTCGCGAAGAGCCCGCGGAAAAGGCCGCCCGCGCGATCGGGCTCGAGATCAAGGCGTTTCTCGATGCGTCAAAGCATGCGAGTCAGGTGGTGGTGCGAATCGACGAGGCGGGCGCGGAGCGGATCGTGTTTACCCTGACAGTTCCCTGGACGGTGGGGAGCGCCAAGCTGCACCGCCTCCGGGGCGAGACGACCGCCCGGCTTGCGGCCAGCCTCCTCAAGAGCGCCGGCGCGGCGCGGGTGGCGGTGGTGGTGAAGCTGCGCAGAAGGCGGATCCGCGGCGGGGAGAGCGATCCGGTGGGCCAGGCGGTGTATGCGCCAGGGCCGGGGAAGGTCGATTGGCGCGCGGGCGGGAGCCCTTGAAGGGGCGCCGGCCAAAAAAAAACGGCGGCCGTTTCCGGCCGCCGTATTGGGTTCGATCTCTATGCGGTGGTTTGGACGGTTATGCCTTCGTCACGTTCGCCGCTTGAAGCCCCTTTGGCCCATCAACAATATCGAAGGTGACGGTCCATCCTTCTTCGAGGGTTTTGAAGCCATCCCCACCGATGGCGGAAAAATGGACGAAAACATCTTCGCCGTCTTCCTGAGAAATAAATCCGAATCCTTTTGAGTCGTTAAACCACTTCACGGTTCCTTGTGCCACTTTTGTTTCTCCTGCAACGCAACTGACCAGGGCGCTCGGGCATCCCAATGACACCGGGTCGCGACCTCTCGCCAAATGTTCCCACGCCATTCGTGGAAAGACGGGTTATACTATGTCTAACTATTTTGTGCAACCCGGTAGAATTCCGCCGTTTCCGGCCGGAAGACCGCCCCGCCCCTGCCTGAAACCGGGAGCCTGGGGTATCTTGAAAACCGGGGGCATCTTGAAGACCATGGAGAAAACCCTATGCCGGTCCAAACAGTCGCCATCATGAGTCCGGGTGAAATGGGCCACGCCGTCGGGCGCGCCCTGATCGCGGGCGGCCTCGATGTCGTCACCTGCCTGGAAGGCAGGAGCGCCCTGACACGAAAATTCAGCGAGGAGGCGGGAATCCGGGATCTGCCCAGCCTCGGGGAGATGCTCGCCGAGGCCGATCTGGTCCTTTCCATCGTCCCGCCCGCCAAGGCCGTGGAAACCGCCGCCACGGTGGCCGCGACGATGGCCGCCTCCGGCCACAAGCCGCCCTACGCCGACTGCAACGCCGTATCGCCCGATACCACCCGCCGGGCCGGAGAGGAGATCGCCCGGGCGGGAGCGGACTACATCGACGGCGGTATCATCGGCCCGCCCCCCGGCGAGGGGGCCCCGCCCCGGTTTTATGTGAGCGGACCCGGCGCCGGCCTGGTGTCCGGGCTCGACGGGATGGGCATCACGGTCCGCCCCATCGGGGACGAGATCGGACGCGCCTCGGGCATAAAGATGTGCTACGCCTCGATGACGAAGGGAACGCTGGCGCTCCAGACGGCGGTGTTCACCACCGCCGAGGCGCTGGGGCTGACCGCCGTGCTCCGGGCCGAGCTGATGGAGAGCCGCGAGGCGCTCTACAACCAGATCGAGACGGGCACCCGGAGGCTCCCCTCCGTTTCGGCCCGCTTTATCGGGGAAATGGAGGAGATCGCCGCGACCTACGCCGCCGCCGGGGTGACTCCCAAATTCCACCAGGGGGCCATCGACGTCTACCGGCTTCTCGTCTCGACGCCCTTGGCCGAGGAGACCTCCGAGACCATCGACCAGAACCGCACCCTCGAGGAGGCGGTGAAGATCTTCGCACGCCACCTTCCGATGAAGGAATAAGGCCTCTCTCCGGCCCCTCTTTCGTTCCGGCCCCTCTTTAGTTACGGCCGCGGGGGCCGGGCGGGATTCAATCCCGGAACTCCGCGACCTCGACCACCTTCGCGCGCCGCGCACTCTCGATGACGGCCTGAAGGACCGCCACGGCTTCGAGCCCCTCGGAGGGGCCGGTTTCGGGCGAGGCGCCCTCGCGGATGCAGCGGGCGAACTCGGCCATCTGATCCGCCAGCGCGTCGCCTTCCTCCACCGGAATTTCGGTTCGGGCCTGCTCCTCCTTTTTCTGAAAATAAAGTTTTTTTCCGTCCGCATCGCTCCAGGCGGCGGCCTCGGTGCCGAAGACGGCCGTCCGGATGGAGAGGGAAAGCACCTGGGAGACCCCGATGTAGCCAAGCGGCCCCCTCTCGAATTCGAGCCCGATGGCGGTGATGTCGTCGAGGCGGGTGGTTCCGAGCAGGTGCATGCTGAAGGCGGTCACCCGGCTCACCGGGCCCGCCAGGTAATGAAAGTTGTCCACCATGTGGACCCCGCGCCCGGTCATCCCGCCCACGGGCCATTCTTCGGGGTCGCTCTGCCAGCCCGAGGCGGGCTTTTGGCGGTTCGCGTTGAAGACGTGCGCCTCGAGCTGGATCAGGGTTCCCAGCTCGCCCGCGTCGATCATTTCCCGAATTCGCCGTGTGGCCCCCAGGCGGCGGCGGTGGTGGCCGATCTGGAGGACGACCCCCGCCCCCTCGGCGGCGGCGATGGCCCGCTTGCCTTCGGCCACCGTCAGGGTGAGCGGCTTTTCGACGAAAATGTGTTTTCCGGCCGATGCCGCCTGGCGAATCATCTCCGCGTGGGTTGAATGAGGGGTGGAGATAACCACCCCCTCGACCGAGGCGTCCCGCCAAATTTCATCCAGGCCCGCCGCCGGGAGCGCCCCGAATGTTTCGGCGAAGGCGCGGCGTGACTCTTCGGTCCGGGCAAAACAGCGCACGCACCGCGAGCCCCCGCCCCGCTCTGCCGCCGCCGTGAGCCGGGTTCCCCAGTTGCCCAGGCCGATATAAGCCAGCCCGGCCTTGTCCTCCGCCATGGTTTCTCCAAGGTCCTATTGAATGAAGGCCGACATAAAAGTCTCTCGGCGCGGAACCCGCGCGCCGCCCCGAAAACGAACCGCTCACCCCCCGGCGGCCTCATGCTACACTCACTAACCGTATATCGATCAACCGCCAGTCCCCGGACTTTATTTGACCAGACGATCCATATGAAATTGGGAACCCAGGCCAGGCTGCTCATTCTCTCCGGAAGTCACGCGGTGAATTCGGTCTATAACCGGATTCTCACCCCGATGCTGCCGCTTATCGTGGCCGAATTCGGCCTGAACTATGCCCAGGCCGGGCTCATCGTCTCGGCCTATGCGGCCGGAAACAGCCTGTTTCAGTATCCCATCTCCTTCGCTGCCGACTACACGGGCCGCCGCCGGACAGTCCTCGTCCTCTCGCTCATCATCAACGCCCTGCCGGTTTTCTTTTTCCAGTGGACGGCCTCCTATTCCGTGCTTCTTTTCCTGGTGTTCATCAGCGGCATCGGAAGCTCGGCCTACCATCCATCGGCGGTGGCCATGACGGCCGAGGAGATGCCCAGCCGGCGCGGGTTCGTCATGGGGATTTTCAAGGCGGGCGGGGATTTCGGCAGCGTGTTCACTCCGGCCCTGGCAGGATGGCTGGCCGTCTATCTGCTCAGCTGGCGGACGGCGGCGCAGATTTTCGTCCTGCCCGGGATTCTATGGGCGGTGCTCATCTGGTTTGTATTTCAGGACAACCCCACCAAGCGCGGCCCCATCCGCCAGGAGGCGAAGGCCACCCTGTGGGGGCTGCTCGGGAACCGGGCGCTGGTGTTCATGCTGGTGCTCTCCTCGTGCCGGGTCATGGTCGGGCGGGGCACCATGGCCTTCATTCCCCTGATTTTGGCCGAGAGCTACGGGTACGAAACTACCGGAATCGGCTGGATTCTGACGAGCTACTACCTCTTCGGGACGGGAAGCTCGATCGTCCTCGGAAAGATATCGGACCGGTTCAAGTACACCTCCTTCATCGTGGGCATGCTGGCCGCCACTACGCTGGTGTTGGCCCTGATGCCCCTGGCATCCGCTGCGTGGTCCTTCTTCGCGCTTCTGATTGGGCTGGCGGCGAATCTGGGGCCCTCCCAGGGACCCGTTCTCGCCGTGATGACCGAAATGATCGACGACAAGAGCAGAGCCAGTTCGGTCGGGCTCCTCTACACCTCGAACGAGGTGGCAGGGACCTTTTCCCCCTTTATCGGGGGGCTCATCGCCCAGAACGTGGGGCTTCAGCAATCCTTCCTGTTTTATGCGGTCATCTCAGCCGTCGCGACCGCCGCCGGGGTGGCCGTCTACCGGATCCGGGAGCGCCAGATCCTCGCGGGCGGCTGAAAAAGACCCGGGCAACCCGAGCGTATATTTTATAACAATTTGATAATGCTTATTTTATATTCAAAGGGGGCTCTTTTTAGGCGGGGTTTGAATTTATTTTCATTCTACCTGGCGACAACCACCGCCGATGGGCAGCCCTACATCCAGCACCGGGGCGGGCCGAAAGGGTTCCTCAAGGTTCTGGACGAGCACACCCTGGCCTTCGCCGATTTCACCGGAAACCGGCAGTACATTTCCATGGGAAACCTCGCCGATAACGACAAGGCCTATATCTTTCTCATGGACTACCCGAACCGGCGGCGGGTGAAGGTATGGGGCCGGGCCGAGGTGATCGAGGACGACCCCGAGATCTTGAGCAAGCTGGCCGAGCCCTCCTACGTGGGGCTCCCCGAGCGGGTGTTCTTTTTTCACGTCGCGGCATGGGACATCAACTGTCCCCAGCACATGACGCCCCGGTTCACCGAAGAGGAAACCGCGCCGGAGGTTGAAAAACTCCAAGCCCGGATTGCCGAGCTCGAAGAGGAGTTGGTGGCGCTTCGGGGCTGAAAAAATAAAATACGGAAAGGAGCCATCGATGAATCGTTTAACCGTGAGAAAAAAAATCGGAGTGCCTGCCGACAGGGCCTGGGAAATCGTTTCGCAATACGGGGAGGCCGGGCCGGACCGCTGCCATTCCTTCGGGACGGTCGCCGGAAAGGTGGCGGGCTGGGTGGATGGCGCTGGCGTGCCCACCGGGTTTATGGACCGTGCCCTGCCCCTCAAGAACGCCAGGGTGGACGTCACCGTCCGCCACACCGGGGTGGATTCTTCCGAGGTGACGGTCACGATGGACTATGCCGTTGGGAGCGACCCCATCGGCGCGCTGATTCACGCGATGGCCATGCGGAGAACCCTCCGTCGCGCCATCGACGGGATCGCCTGCCGGGTGAGTCTATCGGCCGGGGCGGAGGGGGCGGGAAGCTCCCCCCTGGGCGGGGGCGTCCCGAGAGAAGGCCGGGCGGTCTTCTCCGTATGAGTGCTGTAACCCGAAACAAAAAATCCCTCCCCCCCGGCGCCGGGGGGGGGGGGGGGGGGGGGGGGGGGGGGGGGGGGGGGGAGAAAACACCCCCCCCCCCCCCCNNCCCCCCCCCACCCAAAAAAAAAACCCCCCCCCCCCCGGGGGGGGGGGGGGGGGGGGGGGGATTTTTTTTGGGGCCGCGTTGAGAAGAACCTGCGTTGACCCCTCAGGTCTTGGGCGCGAGGGCAAGGCGCTCTTTTAAAAGGCGCCCGGCGCCCGGGACAGGCTCGTCGTAGCCGGCCTTAAGGAGGGTGTGCCACATGGCGGTCGTGTTGCTCGTGAGGACCGGCTTGCCGAGTTCGGCTTCGAGCGCTTCCACCCCTTCGAGGGCGCGGAAGTTCGTGCAGCTGATGAAGATGCCGTCCGCATCGGGGGTGTCCACCTCCCGGGCAAGCTCCATCGAGCGCTCGGGAGGCAGAAACGCCGGACATTCGATATCGAGCCCTTTTTCGGCGACGGTCTCAATGCCCAGATTATCGAGGAAGCTGACCAGCCGCTCGTTCAGCCACCGGGGATAGGGGGATGCGATGGCGACGCGAGCGATACCCATCTCGCGCATGGCCTCGACGAGGGCGGTGGAGGTCGTGGACGAGGGGATTCCGGTGCGCTCCTCGATCATGTCGGCGATCTCTTTGTCCACCCCGGGGCGCACGAAGCTGCCCCCCGTGCAGCCGAAGGAGATGGCGTCGAGGCCCGCGTCGGCGAGCATATCCGCCATGTGCGGCACCTCCTTGATCATGTGAAGGATAGTTTCCTCCTCATCGTCGGTATGCGGGATGCGCGTGAAATGGACCGAGACGCCCTCGGGCGCTATGCGCCAGCATTCGTATTCCATCACCGTGTTCCAGGAAGGAACCATGAAGCCGATTTTTTTCTTCCATTCCGTCATGACGTTCTCCTTCATGCGCGGGCCGGGGTGCCGGCCCCCAACGCTTGAATCGCTTGAATCGCCGGTTTGCCCAGCTTTCTCCAGAATGATAGAGCAGAAGGGAGCCGCACACAACGAGGCGCCCGTTTGCGCCGCGCACCGGAAGATTCGTCTTCCAGTCCGAGGAGGAAACCATCATGGCGAGTGATTCGCCCGATTCCCGCCCCGCGGTGGCCCTGGGCCATGTCAGCCTGGAGGTGTCCGACCTGCCTGCGTCGGCGGAATTTTTCACCGGGTTGGGGATGCGGGAAATAGTCCTGCGGGACAGCTTCGCGGTGCTGGAGTTGCGGGGCGGATCCCATCTTATTCTGAACCAGGCCGAGGGACCTGTCTCCCCGGGGACCAAGGTTCCCTTCGACCTGATGGTGGACGACATCGAGGCCACGCGGGACGCGTTCGAGGAGCGGGGCCTTTCGCCCTCGGGCTTCGAGAAGGGACAGGTTCACACCGAGTTCACTATTTCCGGACCGGACGGCTGCAACGTCACCATGACCTCATCGCACACCTCCGGAAGGGTGGTGTAGAGGGGCGGCATGCCGGACGATCCCGTCGCCCCGGCGCGCGGCGTTTTCCCGGAGTACCGGACCCTGCCGGGCCTCTTCGCGGATGAGGTGCACGGGCTGGGGGACGGCGCGCTGGACCGCCGCCGCCCCGAAAAAGGATGGGGCGGCTGGTCTATCCGGGAGCAGGTCAGCCATGTGGCCTGGATTCCCTTTCTTATTTTCCGGGTGTATTGGGGCGGGATTCTCTTCGGAGAGCCGGCGGCCCCCGGGGCGATCGCCGAGAGAACGGGCGGGGCCGACCGGATGCTCGATCCGGCCCGCTACGGGCGCATGGAGGATATTCTCGCCGCCCTAGAGGAGGGCTTCGGGATGGGCTGGGATATCCTCGGGCGCGAAACCCTGGGCTCGATGCGCGAGAAAACCCTGGCCCGGCGGATCGACCCGGACCGTACCTGGGCCACCGGGGAGCGGGTGATCGATTATTTCGAATCGCTCGTCCTGCCGGCGCACGAGGCGGGCCTCCGCCGCGACCCGGACGATCCCCATCTATTTCACCAAACCCTCGAAAGCGCCATGCGGCATGTCACCTGGGAAGCCTTCGTTCACCTCAAGACGATCCAGCTCCACAAAACCGCCGAGGGACTCCCCACCGGGCCGCCCGTTCCCGAGGAGGGGTACATTCCGCTATTAAATTGGGATTAGGGCGGGGCATATCTCATAAAGCCTCCCCGGCCGTTTTCATCCGGCGGTCTTTCCCCGATTCCATCCATCATGCCTCCGCCGTGATTGGTGTCTTGGATTTCTCATAAACTGGATCTTTTTCAGGTCCAATATTTTGGATATGCTCACGGCTGGCCAAAGGGCGAACGGCTCCGCTTTCACCAAAGGAGAATTCAGGATGTGGAGAGGGACGATGGGATCGCGGAATATTTCGCCATCCATGACGATTCCACCGGAGGCCGTTTCATGAGCCAGCTAGGGAGAGGGATCGGCGCGTTCCGCGATTTCACGTTCGGGGAGGGAATCGGGCGGGCGGAGGCGGACCCCCCCGGTCCGGCGGTGGCGGGCCGCCTCGGCATGTGGCGGTTCACCTACTCGGCGGGCCCGCGCGGGGTGGCCGATGGCGGCGCGGTGCGCTTCACCCCGCCGAACGGGTTCAGCGCCCCCCAGTTCGAGGACATGACCGCGCCCGGATACTGCTCGTTTTCGTGCGATGAGAAGGGGGTGCGCCTCGCGCCCTCGCTCTGGGAGCCCGAGCTGGGGATCACCTTCCTCCCCGCCAGCCTGACGCTCACCCTGGAGGCGGGCTCCCTCGCGGAAGGCGGGCGGGTGGAGATCGTCTACGGCTGGACGCCCTCGGGGATTCCGGGGGCGCGGGCGCAGCTTCTGGCGATGCCCGCCGCTTTCCACTTCACGATTAATGCGGCCGGAGACGGGGGCTGGGAGCTTCTGCCCGGCCCGCCCGTTATCGATGTGCGGCCCGAGGCCCCGGCGAAGGCGATTGCGGTTTCTCCGGCCCAGGCCGTTTGCGGGGAGCCCTTCGCCCTTCGGATTGTGGTGCGTGACAGGTATGGAAACGTCGTTCCGGACTACCGGGGGAAAATCGAATTTCGGGCGGCCGGGGGGGAGGCTCACCATCCTGGCGCCGTTTCGGCCTCGGGCGGGGTGACGGTGGCGGAGGGTTTTTCGATCGATGCGCCGGGCGTCCGCCGGATCGAGGTGGAGGCGGAGGGGCTTCCCCCCGCGCGGACCCCGCCGATCCGGGCGGAGGCGAGAGCGCCCGAAAGGCGGCTTCTCTTCGGCGATCCGCACTGCATGAGCGGGCTCTGCGTGGGCGAATACCCGGCCGGGCTCGACGCGCGGGGGATCGTCGATTACGTCCACACCTACGCGCGCGACGCCGCCGGGGTGGATTTCGGGGCCTGCACCTCGCTGGGCTACCGGATGGACGATGCCGAGTGGCGGGCGGTTTGTGAGGGTGCGCGGGATTTCACCGAGCCGGGCCGCTACGTCGCGCTCCCCGCCTACGAATGGTTCGGGATGCGGGAGCGCCAGGACGGAAACCGGAACGTCTATTTTCTGGACGACGATGGCCCGCCCAAATATCATTCGCGCGATCCCGAATCCGATATGCCCGAAAAGCTCTGGGCGAAGCTCGAGGGGATGGAGGGGCGCGCGCTCACGATTCCCCACCATTCGGCGAGCGCGATCATCGGGACGCGGTGGGAGTATCACAATCCCCGCTTCCAGCGGCTGGTAGAGATCTATTCCATCTGGGGAAACTCCGAGGCCCAGGGCTGCGAGCGCCCGCTGGTGAATTCCTCCGACTACGAACATCAATCCGTCGAGGTGGCGCTCGAAAAAGGCTTCCGCCTCGGAATTGTCGCCGGCTCGGACACCCACACATCGCAGCCCGGCTATTCGAACCGCCTCCGGCTCAAGAACGGCTGGCACGGCGGATACGCCTGCGTCTGGGCGGAGAGCTTCGATCGCGAGGGAATCTTCCGGGCGCTCTGGGAGCGGCGCTGCTACGGGACGACCGGGGCGCGGATTATCCTGGAGTTCACCCTCGGCGGCGAGCCGATGGGGTCGGAGATCGCCCTCGCGGCGGGGGCCGCGCGAGAGGTCTGGGTCCGCGCCGAGGGTACGGGCGATATTGCCGAGGTGGCCGTGATCAAGAACGCCCGCGCGGCGCACCTGTTCAAAGGCGGGGGGGAATCGTTCGAGGGGCGCTGGACCGATCCCGCGGGGCGGGAACGCGGGACGGATTATTACTATGTCCGGGTGAAACAGGCGGACGGCGAGATGGCTTGGTCGAGCCCGGTCTGGGTGGAGGCCGGATAGGCGATGGCGAACGAGACGGCGGACGCGGTCATTATCGGCGGCGGGGTGATGGGAACCTCCATCGCCTTCCAGCTTGCCCGGCGCGGATTCGGCAAGGTCGCGCTCCTCGAGCGGAACGAAATAGCCTCGGGCACGACGGGAAAATCCTCCGCCCTCATCCGGATGCACTACTCCAACGAGAGCACGATCCGGATGGCGTGGCGCTCACTCGAATTTTTCGAGAATTTCGAGGAGATCACCGGGGGTGGCCAGGCCAGCCTGCGCCAGCCGGGCTATCTCGTATTCGCGAACGAGGCGCTGGCCGGCGGCGTCCGGAAAAATATCGCTCTCGCCCAATCGCTCGGGGTCGAGACCGAATGGATCGAACGCGGCGAGGTGGCCCGCCTCGCCCCCTGGGCGAAGCTGGACGACGTGGCCGGGGCGGCCTGGGAGCGCAGGAGCGGCTACGCCGATCCCTACGGGGTGGCGATGGGGTTCGCCGCCGGGGCGAGGCGCCAGGGCGCGCTCATTCACCAGAACCGGCCCGTCACCGGGGTGCGCGTGGAGGGAGGGCGCGTCGCCGGGGTGGACACCCCCCTGGGCCCGATCGATACGCCTGTCGTCGTGAACGCCGCCGGGGCCTGGGTGAACAAGGTGGCTGCCCTGAGCGGGGACCGCTTTCCCGCGGAAGCCATCCGGGAGCAGGACACCGTTTTCGAGACCGGGGGACCGGGTGGTGGGCGGATCGGGGTCGTCGTCTACGATGCGCCGACCAAGCTCTACTACCGCCCGGAGGGGGAGAACCTCCTCCTCATCGGGCGCGACAACATCGATCCCGAATACGTGGACCCGGACGATTTCAACCCGAAAGAGGACATGGATTTCGTTCTGGACGTGGTGGAGCGGATGACGCGGCGCTGGCCCGGGTTCGAAAGCGCCCGCCTCTACCGGGGCTGGGGCTGCCTCTACTGCATCACCCCGGACTGGATGCCCATCATGGACCGGCACCCATCGGCGGAGGGCTATTTCATCTGCACCGGGATGAGCGGGCACGGCTTTAAGCTGTCCCCCGCCGTGGGCGAAATGATGGCCGAATTTATCATGACCGGCGCCTGCCCCCGGCCCGATATCGGCGACTACCGCCTCGCCCGCTTCGCCGAGGGAGACCTCATGCAGAGCGTCTTCGACCGGGGGTTTCAGGGGTAGGGAGGATGAGGCGCTACTTCTTCGGCCTCGGAATAATTTCGAGCATCGGGTAGAGCTTTTCGGTGTTTTCGGCCAGGCCGAAGAATAGGGGGTTTTCCTCTTTTTGGCCGGCGGCGAGGGAGCGCAGGTCGAGGGGCCGCCCGTCCGGATAAAAAGCGCCGCCGCCCACCTCCATGAGAACGGCCAGCGGGCCGAGAATGTCCCAGATATAGGGCCGGTCCACGAGCGCCCCGATGCCGCTTCCGGTCGCGGCGAAGGCGACGTGGGCGGCGATGCTGCCGTAGGCCATGCTTTTTCCCGGAAAGTTCATCTTGTAGAATCGTTTTCGCGAAGAGGGCGAGAGCAGGACCGTCTGGTTGTCGATCTCCATGGGCTGGAGCTGTGGGAGGGGCGCACCGTTCCGGACGGCCCCTTCTCCCCGGACGGCGAGGAGCATCTCGTCCAGGCGCGGCAGAAACATTCCCCCGGCCGTCGGTTCGCCCTTCTCCATCGCCCCGATGCAGACGCCCCAGGTGGGCAGCCCGTTCAGGAACGGGTTGGTCCCGTCGATGGGGTCGATGGCCCAAAGGCGCTGGCCGTCGATTTCGGCGGTGAAGGTGGCGCCGTGTTCCTCGCCGATGATCCGGTCGTCGGGAAAACGCTCCGTGATGCGCTTTGTGATATAGGTTTCCACCTGACGGTCGGCGTCGCTGACCAGGCTGCGGTCGGCCTTCCGCTCGCCCTTGGCGTTCGAGGCGAGGGCGAGGGCCATCCGGCCCGCCTCCCGAAGCGTGTCTTCGATAAATGCTTTCATGCGTTTCCGGTGCGCCCCCTGTTTCGGGTTCGAGCGGATACGGGGTCCGATATGGGGTCCGGGCCGGCCGCCCCGCTGCCCCGGATGAAACTACCGCGCCCGGGCGTTTTTCGCCAGAGCCACTTCCCGGTTGCCCGGGGCGGGGGCGGAGAGGGATACTGGCGGCGAGGCATGAGACCGGCTTTCCCGCCGGCGGGCGATAAAACCCATCGCCCCGCCGGAGCATCCCGATAAATGAGCCCGGTTTGAAAAAAACGCAGGAGAAAATCCGCAACCGCTACGATTACACAAAAGGCTCCATCGGCTGGGGGGTCACCCGCCTTTCGGTGCCCATGTGCGTCGAGCAGGTCATCCGCAACATCGACGGCATTTTGGAGATCTACTGGATCGGAAGCCTGGGGCCCGAGTTTCTGGCGGCGACCTCGCTCGGCTTCATGACCATTCTTTTCCTGCGCTCGTTCGGATTCGGCATCCGCATCGCGGGCCAGGCGCTCGTCGCCCAGCGCATCGGCGCGGAGGACGGCGAGGGCGCCTCGGCCGTCGCGGGCCAGGCGATTCTGATCCTCCTTATCTATGCCCTGGCGTTCACCGCGCTCGGCTTCGTTTTCTCGCCCTATATCATGGCGCTGATGACCTCCGATCCCGTTATCCTGCGGCTCGGCACCTCCTACATGCGCGCGGGCTTTGCGGTGTTCGTCGCCTGGGAGGGGATGTTCGTTTTCTCGAACATCCTCCGCGGGGCGGGGGAGCCGGGCTATACGCTGGCCGCCATGATCGCCGGGGTCTGCCTGTCGATCGCGGCGGTACCCCTGCTGATCTTCGGCGCAGGCCCGGTGCCGGCCATGGGAATCGCGGGCGGTTTTCTGGGCATGGGCGTGGGGCGGTTCACGGGCTGGATGGTGATGTTGTACGTCGTGGCGACGGGCCGCTCGCGGGTGAAGGTCCGGCTCCGGGATTTGCGGCCCCGGCCCGATATCGTCCGGCGCTTGATCGCCCTGGCCTGGCCCGTTTCGGTCCAAAACCTCCTGGAGCGCGGGGCGAACCTCATCCTGCTTCGGATGCTTTCGCCCTTTGGCGCGTTCGCCTTGGCGGCATGGGCGGTGGGCAACCGGGTCACGCTGATCGCGCGGATGCCCAGCTTCGGGCTCCAGGGCTCGGTCCGCACTCTGGTGGGCCAGAACATGGGGGCGGGCCAGCCCGAACGGGCGGTCCGCACGGTGAAGTACGCCCTCGCCGCGCTGGTCGTCTTTATGGGGGCGGTCTCCCTCGGCCTGTTCATTTTCGCCCCCAGGATTGTCGCCGTCTTCGGGATGAAGGGCGGGGCGGCGGGCATCGGCACGGTGGCCCTGCGCATCCTGAGCGTTGGCCTTGTGATGGAATCGGCGCGCCGCGTCGTGACGGGCGCGTTCCAGGGGAGCGGCCAAACGAAGCCGCCCATGCTCATCGAGGGTATCGTTCGCTGGGCGGTCCAGATTCCGGCGGCGCTTCTGATGACGGTGCCGCTGGGGGTGGGCGCGGCGGGCATCTGGCTGGCCATCTCGGGGAGCCAGTTCATCAGCGGGGTGGCCATGCTCGCCTGGTTCTGGTACTGGGCCAGGGGCGGGGGGATGGCAAGCCGCGCAGCGGCGATTTCGGCCGATGCGCCCGAAGCCCGGGGTGTATAATCGGCCCGGAAATTTTCAGCGCGCCCCGCGCGCGGAAAGATCGGATCGGATGAAAGAAGAAGAGCTCAAAGTCATCGGCCCGGGCGATGAGACCGGCGGCCATCCCTCGGCCATCTACGGGCCGGTGGATTCCTGGCGCTTCGGAAGCTCGCTCGGGGTGGACCTCATCCTCCAGGCGAGCGTGTGCTCGTTCAACTGCGTTTACTGCCAGCTCGGGAGCATCCAGATCGTCACCGGCGAGCGGCGGCTTTTCGTCACGACCGCCCGCGTCATGGCCGACCTCGAAAAAGCCCCCTGGCGCGGCGCCGATATTGTCACCTTCAGCGGGAGCGGGGAGCCCACCCTCGCGCTCAACCTGGGCGAAGCCCTCGGCGCCATCAAGGAGCGCACCGGCATCGTCACCCATGTCCTCACGAACGGGACCCTGCTCCACCTGCCCGAGGTGCGGGAGGCCCTTTGCCGGGCCGACCGGGTCTCGGTCAAGCTCGACGCGCCCGATGAGGCCATGTTCCAGCGGGTGAACCGGCCCGTCCCCGGCGTCACCCTGGCGGGCATCGTCGAGGCCACGATCGCCTTCCGCCGGGAATTCGGCGGCCACCTGGACAGCCAGGTCATGTACATGCCCGTCAACCGCGCCATGACGGATGCGCTCTGCGATCTGCTGAATAAAATCCGCCCCGACGAGGTCCAGCTCAACACCCCCAAGCGCGCCTACCCGGCCTCGTGGTTCGTCGAAACCCGCGGCCGCTACGGTCGCGAGGACGCTCCCGCCAGGCTCAGCGAACTCCGGACCATCGGCGCCGGGGAAGCCGGGGAGGTCGAAAGGGTGATCCGGGAGAAAACCGGGCTGGCCGTGAGCAGCGTTTATGACGGGGAGTGATGGGGGTTTTAACAGTGCTAAAAATTAAATCTAAATCGCAAAAAATCACTTATACGTAAACGGCTTCCGCTCCCCCTTCTCGCCAATTCTATTCGCCATGACGCCGAGGGGGCCCATGTCGATCTCGACGAGATCGCCGGGCTGGATCCAGCGCTCAATCTCCATGCCGCAGCCGCCGGGAACGGTGCCGGAGCCGAGGAGGTCGCCGGTGAGCATGTTCTCATCGCGCGAGGAGTAGGAAAGCATCTGCTCGAAGGTCCAGTACATCTCACCCGGGGTGGCCTCGATCCAGGTCTCGCCGTTGACGCGCGCGGCCATGGGGATTTCGGACGGTGGGCCGAGTTCGTCCGGGGTGACGATCCAGGGGCCGAAGCTCCAGCACCAGTCTTTGCTCTTGTAGGGTCCGGTGCTCATCGCCATCTCGCCCGTTTGTACGTCGCGGGCGCTCCAATCGTTCAGGATCGCGTAGCCCAGGATGTGGCTCCCGGCGTCTTCTTCTGAAATGTCCCTCCCGGGTTTTCCGACCACGGCGCAAAATTCGAGCTCGAAATCCATTCTTTCGGTGAAGCTCGGCCAGGGGATAATCTCCCCCGGCCCGGCCATGTGGGCGCAGCTCGACTTGAAGCAAAGGGGCCGCTCGTACCAGGTGTCGGGAATTTCGAGGCCCATCTTCTCGAAGGTGGCCTTGAGGTGGCGCTCGAAGCCCGCGAAGCCGCGAATCAACGGCGGGCGGGGAATGGGGGGCAGCAGCCGGACCTCGTCGGGCCGGTAGAGGATCTGCTCCCCGCGCGGGCCCTCGGCCTCCGGGGTGTCGTGCAGAAATTCCAGCGACTCGGCGGCCGCCTCGAGGGAGGATTCTCCCGCGGCGGCGAAGGCGAGCATCTCGGCGGGGATAATCGCGCCGGCCATCTCCTGGGGCCGGGGGGAGCCCTCTTTGGCCAGGCTCGCGGCGAGGGCGAAGTTGAGGTCGGCATAGGCGATCTCCCCGCCGCTTTCGATAACCGCGCCCAGGCGGGTGAAGGGGCCCACGGGCGTCGTGACTTCAAAGGTGATGAGTTTCATGCGCGCCTCATTCCGGTTGGCGGCAGCGCCGGGCGATCCGGAGCCGCCGGGGGTTAATTCAGGTCCACCTTGTCCCGATCGTCGGTTTCGGGGAAGGGGCCCTCCTTGATCTCGATGACCTTGGTGTCGTCCTCGAGGAACTCGACCTCGTGGCCCTCGTACATGAGGATGAGATCGTCCCGGCGCAGGATGGCGTCGCCCAGGCTCTCGCCATCTTTGGTGAAGACGCCCACGCGGATCGAGCCGCGCTGGCAGAGGAGCACCTGATGACGGGTGGTGTTGACCGAGGGCCGCTCCTCGACGAGGTGGTAGTGGGCCTTGGTGATGGCCCCCTTGGGCCGGTTGAGGACGATGACCTGGAGGGGAATCTCGTCGTCGGTTATGTGGGCCTTGGTGTTCCGCTCGACCTCGATGTCCTGGTCCGCGTAGGCGGCGCGGATGTGCTCTTTGGCCTCCTCGGTGTCGAGGAAGGGGGGAAACTTTGCGTAGTCCGAGAAATTTCCCTTGATGTGGATGGCGATGATGCGGCCGTCCGCCGCTTTGTAGTAGTCAACGCCCTGGCTTTCGACTTCGGGTGTCATGGCGGATTCCTTTTGCCCCCTGGTCCGTGCGGGGGATTTCAAATGTTCACCGCGTCCCGAAGGGCCCGGCCGGTTTTTTGCGCCCAAGATGGGGGCCAGACTGCCACGCGCCCGCCCCTCCCCGCAAGGCGCGGCGGCGGCCCCAAAAAGAAGCGCCCATTTTTCTTGCCGCGATGGCCGCTTTCTGATAACTTTGGGAATAGGGAGAGGAAAACCTGGAACCGCCTTCGGGGCGGATGTTTTCTGGTCTTTAGCCCCTCGGCGTCGCGGGCCTCCTTGCGGGAAGGTCCGTTTTCATTTGGTGCCGTAATCATTTTGGGAAACGGGGCCGATCGGATATGGCGGGTGCGGAGGCCTCTCAAGGGCCGCGCCGCCGCCCCTCCCGGCTCCGAAGGCAAGGCATGGGCCGAGGAATCAAGTGGCTGGTGGGGGCGCTGGGCATTTCTGTCCTGGTCCTCCTCGCCCTGAAGGGGATTTGTTCGAGTCCCCGGGATTTTCCGTCGCTGACGAAATTTTTCTGCCCTCAGCGCGGAGCCGTGGCAGGGCCGCGGCTGCCGTTGAGGGCGCCCGCCCGCCGCCCTTGAGGCGGAAGTGGCGGCGCATTCATTCGCACCATTCATGGTGGAAGGAACGACATGCCTAACGAAGAAAGCGCAATCACGGATGCCGTAATCGAGTTCATTCTCGGGACCGAGGCCGATTCGATCCCCGAGGATGTGAAGGCGATTTCCCGCCGCTGCTTTGTGGACGGGGCCGGGCTGATGGTGGCCGGATCCACCGACCATAGCGGCCGGATCGTCCAGGCCTACATCAAGGAATTCGGCGGGGAGCCCGAAGCGCGCATCTTCGGAACCGACATGACCGTCCCGGCGCAAACCGCGGCGTTCGCCAATGGTGTGGCCGCCCACGCGATGGACTACGACGACACCCAGCTATCGAGCTATCCGGACCGCATTTATGGCCTGCTCACCCATCCGACCACCCCTGTCCTCGCCGCCTCGATGGCCATGGCCGAGGCGCTCGGATCGACGGGCGAGGAGCTGCTCACCGCGTTCATGATCGGCTTCGAGGTCGAGTGCAAGGTGGCCGAGTGCATCAAGCCCGACCACTACATCAAGGGGTTCCACACGACGGGCACCATCGGCGCCATCGGCGCCGCGGCCGCGGCGGCCAAGCTGATGGACCTGGACGAGGGGCAGCTTCGCTTTTGCATGGGAATCGCCTGCTCGGAGAGCGCGGGGCTCCGCGCCAACTTCGGGACCATGACCAAGCCCTTCCACGCCGGGCGCGCGGCCGAAAACGGCGTCGTCGCGGCGCGGCTCGCCGGGGGCGGCTACACCTCGGACCCGGGAGTTTTCGACGGCGAATGGGGTTTCATGCAGATCATGGGCGGCGGCTGCGACCCCGACTACCTGGTCGGCAAGCTTGGCAACCCCTGGTCGGCGGTGGATCCCGGCGTATCGATCAAGCCCTACCCGAGCGGTTCGCTCTCCCATCCCTCGATGGACGCGATGCGCGACCTCATCCTGGAGCACAACATCGAGGCCGATCAGGTGAAAAAAGTCCGCCTCGGCACCACCACCCGGATCCTCCAGCCCCTGCGCTACGACGAGCCCGAGAACGAGCTGGAGGCGAAATTCTCGATGAAGTACAGCCTGGGCATCCTGCTCCTCAACGGCGGAAGGGGCGGCATCGCCCAGTACAGGGACGATGTGGTCGCCCAGCCCGAGGTGAAGGAGGTTCTCGAGAAGATCGAGCCCTACGTGGACGAGGGGGTCGAGGCGATGGGCTACGATCTCATCCGCTCGAAGCTCATCATCGAGATGGAGGACGGCACCGTCCACGAAAAGTTCACCGACACCTCGCGCGGCTCCCCCAAGCGCCCCATGGACCGCGAAGAGCTTTACGAGAAATTTACCGAGTGCTGCGGTCTCGTCTACGATTCGGATCAGATCGCGCGCGCCGAAGCCCTCCTCTACAAGGTGGACACCCTGGAGAGTATTTATACGCTGATCGAAATGCTCGGCCCGAGGCAGGACGGCGAGGACCAGGCCGGCGAGGACAAAGACGGCGAGGACCAGGACGCTTGACGGGAGGGCGGACGTGGGATTCCACAAGTGGGATGATTTTCCCCGGCGGCCGAACATCCGCAAGGGCACCTGGCGCCGGGTGATCGCCACCGAAAACGTAACGGTCCAGCGCGGGGAGATGGAGCCGGGGGTGACGTTCGACGGGAGCGTCCACCGCCACCCCGAGGATCAGATGATCATCGTGCTCGAAGGAAAAATGCGCATCCGCATCGGGGACGAGGAGGACTGGATCGATCCGGGCGATGTGGCCGTCATTCCAGGAAACGTATTTCACGGCGGCGTGGGCGTGGGGTCCGATGGCGCCGAGTACATCGAAATCATCTCGGGCGGCCGGATGGATTACCTGCCCGGATACGTCGGCCCGCCCAAGAACGAATTCAAGGGGCCGGGAGAATAAATCGTGGCCGAAGAAGCCCAGCGCATATTCGTCGTTTGCACGGACCTGATGTTTTCCGCGCGCATCCGCGAGGCGGGTTCTTCGCCGGGCGCGGTGCTCGAGTTCATCGGCACGGAAGAAAAGTTCGACATGGCGGTGGAGAATTTCAACGCCGTGTTGTTCCTGTGCGATCTGCACCATCCCAAGCTCGGGGGCGAGGCGGCCAATGAGCTGATCAAAAAGCTCAGAGCCTCGAAGCGGGGTAAGGACGCCTATGCCATCGCCTTCGGCAGGCACACCGAGCCCGAAATGCTCAAGGCCGCCGAGAAGGCCGGATTCGACAAGGCGATGCCGCGCTCACTTTTTGTCAAGGAAATGCCCGAGATCGTCCGGCGGGCGGCCAGCCGCATCCGGACGGCGAGTTGAGCGCCGGGCCGCGCCCGAACCCCGAGCCGTTTTCGGGGAGCTTGATCTACTGGATCGAAGTACCTTCCGACAAACAGCATTTCATCCAGGGAATCCTGGACGGGAGCGACGGGACCGGCTACTACCAGACCATGACGCACGGCTGGGGCCAGCGGGACGGGGGGATCACCTCGCTGGCCCGCATCACCTCCACCGAGGACGGGCGCGGGGAGATGGAGGGTCTGCTCGAAACCTTCGCCGCCAGTTACGGGGTGCGGCTCCTGGATGAGGCGCCCGGCCTCCCCCCGGATTCGCAGCCGCCTTCCCGGAAGGCCGGGAGCAAAATCGAACCATTCTGAGCCGGTTTGTACAAGGTCCCGGTTTGTCCAAGCGAAAGGAGGCGTCCGGATGAAAACATGGCGCTGCGCCTGGACCGGATTCGCCCCAGTATCTTTGGCGGTCTCTCTGGTGGCCTTTCTGCTGGCCTATCCGCCGCCGGCGCCCGGTGCGGAAATCCTGAAACTCGCCACCACAACGAGCACGCAATTCACGGGTCTTCTCGATCGCCTGCACCCTCCCTTCGAGAAAAAATTCAGGGTGCGCATTCATACCATCGCCGTGGGGACAGGCAAGGCGCTGCGGCTTGGCCAGAACGGGGATGTGGACGTGGTCCTCGTTCACGCGCCCGCGGCGGAGAAGGCGTTCGTCTCGAAAGGGTACGGGGTGAACCGGCGCGGCGTGATGTACAACGATTTCGTGATCGTGGGGCCGGCTCCGGATCCCGCGGGCGTCGCCGGGACGCGCGGCGTATCGGCGGCCCTCCAAAAAATCGCCGCCCTGCGGGTCAAATGGGTCAGCCGGGGAGACGATTCCGGAACGCACAAGAAAGAAAAAATTCTCTGGCGGAAAGCGGGTCTTTCGACCTCCGGCGAATGGTACCGCTCCCTCGGCCAGGGAATGGGCAAGACTCTCCAAATCGCCGATGAGATGAATGCCTACACATTGAGCGACCGGGGGTCCTTTCTCTTCTTCGAGGCGCGCGGAAAGGTGG
>DNYS01000109.1:36991-49965 GCA_003506735.1 Nitrospinota bacterium
CGCCATCCCCATGTGCACTACGATCTGGCGATGAAATACATCCGCTTTCTCACCTCCGCCCAGGGGCAGGAGCTCATCGGCTCCTTCCGCGTGAAGGGGAAAAAGCTGTTTCATCCCTCCGCGGCCCCCGCCCGGCCGGGAAACTGACCGGCCGGAATTTTTGGGGAACGTGTGATCGCCGCACTGTTTTTTTTCGTAGCGATGATGTACTCCAGCGTGGGGTTAGGCGGCGGCTCCTCCTACACCGCCCTGTTGGCCATATTCGATGTGAACTATGTTCTGATACCCACCACCTCGCTCATGCTGAACGTCACCGTCACCAGCCTCGGGGCCGCGAATTTTTGGCGGGGCGGGCACGTGCGCTGGGGGCTGATCGCGCCCTTTCTCGTCTCCTCGATTCCGCTGGCCTACCTGGGCGGGAGCATCGCGCTCTCGAAACAGGCCTTCTACATTCTCCTGCTCGTCACCCTCGTCACCCTCGTCGTGCGAATCTATTTTTTCGACGGCCTCCGCATCTCCCTCAGGCTGGAGGGCGCACAGAAGATCGTTTTCTCGCTCGCCCTGGGCGGGGCGCTCGGTTTCATCGCCGGGACGGTGGGGATCGGCGGCGGGATTTACCTTGTGCCCCTCATCGTGATGTTTGGGCTGGGGGCGGAAAAAGAGGCGGCGGCCACGGGCTCGATATTCATCTGGGTAAACTCGATCGCGGGGCTCTTCTCGCGGATTCAGCGCGGGGCGTTCGATATGGAGTGGATTCTGCCCCTGGTGGCGGCGGTCGCCGCGGGAGGCTTCCTGGGCTCCTACATGGGCTCGTTCCGCTTTCCGCCGTGGACGGTCCAGAAGCTGATGGGGGTGGTCATCATTATTGCCATCGTTTTTTTGGTCCGAAGGCTCTTTTAGGGGAAAAAGCGGGAGCGCCGCCTGCTGGTGTCTGGCATCGTCTCCGAAGCGGCATACCGGCTCGTTTATGAGAGGGCGGCGGCGGTATAATCCCGCCCTGGGCCGGAAAGCTTCAAGAAACGGACGGATCGGCGGCGAAATCTCCAGCGCGGGGGCGCCGGCCGCAAATTCCGGCGCTAACCGCGGGGAGCGGGGGGGGGGGGGGGCGGGAGCGAGATGGATTTTCTTCTCGAGGGAATCCGGGACGGCATCTACCTGGCGCTGAGCGGCGATCCCGATGTGATGCGTGCATCCTGGGTCACCGTCCGGGTGAGCTTCGGTGCGACGGCGGTGGCCGGTCTGATCGGATTGCCCATTGGCTGGGTGCTGGCCTCCCACCGCTTCCCGGGCCGGGGGGCCGCCATATCGGTGATCCAGACCCTTCTCGGATTTCCCACGGTCGTGATCGGCCTGGTCGTCTACGGCCTGTTGTCCCGGCGGGGGCCGTTGGGATTTGCCAACCTCCTGTTCACTCCCACCGCCATCGTGATTGGCCTGGTGATTCTTTCGGTTCCGATCATTTCGGTATTCACGATGACGGCCATCTCCTCGGTGGACGCGCGCGCGCGGGAGACGGCCCTGACGCTGGGTGCCTCGCCCCGCCTGGCCGCCTGGACGGTTCTCCGCGAGGCGCGCTTCGGACTCATCGCCGCCATCCTGGGGGCGTTCGGGCGGGTTTCCTCGGAGGTGGGCATCGCGATGATGCTGGGCGGCAACATCAGGGGCTATACGCGGACGCTGACCACCGGCATCGCCCTGGAAAGCATGAAAGGGGAATTCGGGTTCGGGATCGCCCTGGGCGTGGTGCTCATGGCCATTATTTTCATCATTAATCTCGGCACGCGAATTTTACAGAAATCCTGATGAATACATTTCGTCTCGAAGATATCCAGGTGAGCTTCAACGGCGATGTCGTGCTCGATATCGCCGAGCTCGATATCGCCCCGGGCACCGTCACCTCGATCTCGGGGCCCAACGGAGCCGGGAAGACGACCCTCCTCCGGGTGATGGCCGGGCTTCTCCGGCCCGGCCGGGGCCGCGTCGCCTACATGGGCGAGCCCGTCGTCTATGGCGGCGGGGGGGTGGGCCACCGGCGGCGCGTAACACTGCTTCATCAGGACCCGTTCATGTTCCGGGGCCCGGTGATCGCCAACGCCGCCTTCGGGGCGGCCGCGCGGGGGATGAGCCGGGCCGAGGGCGAAGCCGAAGCCCGCCGGGCGCTCGAGACGGTGGGCTGCGCCCATCTGGCCGAACGAGTTGCCGGGGCGCTTTCGGGGGGGGAGCGAAAGCGGGTGGCGATGGCGCGCGCCCTGGCCACGGGCGCCGAGACCCTGCTTCTGGACGAGCCAGCGGCCGGGGTGGACGCCGAGAACACCGAACGGCTCCGGGAGATCATCGCCGGCCTGGCCGGGTCGGGCAAGACAATCGTCATGAGCTCTCACCAGCCCGATTGGGCGGCCTCAATCGCGAGCGAGAGCGTCCGGATCGCCTACGGAAAAATCGAGCCCGGCGGGTGAGTTTCCCCGCCGAACAGGCTGGCCTCCGAAGGCCCGCCCTCCCATTTGGGAAATTTCCGGATGTAGTAGTCCACGGCGCCCATCTCGAAAACGAGGGGGTCGTCGTAATCCGTGTGGGGCTTTTGAGTGGCGTGGCAGGCCTCAGCCCGCCGCCGGACGCCGGCGCGAGAGCGGGCGTCGATGATGGTCGTATAGTCGTCCCGGTAAATCAGGTCGGGCCGCGCCAGGGCCTCCCGGCGGTGGGCGGGGATCACCCGCCAATAGAGGCGCGAGGGGGCGGAGGCGCTCCCCCCCGGTCGCATCCCGCCCGCCCGGATCCTGTGAAACGCCTCGGTGGCCCATGCGGATACGGCGAGATGGTCGGGATGGCCCGTGACGCCATCGTCCGAGTGGGTGACGACCACCTCCGGCGAGATGTCCTCGAAGGCCTCCATCAGACGGGCGATCGCTTCTTCGGCGTCCACCCCGCTCAGCCCGCCGTCGGGATAATCCCACTGCTCGAGGCGCGAGATTCCGAGAACGCCGCATGCCGCGCGAAGCTCGGCCGCGCGCACCTCCCCCAACTCTCCGGGCGCGCACACACCGTTCGTTTCCCCCGCCTCCCCCCGCGTGAAGCAGACGAGGCTCATCGAAACCCCCCGGCCCGCGTACAAAGAGATGGTTCCGGGATCTCCGAACGATTCATCGTCCGGATGCGCGTAGACGTTCAAAACGCCCCGGACCGGGGGCGGAGACGGGTTCATCGAAACCTCGATTCCTTTGAGCGGCGGGGAATTCCCGCCGGGCCGGGCGGGAGTGTAGCAAAATTCCCGAACGGGTTCAGGAGCTATGAAACCTATTGAAATATCATGGTTTATAAATTTGGACCAAAATGATAGGGTGCCCCGGAATAGATAGAAACCCATTCCGCCAGGAGCCGAACGATTGGCTAGGATAATTCGCCGCACGCTTCCGGCCGCCCTGGTTGCGGCGTTGGCCCTTTCGATTAGTGGCCCCGGCGCGGCCCTCGGGAGAATTCTCCCCGGCGGCTCGATCGGCGGAAAATTTCCCTCCCCTCCCGCCATCCAGGAAAACGTGAAATTCTGGCGCGATGTTTTCGCGCGCTACAAAATCACCGAAGTGGTTTATCACGACGAGGTGCACCTGGACCGAAGGTACGCCGTCCTCCGGCTCGCGGGGCCCTGGAAGGGAACCCAGGCGCAGAAAAAGCGGATTCGCGCCTATAAGGAAAAGATTCGGGCCGTATTGCGGGCCCTCGCCGAGGATCGGACGCCCCCCGCCGGGCCCCTCTCGGCCCGGATTCGGAAAATTTTCTCGGACCGCCCACGCGCGGAGCTTTGGGACGCCCTCTACCAAATTCGCGCCCAGCCCGGTCTCAGGGAGCGGTTCCGGGAGGGATATATCCGATCCGGGCGCTACCTGGCCCATTTCCGGCGGATCTTCCGGAAACGGGGCCTCCCCGAGGATCTGATACTTCTTCCCCATGTCGAGAGCGGATTCCGCTCCCAAATTTACAGCCACGCCGGTGCGCTCGGGCTTTGGCAATTCATCCGAAGCACGGCCAGGCTTTTCGTGCGCGTGGACGGCACGATTGACGCCCGGCGGGACCCGTTCCTCGCCGCCGAGGCGGCGGCCAAGCTACTCGCGCGCAATTACGAGGATTTGAAAAACTGGCCGCTCGCCATTACCGCCTACAACCATGGGTCGGTGGGCATGCGCCGGGCGGTGCGGCAGCTCGGCACGCGCCGCATCGGCGTCATCGTGAAAAAATACAAGAGCCGGACGTTCGGGTTCGCCTCGCGGAATTTTTACGCCGAATTTCTGGCAGCGGTGGATGTCCACAAGAATGCCCGGAAATATTTCGGCCCCCTTCAACGGGACCCGCCCATGCTGTTCGATGAGTTCTATTTGCCCCAGTACATCCGGCTCGGCCCTCTGGCCCGCCGGATCGGAGTGGACATCGGGATACTCCGCAGGCTGAATCCGGCCCTTCGCCGCCCCGTGCTCTGGGGCCGGCGGAGCGTCCCGAGGGGATATCCCCTTCGCCTTCCGCCGGGGCAAAAGGGCCGCGTGCTCGAGGCCTACTACCGCGCTGCGCCCGGGGCGCGGACGGCGAGGGTGGACGATGGGTCGAGATGGATTCTCGTCAGGCCCGGCGACACCCTTGGCGGCATCGCCCGCCGCCACCGCGTTCGCCTCGAAAATCTGATGGCCGAGAACGGCCTCAGGAAAAGCCTGATCCGGGTGGGAGACCGGCTCAGGCTTCCGTCCGGAAAGCGAATCGCCGCCGCGTGGAAATTCCCGCGTTCGCGGTCCAAAAAGAAGAGCGCCCGCAAGCTGACAGCCCGCCGGTTGATGGCCCATGTGCCGAAGCTGGGGTGGAAAGCGGCCATCCGGAAAGAGATTCGAGCGCGGGAGGCGCGTTTCCGGGTTCCCGCCCTTCCGTCTTCAGCGGCGCCGGGAAACCCCGCTTTGTCCGCCGGTGCGGGGGCGGGTTCCACCGGGCGCGTCCCGGACCGGGGATCGAAAATCCGCGAGGAGGCTCTCCGCCAGGCGCTGGCGGTGCAATCGTTGGCCGGAGGGAGTGGCGGCTGGGTCCGGGTCCAGGAGAACGAAACCATAGGCCACTTTTCCAGATGGCTGGAGTTGTCCCCGGCCCGGCTGTGCCGGATGAACGGGATTCGCTCGAACCGCAAGGTCAGGATGGGCAAGAGAATCCGCCTTTCATTTCTCCGCGTTCCAAAATCGGATTTTATCCAGAGGCGAACGGCCTATCACAAGAAGATCGAAAAATCGTTCTTCGCCAAATTCACCGTCTCCCGCGTCAAGCGCCACAGGCTGAAGCGGGGCGAAAATTTGTGGACCCTCCTCGTGAAGACCTACAAGGTGCCCCTCTGGCTGGTTCGCCGCTACAACTCGGGCAAAAAGCTCCGCCGAATTGCGGCCGGAGACGAACTGGCCATTCCGGTGGTCCGGAGACGGTAAATTCGCCCCCCCGCCGGGGCCCCGTGATTCTCGTAAATGATTTACATTCAATTATTTAAGCGACACTGGATATGTTGAATACTTCCCTTGCCCCCCGCCTGCCTTTGGCTTAGGATGCTCTCTCCTTTTGAAGGGAGCAGGGGAAATTCCCTTCCCGACACCAGGTTTCGGCAGCCAAAATTCGCCGGATCGGCGAGCGGGCTTGGATCTGCCCAACTTCCAGGAGTGGAGGTGCCACCGTGGACATTGTGATCAGCAGGGAGACGCTTCACCGCGCCCTTCAGACCGTTCAGGGTGTGGTGGAGAGCCGGAGCAGCGCCATGCCGGTCCTTCAGCATGTTCTCCTCGTCACCGAGGGAGACACCCAGGTCCGCATGCTCGCCACTAACCTGGACATCGGCCTCAAGGGCGTATTCGAGGCGGAGATCAAAAAGGGCGGCTCGGTGACCCTCAATGCCCGAAAGCTATTCGACATCGTGCGCGAACTGCCCGACGCCGACGTTCACCTCGTGGAAGAAAACGGTCAATGGGTGCGGATGACCTGCGAGCGATCGAACTTCCGGTTTCCGGGTCTTCCGCCCTCGGATTTCCCCTCGGTTCCCGAGCCCGGCGGCACGCCCCAGAAGATTTCCGCCAAGGTATTCGGCGACATGATCCGAAAGACCATGTTCGCGATCTCACAGGACGAGACGCGCTACACCTATAACGGCGTGTTCATGGAGTCCGAGGGCGATGTGCTCCGTCTGGTGGCGACCGACGGCCACCGCCTGGCGATGATCGAGCGGCCCAACGCCGGGGCGGAATTCAAGGAAGGGGTAATCATCCACAAAAAGGCGCTCGGCGAGCTGGTCAAGCTCCTCTCCGAGACGGGAGAGGATGTCGAAATTTATCTCGATGAAAACCACGTGATCTTCACATTGGGCACCATCGAGCTTTCCGCCCGCCTGATCGACGGGGATTTTCCGAAATACCGTCAGGTGATTCCGGAGGACAACAAATGCCGGATCATTACCGACCGGGACAACCTTCTCCGGGCGCTTCGGCGCGTCTCTCTTTTGTCGAACGAAACGAAAATGGTCAAATTCGTGTTCACGCCGGGCCAGCTCATACTGACCACGAACGGCTCCGATGCCGGGGAAGCCGAGGAAATTCTCGAATCCGACTATTCGGGGGAGGAACTGACCATTGGATTTAACGCGAGGTACTGCCTCGATGTGCTCGGAATCCTTGAGGATCAAAGCATTTGCTTCGAACTCAAGGATTCGCTGAGCCCTGGAATCTTCAAGCCCAAAGAAGGCGAGGGGTATATTTATGTCATCATGCCCATGCGGGTTTGACGGGCTCAGGATGATATAGACTTTTTTGCTAACCGGTGGTATGTTCCTGTGACTTTGTGGCCGCATTCTTATCGTGAAATTCTGAATACGGAAATACAACATCCCTAAGTAACCGGCAGTTTTATTTAACGGTTTCGTGCGAAATTGCGCGGACCCCGAGGAAGGACAAGCATCCGCTATGGCAACGAAAACGAAAACGAAAAAAGCAGCAGGCCGTCCACGCAAATCAGGAAAGCTTCCCGTCAAAAAGAATCACATCAAAATTCCCGATATCCGGATCGGCGAGAAGGTCCGCACCCTTCGGAAAACGAGGGGCTACTCGATTCAAAAGCTCTCCGATCTCTCGGGCGTTTCTCCCGCCGGAATTTATAAGATTGAAACCAACGGAATGGTCCCGACCGTCACGACCTTGGTGAAGCTGGCGACGGCCCTGGAGCGCCGCATGAGCCATTTCGTGGAGGAAGACGATGGGTATCCGGCCTTTCGCCATATCCGCAAAAAAGACCGAGCCGTTCTTTCGAGCAGCCAGGAGGGCCGGACCGAAGCGGTGGCCGAGCGGCTCAGCAGGGGCCGGCTCGTATCCGTCTACCGCACGCTGGAGCCGGGAAGCCGGAGCAAAAACCCGCTGGTCCAGGCCGGCGGCGAATACCTGATTTATTGCCTCAAGGGAGAGTTGACCGTTTCCCGGGGGGATCAGACCTACCGGCTCAAGGAAGGCGATTCTTTTCATAGCGAATCGTCCGGACGGACCAATTTGGAAAACGCGGGCCGCCTGGCCGCCAAGTTTCTCGTCGTGAACACCATATCGCCGGTGGTTTGAACCCGCCGGTTCGAATCGATTCATCCTGTCCGCCGGCCGGCCGGCCGCGCCGCTCCGGAGGGGGGGGGGATTCGGCGGAGCGCTCCCGTCCCCTCCGCCCCCCGCCGCTGGAATTCGGCGGGGCAGCGCCTCATGAGGCAAGGGGGCGGTTGAATAAACGTCTCCCGGACCCGCCCTCCGAGACCAGTCCGCGTTACTATGGATGGGTCATCGTCGGCCTGACGTTCATCACGATGGCCGTCGGCGGCTCCATCGTCAGCACCTTTCCGGTTTTCTACGTCACCTTTCTCGAAGAGTTCGGGTGGTCGCGGGCCGATACGGCCCTGGCTTTTTCCACCTCGATGGTGACGTTCGCCCTGGCCGCCGGCCCCATCGGCGCCCTCATCGACCGATTCGGCCCCAAAATCGTCATCCCCACGGGGGTGGTGGTGCTGGCTGCGGGCCTGGTCCTGATGTCCGCCGTTACGAGCCGGTTTACGCTCTATTTGTATTACGGGGTGTTCGTCGCGCTCGGAGTCACCCTGATCGGCATGATTCCGACGAGCACCATCGTCAGCCGGTGGTTCGTCAAAAGGCGCGCGACCGCCCTGGGCATCGTCCATTCGGGGAGGAGCGCCGGAAGCCTGATCCTCGTGCCGCTCTCGGCGCTTTTGATCGGATGGTACGGCTGGCGCTCGGCCTATCTGTTCATCGCCGCCGCAGTCATCGTGCTCCTTCTTCCGCTCAACCTGATTTTTCACCGGCCCTGGCCTGAGCCGCCGGAAACGGGGTTTCCCGCCGGGGAGGTGGAAAACTGGACCCTTGCCCAGGCGCTCCGGGACCGTGCGTTCTGGCTCATGTTTTTCTCGGGCGTATTCCAGGGGGCTTCGTTCAGCATCGTGGGCGTCCATCAGGTGGCGCACATGGTGGACGTGGGGTTCACGAAAATCATGGCGGCGTGGCTGCTGGGTTTTCTGGCGATCATGCGGGCCAGCGGCGGCATCGGCGGAGGGTGGATCGGCGACCGCCTGGGGCGGCGGAGAACCTTCGTGGTCTCCAGCCTGGTCGGGCTCGCCGGCGTGGCCTGCCTGATGTTCGTTACGGCGGACCGCTGGCCGCTCGCCTATTTATTTATCGTCCTTTACGGAGTGGGGGCGGGCGCGCGCGGAACTTCGTTTATCTCGCTCAAGGCGGATATTTTTCCGGGGAAAAGTTTCGGCCGCATCCTGGGGTTCAGCCAGGTGGGGGCCGGACTGGCCTCGGGCCTGGGGCCGTGGGTGGCGGGGTACATCTTCGATATGACGGGGACCTACCGCTACGCCTTCGTGCTGGTGTTGGCGATGAACCTCCTGTCGATCGCCACCGGCATCGCGGCCACCCGCCGGGTCGCCCCGCAGGGCTGATCGGCGGCCTCCGCAAGTCGGGCAAACCCGCGGCCTCTGGATGAAAGGGGCCGCGCCGCTACCGGGGAGGGCTTTTCCGGATCAATCGCTCTGGAGGGATGGGGTTCTCATTTCCCCGAGCATGAGCGGGACGATATCGCATATCTCTTCCGGGGAGGTTCGATCGATGTTGATGACGGCGTGGTAGAGCTTGGGGTCCGAAAAATCCGCCTTGAAAAAATAGTTCGAGAACAGGCTCTGGTTGCGGTCGGTGGTTTCGACGATCTCCTCGGCCTGGACGCGGGGCACCCCGGCCGAACTCATGATGTGGCGGGTGCGCGACTCGTCCGAGCCCACGATCCGCAGATGAAAAACATCGGGGCAATCCTTGAGCAGGATCTGGCCCCCCCAACCGCCGATGACGACATTGCCGGCCCGGGCGGCTTCTTCCATCACCTCCCGAATCGTTTCGCTCACCTTCGCGCGGTTCAAGCCGAAGAGCCGATCGACCAGCTTCGGGGGGCGGCCCTCAATCCGCTCCAGGTCGATGTCCAGCCCGCGCTCGCGGCAGGCCGCGACCAGCTCGTCGATATACATAAAGCTGTAGCCGAGCTTCTCGGAAATTTTTTGAGCGATGGCGATTCCGCCGGTGCCGTACTGGCGCGAGATGGTGATGACCGCCATGATCGCATCCTCCCAGTGTGCCGAACTCCGTAGCGGTTTTCGTGTTTCCCGCGGCCTCGGGATTCCCTGTGGCCTCGGGCGATCCGCGGCCTGTGATCGGGCTAGGTAGCGGGCAGAGCGTCCTGCGCCCCAGCGGCGCTCTCTACCCCATCCGCTCCCTTGCCGGCAAGCAGTTCCTCGAGCGTAATTCCCTCGAGGGCCGCGCGGCGCCCCTGGTTCATTCTGCGTAGAAGCTCCGATGCACCGGCGAATTCGGGGTCCTTCACCGGAGACGGCTCATCTTCGATGGCCTCGAAAATCTCGACCGCCGCGATCGCGGCCGTGCTTCGCGCCGGAATGAGATGTCCTTCCTCTTCCGTCTCGGCCACAAGTCCGCTTTTCTTCAAGCGATATACGACAGTGTTCAAGATTTCCGCCGGATAGTCCAGCTTTTTTTCGAGCTGGCCGAGGGTCCAGGGCGGCTCGCGCGTCGCCGCCCGGCGGGCGAGGGCGCTCATCACCAGCAGGGCCGCCTCCCAGCCGGAGCCCTCCGCCTGGAGGGCCTCCCCGACGCCGGCCCGCGCCGGCAGCCCCTCGACAAGGGCCGCGAGGCCCGCCGCGTAGAACAGAATGCACCACCCGAGATAGATCCAGACCATCAGGATGGGAAGCTGGGCCAGGGCGCCGTAGATGGCCATCTTGCCCGCGAATCCCACCTGCACGCTCACGTAGACCCATTGCAGGATGAACATCAGCACCCCGCCGACCGTCCCCCCGGCGAGGCTGGGGATCAGCCGGACCGGCCTGTTCGGGAGCACGATCAGCATCAGCGTGACCAGGAAAATCGATCCCACCAGCGGAACCAGCTTGAGAAGGAGCTCCGCCCCGGTGGTCAGGAACCAGTAGGAGCCCAGGGAGGCGATAAATCCCCGGATCTTAAACAGCGTCGTCGAGCTGACGATGATGGCGAGCAGGAGCGGAGTGAAAAAAATGAGGCTGAAATAGTCGGTGAACTTGCGGACCAGGGGGCGCGCCTTCCGCACCCCGAACATGACGTTTAGCGAGCGCTCCACCGTGTTGAGGGTGAGGATGATGCTCACGAGGAAGACCCCCAGCCCGGTCGCGCCCAGGGTCTTGAAGTTGACCTTGGCGATGAAGGCGAAGAGTTTTTCCCGGATATCGGTGTTGAACACGGGGCCGAGCTGGGCCAGGATGTACTCGTAGATACCTTGGTCGAAGCCCAGCCCCCGGAGGATGGCGAAGCCGAACGCCATAATCGGAACGATGGCGAGCAGGGTCGTATAGGTCAGCGCGGCGGCCCGGAGCGGGGCCTGGCCCGAGTAGAACCGCACAAGCGCCAATACGGGCAGCCGGAGCGCGGCGTTTCCCTCCCGGAGGAGGCGCCAGAGTTCTTCCCGGATGCGCGGGATGCTTATCGGCAAAAGATGGCCCCTCTCGCTCAATCGTTTTCCTCCGGGACAGAGCGCCGCATATTTGTCCCGCCTCCCCGCCTCGGGGGCGCGGGAGGCCGCCGGGCGGCGGGGAAACGATCATCCCAGCTTCGCCCGAATCCCGCAAGGGGTTTATTTTCCGCGATGTGCCGGATTCCGGGCCGGGAGGCCCGCCGCCGCCGGGAGAGCCGGATGATATCACCCGAAGAGTTGATGACCCGCCTCGGGGTGTTGACCCGCCTGTACGCCGCCAGCGAGGAGACCGTCTTCGGCGCCCTCAACGACAAGGACAGCGGGCTCTTTTTCGCCATCGCCCGCGCGGGCGGAAACTTCCTCTGGCGGGCGGAAAGCCCGGTGGGCTGGGCCCTGTCGCCCCCGCTCCTCTGGGGCGGGCTCTGCATCGCCGGAACCAGCACGGCCGGCATGAGCCGGAGCGAGGATGGGGGAGAGTTCGCCACCGTCGATTGGCGGCGCGGCGGCGCCGTCATCGCCTTCGGGGCCGGGGACGGGGAGGTGCGCTTTCTGGACGAGCGGTGCGGCATTGTGCGCGAGACCCCGCGCGCCGAGGGGGACCTTCTCATCGTCCGGGGCGAAATCCGCATTGGCGGGTTCCGGAACGATGCACCCTGGTCGAGCTCCGCCGAGGTCGAGAGCCGCTTCGCCCTGCCCTCCGGGGAGCTCATCTCCCGCCGCGCCCGGGGCGATGTCCGCCCCGAGGATTTTAGCGGCGAGCCCCCGCCCGGCGCGTGGGAGTAGCTATCCCGCCTGCCGGCCGCTCCCAAGAACGACAGCGCGGAAATTTCCTACCGCTTTTTCCTCAAATCCCTGGCCATCTTGAGCGCGTTGTTGGGCACGTTCTGGGCACGGAACCATTTGGCGTACTCGGGCATCCGGACGGCCTTGGCCGCTTTCGCGGGAGTCCCGTGTTTTTGGAGCGCCGCCCCGGTCCGGCTCTTGAGCCGGTTGAGGAAGGTTTTTACCTCCTCGATGACTCCGCCCCCGCGCGGGGGCAGGGGCCCGTGGCCGGGGACGATGTATTTCACCGGAAATTTCTTGAGGAGGGCGAGGGCCGGAATCCAGTTAAGAAAATCCCCGAGCCGGTTCACCGGGTGGGTCCGGTAGGTGAGCAGGTCGCCCGCGAAGAGGACGCCCTCTTCGGGCATCCAGATTACGCTGTCCCCCTTGGTGTGGGAGTGGTCGATGTAGATCATCTGGAACAGCCGGCCGCCGTAGCGGATGTCGATCTGCTCATCGAAGGTGACCATGGGCGGAGCGATGGGGAGCTTGCCGATCAGGTGCTTGACGCTGGGTCCGCGCCCGTCCATCTGCTTGACCCAGTTGCCCGAGGCGTACTCGCGCTCCATCTCCTCACGGATGATATCGACGCCGAACGAGATAGCTCCCCGCTTGGTGTAGTAGGCGTTGTCGGCGGTGTGGTCGAAGTTGTGGTGGGTGTTGAGGACGAGTCCCGCATCTTGGCGCGTGATGCGGCGCATGCCCGCGAGAAACGGTTTTCTGACCCGGATGTCGTTGTCGATGACGACGGGTCTGCCGCTCGTGGTGATGAGGCCGAAGTTTGTCCGCCCGCCGCCGCCGATGTAAGCGTAGACGCCGTTCGTGACCTTGACCATTCCTTCGGTTTTCGCGGGTGCGGGCATGACCTTCGCTCGGCTTGCCATGAAAGATCTCCTTTTAAAACGAGGCTGGATTAAATCTCGATCCCGGGCGCAAGCTCGGTGCGCCCGGGATCCGCTTTATCGGTTTCGGGAATGAAAAAGCCGAGCCGCCCGCTCGCGCCGCCGCCCCGGTTCGCCGCGCCGTGGAGGGTTCCGGCCGGGACGGTGAGGGTGCCGCCCGGCGCGCAGGCCATCCGTTCCTCCCCCGGGAGGGCGGCGGGGGTC
>DNYS01000109.1:50058-59547 GCA_003506735.1 Nitrospinota bacterium
GGGAATAGGGGTTCTGCGTATATTCTCATTATACCGAACCTTGGCTTATACCGAACCTTGGCGGTGAGATTCCAATCCCGTTTCTGGCCGGGCCGGGCCGAAACGGTGGGGGGCCGGACGGGCTCGAAGCGGTGGAGGGGTGGAGGGAGGCGGATTGAGCGCATTTTCTTCGTTGACGCATCTGGAGTGCTCGAAAACGGGCGAACGTCTTCCGGCCGGGGGCTTGATGAACCTGAGCCCGGCGGGGGCGCCCCTTCTGGCGCGCTATGATCTCGAGGCCGCCGCGCGGACCCTCCGGCCCGAGGCCTTGCGGGAGCGGCGGTCCGATATGTGGCGCTATCATGAGGTTCTTCCCGCACCCGCACCCGGAGCCATCGTGTCCCTCGGCGAGGGGATGACTCCCCTCCTCGCGGCGCCGCGCCTGGGCGCGCGCCTGGGTCTCTCGCGGCTCTACATCAAGGACGAGGGAACGAACCCGACGGGCAGCTTCAAGGCGCGGGGGATGTCGGTGGCGATCACCATGGCCCGCCTGCTCGGGGCGGAGAAGGTGGTTGTCCCCACGGCGGGGAATGCCGGGGGGGCGGCGGCGGCCTATGCCTCCCGCGCGGGGATCGAGGCCCATATTTTCGTCCCGGCGGACGCACCGCCCGTGCACAAGGCCGAGTGCGCCCTGGCCGGTGCGTTCGTGACCGAGGTGCGCGGCACGATCTACCACTGCGGGGCCATCGCCGCCCGGATGGGGCCTTCGAGGGGGTGGTTCGATCTCTCCACCTTCCGGGAGCCCTACCGCGCCGAGGGAAAAAAGACGATGACGTTTGAACTCTTCGAGCAGTTGAACGGAGAGCTTCCAGACGCCATTGTGTATCCCACCGGCGGCGGCACGGGCCTGGTGGCGATGTGGAAGGCGTTCGGGGAGATGGAGGCGCTCGGGTGGATCGGCTCCGCGCGCCCGCGCATGATCTCGGTCCAGGCCGAGGGGTGCGCTCCCCTGGTGAAGGCCTTCGAGGCGGGCCGCCCGAATGCGGAGTTGTGGGAAAACCCCACGACGAAGGTGTCCGGGCTTCGCGCGCCCAAGGTGCTGGCCGATTCCCTGTGCCTGGCGGCGATCCGCGAAAGCGGCGGCGCGGCGGCGGCGGTTCCGGACGAGGCGATGTTCGAGGCCCAGCGCGAGGCCGGCGGGGCCGGCGGGTTTTTGCTCTGCCCGGAGGGGGCGGCCTGCATCGCGGCCCTCCGCGTGCTCAAGGAGCGCGGCGCGGTGGGTGCGGACGAGCGCATCGTCGTTTTCAACACAGCCACCGCGCTTAAATACGCGGACATGATTTCCGCCGAATGCCCGGTCGTGGATCCCCTGCCGGAGGAGAAAGCCGGATGATGGAAATCACCCGCCGCGAGGAATTCAGCGCGGCCCACCGCCTGTTCAACCCCGATTTTTCGGACGAGGAAAACGAGGCCCTGTACGGCAAGTGCGCGAATCCCCACTACCACGGCCATAACTATACCGTCGAGGTGACCCTTCGCGGCCCCGTGGACCCGGCGACGGGGATGACCTACAACCTTGCCGATCTGAAAACCGCCATGCGCCGGGAGATTATCGACAAGGTGGATCACAAGAACCTGAACGAGGACGCCGCCGGCTTCATGAAAAACCGCATCCCGACGGCCGAGAATATCGCCATCTCGATCTGGGAGCGGCTCGAGGAGCACATCGAGGCGGGGCTACTCCACCGGGTGCGCCTTTTCGAGAACGAGCGGAATTTCGTCGATTACTACGGTGGGAGGTAGGATGGCGGCGGAGGGCTTCGGCGGGCTCGCGGGCAAGCGGATTGTTCTCACGGGCGCCACGCGCGGAATCGGGCGGGCCTGCGCGCTGCGCCTCGCCCGGGGCGGTGCGGCGGTGCTCGGCGTCGCCAGGGACGCCAAGGCCCTGGCCTCCCTGGCCATGGAGGCCAAGTCCTTCGCGGGCCGGATCTTCGGGCACAGCTGCGATGTCACCCGGCCGGAAAGCATGCCCGCCCTCGCCGAGGCCGCCGAAAAGCGCCTCGGGGCTGTGGACGCTCTGGTGAATAATGCCGGGGCCGCCGTTTTCGGGGAGATCGGGGTCCTCTCGCCGGAGGATTTCGACGCCACGCTGGCCGTTTGCCTGAAGGCCCCCTATCTGGTGACCCGCTCCCTGGTCCCCCTCATGGAGGGCACCGGGGGGGATGTGATCAACATCTCCTCCATCGCCGCCGTGGACGGATTTCCAGGGGCGGCGGCCTATTGCGCCGCCAAGGCCGGGCTGGAAGGAATGTCCCGGGCCCTGGTCGAGGAGTTGCGGCCAAAGGGGATTCGGGTCACCGTCCTGCGGCCCGGCGCCACCGCCACCCGCATGTGGGAGGCCATTCCGGGGGAGTACGACATGGACAAAATGATCCCGCCCGAGGCGGTTGCCGAGTCGCTGGAGCACCTTCTGACCCAATCCCGGCGGGCCTGGACCGAGACCCTGGTTCTCTACCCGCCGGATGGAAAGGTATAAACCCCATGAAATCAAAGAAATTGGGATTTGAGGATTGGAGGATTTCCCCGCATAATGTGGGGGCTCATGATTTGTAAGCGCCTGGTTCCTGATTGGCCCGGGTGCGGCGCGTCGGGCCTGATATTCGCCCGGGGGATTTAGATAGGGAGAACACGCACTCGTGTCCACCGTTATCGGAATTGTAGTGGGTAGCGGCCTGCTTTTTTACTCCATATTAAGTCAGGGCGGAATCGGAATTTTCGTCGATCCCGGATCTATCATGATCGTCGGTGGGGGCACGCTTGCGGCCATACTCATCTCGTTCCCGCTAAAAAACGTCGTCGGCGTGTTCAAGATTTTGAAAAACGTTTTTGGCGCCGAAATTGCCGACGCGGGCGCCTACATCTCCGCCTGTGTCCGCCTGGCCCACAAGGCGCGCAAGGAGTCGATCCTCAACCTTCAGAGCGACGCAACAAACATCAGGAACCGCATCATGAAAATGGGCCTCCAACTCGTCATCGATGGCCAGCCCCCCGAGGTCGTTCGCGCCGTTCTCGAGACCGAACTCGATGGGCTTTTGGTTCGCCACGACGAGGGCTCGCGAATTTTTAAATCGATGGGCCGCTTCTCCCCGGCCTTTGGCCTGATCGGAACCCTGATCGGCCTGATCTCGATGTTGCGGAGCCTCTCGGGCGGGACTGAAAACCTGGGCCCCGGCATGGCGGTCGCCCTGGTGACCACGTTCTACGGCGCGCTGTCCTCGAACCTGTTTTTCCTCCCGATAGCGGACAAGCTGGAAAACCGCTCCGAGACAGAAGCCCAGGGGGTGCGGATCATCATCGAGGGCGTTTTGATGATCCAGGAAGGGAGCAATCCCCGCCTGATCGAGCAAAAGCTCAACGCCCATCTCCTACCCGCCCAGCGGCAACAGCATTACGATCGGATGATGCGGCGTGAGAAGTCCCAGCCCGCGGAAGGCGGATAACCCATGGACAAACCTCCAGCCAAGAAACCGGATCCCCCACAAGAATGGCTCATGACCTTCGGGGACATGATGGCCCTTTTACTGACGTTTTTCGTGCTCCTGATCGGGATATCGAGCCCCGATCAGGGCAAGTTCGACAAGGCCATGCAATCGATCGCCGAGGCGCTGGGCGCGGACCCGGGGTCTTCTACCGCGACCCTGTTGGTCTCCGAGAAGGCATCGGAGGCCTCGTTCAAGAATCTGGGCAGCCAGGTCGAGGAGATCATAAACGAGGGAAACTTGCAGGATATTGTCGATGTGGCAATCAACGAAAGGGGCATCGTCCTGAACATCGTGGGCGGCGCCCTTTTCCGCTCCGGGGGCGCGCGGGTGTCCAGGGACATGAAACCCCTTCTTCTCTTGGTGAGCGATATGCTGAAAAAGCTGCCCTACAAAATCATCGTCGAGGGCCACACCGACGCCACCCAAACCAAGGGCGGCCGGTATCCCTCGAACTGGGAGCTTTCCGCCGCCCGGGCGGCCGCCGTGGTCCGGGTGATGGCGGAAGGGGGAGTGGCCGCCGACAGGTTTTCGGCCATCGGCTACGCTGAATTTCGCCCGCTTTATGCGCAAACCAAGGCGAACCGGGCCAAGAACCGCCGGGTGGAAATCATCATATCGCGAGAGGGGAAGGCAAGTTGAGTCTCGGGCCTCGGATGATATTTCCGGAGGATCGCCCGGAGCCGGCTGCGCCTGAAGAGGGTTTTGCGGATCGGTTCAAGGATATCTATAATTTCGGCAAGAAGGGCAATTTCGGGAGAAAAGGGGTCTCTGACCGCGGATTTCCCCGGACGGGGGGGGGGGGTCGTTTCCCTTCAAGTTTTCGGTCGTTTTCGAGAAAAAGTACGAAGCGCTCCGCTCCGTTTATATGGATGCGGAAACGAAGGACTGAAAAGGAGGGGGGGCGCGGGTTCCTCCCGGGAGGAAGAAGCCGGAACGATGGCGGGCGCCATTTTGGAGAGGCTGGATCAGATTGAAAAAAAACTGGACCGCCTCCTCGGCGAGGGGGCCGTGGCCGAAACGCTTCCGAGCAACTCCCCGATGGAGAGGGCCTATGCACGCGATATTTCCGGCGCGGTGATCCGGATGGGTTCGGTACAGCTTCTCAGCCCGGGCTGGGACCTGAATATCGAGATCGATACGCTGGAGCCCTATCCCCTGAAAATCTCCGCGCTGGGGCGGGTGGTCCGCAACTTTCCAGGCATAGAGGGTTCGATCAACGAGTTGGCCTGTGAGTTTGTCGGCATCCATGAGGAGGATCGAAAGGCCATTAGTTCGTTTGTGTACCGGCGGCAGGGGGAGTTGGCGAGAATTTGGCAAATAGACTGATTATCCGGGAATCCTAAAATGGCAGACGAAAAATTTGAATCCATCGGAAAAGACACCGGACAGGCGCGCAACGCGGCGCGGACAGCCGAAAGATTTTCGATAGAGTACGAAGTCATCACGGACAAGGAGGTCCAGCTTCTCAAGCCCGAGTATCTCGAAGCGCGAACCTCGGAGCGCCCGGACGGGCCGGCGGGCGCCGGGGGCGCGGATGCGTTTTCGGCCATGGGGGTGCCGCCCGCCCAGATCATGATGTACCAGGCGACCATGCGCGCCTTCAAGCAGCTCGAAGACAAGCTCGACGATGTATTGAAGGCGATGGGCGCCACCTTGGCTGACCAGAAAAAATTGAACAAGGCGATGTGCGTGGATCTTTCATCGGGCGGCATGAGAATGATCGCTGCCCAGAAGGTCAAAAGGGGGACGCTCCTGAGGCTGGTCCTCACGCTTCCGCCCCTTCATCCCGTCATCATCGTGGCGGTTGGGAAAATCGTGAAGGCCAGCCCGATTCGGCTCCCCTCGGGCAAGCGGGCGTTGGAGACGGCCATCGCCTTCGAGGTGATCAACGAGGACGATCGGGAGGAACTCATCGCTTACAGCTTCAAGCGCCAGCGCCAGGAAGCGGCCAGGGCGTTGGCCGGAAATGACGATGACGACGATTATTAGGAAATTCCCATCCGCATGGCGAAGTCCGTAATCTCCGGTTCACCCCAGACGGCTTGCTGTTCGATTGTCCGGAACGTCCCTCGAGGGGGGCGGGTTTATCGATCGCCCGGGCAGCCGGGCGGCGCACTTGAAAGGAGCCAGACCCTTGGCATCGATCCGAATCCAGAATTTCGATACCGTGCACGAAGCCGATATCGGGAGCACCATCCTCGAAGCCAATCTAGACAACGATGTCGACCATCCCAACGACTGCGGCGGAAACTGCGCCTGCTCGACCTGCAAGGTCATCGTGATATCCGGCGCGGAGTTCATCTCCCCCCAGGAAGAGGATGAGCGCGATACCCTGGACGCTTACGGCTGGGATCCCGGCGATTACCGCCTCTCATGCCAGTGCGCCTTCGAGAGCGAGGGGGAAGTCGTCATCGAATTTCCCGAGCCCGAATAGCCCCCCGGTCAGGCATCACCCCAGATTTCGAGCACCTTATCGAACGGGACCGCGCCCTCGCGCAAAAGGAGGGGTGCGCCGGCCCGCGCGTCCACCACGGTGGATGGCGGCGCCCCGGCGGGGGGACCGCCGTCGAGGATGAGGTCGATCTCCCCGCCGAAGCGGGCGGCGATGGAGGCCGCATCCGCCAGGGGCGGCTCCCCCGGCGGGTTGGCGCTGGTGGCGGCGAAGGGCCCCGCCGTGCGCGCGAGCGTCTGGCAAAGGGGCTGGTCCGGAAAGCGGACGGCGACGCCGCCCTTCTCGGCCAGAAGGGGGGAAAGATTCTCCCTCGCCGGGAGGATGAGCGTCAGCGGCCCCGGCCAGAGGAGGTAGAACCGTTCCCAGAGCTCCTCATTCAGCGGCTGGGTGAGGATGAGAAGCTGATCCAGGTGGCCGATGAGAACCGGAGCGCCCTTGCCCGGCCGGCGGCCCTTGATGGCGTAGAGTTTTTCGAGAGCCCCGGCGTCTTCGGCCCGGGCGCAGAGGCCGTACAGGGTGTCGGTGGGCAGCGCCACCACCCCGCCCCCGCGGAGCGATGCGGCCGCGCGCCCGATGACGGCATCGCCGGGCGCATCCGGGCTGACGGGGAGGGTTTCCGCCACGCGGGCTATTTCCGGGGAGCGCGCTGGGCCGATTTTTTCGGCCGGCCCCGCTTTTTTTGAAGCGCCGCGTCCGCCGCGAGGACTTTTTTACGCTGGCTCTCACCGAAGCGGCGGTAGCGTTTGGCCAGGGCCGGATCCGAGAGGGCGATGATGCGCGCGGCGAACAGGCCCGCGTTGCGCGCCCCGGCGGCGCCGATGCCCATGGTGGCCACCGGGATTCCGGGCGGCATCTGGACCGTCGAGAGAAGGGCGTCCAGCCCCCCCAAGGGGGAGCTGTTCATGGGGACGCCGATGACGGGAAGGTCGGTCGCCGCGCCCGCGGCTCCGGCGAGATGGGCGGCCATCCCCGCTCCGGCGATGAGGACGCGGATGCCGCGCCCCGGCGCCTGGCTGACGTATTCGCGGACTTCATCCGGCGTACGGTGGGCCGAGAGGATGCGCATCTCGCACCCCACGCCCAGCTCCTCGAGCGCTCCGGCAGCGGCTTCCATCGCATCGCGGTCCGATGCGCTCCCCATCAAAATGCCCACAAGGGTTTTCTTCATGATTCGGGTTCCCCTGTTGCGGCCTATAGCGGCCTATTGCGGGATAAAGGCGGTGAGCTCGATTTCGAGCCTGGCGCCCGCGATGATTCCGCCGGCCTGAAAGGTTGTCCGGGCGGGCGGGTCGGCGGTGCCGAAATATTCCTCAAAAACATCGTTCATCTCTTTCAGGTCGTCCAGATCGGCCATGAAGATCGTGACCTTGACGGCGTTGGCGAGCGAGGTGCCCGCCTCCTCGCAGACGGCCTTGAGGTTCTCGATGATCCGGCGGGTCTGCCCGGACACGCCGCCCGGGACGATCTGTCCCGTTTCCGGGTCGATGGGGAGCTGCCCCGAGCAGAAAAGCCATTCGCCCGCCCGGATGGCCTGGGAGAGCGGAACCTTTCCGGAGGCGGCTTTATCGGTATGAATGACTGTTTTTTCCATTTTATCGGGGCTCCCAATCGCGCAAGGGGATATGGAGAGGAAAGACGCTTCCTGATAACCTGAGCCGGAACCCGCGTCAAGAGAGCTGGGGCGCGGCGGCTTCCACCCCCGCCTTCGAGGAGCCGGATCATGGAGATGGAGTTGTTCGATCCCCCGGAGCCGGATCGGACCGGCGGCCGGGACGCGCGCGCCGGTAGCGCCGGTAGCACTTCTGGGCCCTCGGCCCCCCGGGGCGCCGAAAAAGACGTGCCCCTCGCCGACCGGATGCGCCCGCGCACCATCGATGAGGTCCTGGGTCAGGATCGCCTCCTCGGCCCGGGGAAGGTCCTGCGCCGCGCCATCGAGCGCGACGAGGTTCGCTCGGTCATCTTCTGGGGCCCGCCAGGAACCGGAAAGACCACCCTCGCCCGGATTATCGCCCAGCGCACGGGGGCCCACTTCATCACCCTGAGCGCCGTCCTCCACGGGGTAAAGGACCTTCGCGCGGGCATCGATGAGGCGCGCGCCATGCGCCGCCGGGGCCGCAAGACCATCCTGTTCATCGACGAGATCCACCGCTTCAACAAGGCCCAGCAGGACGGCCTCCTCCCCAGCGTCGAGGACGGCACCGTCATCCTGATCGGCGCGACGACGGAAAACCCCTCGTTCGAGATCATCGCGGCCCTGCTCTCCCGCGCGCGGGTGTTCGTCCTCGAAGCCCTGGGGGAGAGTTCCCTGCTCGGCCTGCTCCAAGGCGCCCTGGAGGACAAGGAGCGCGGCCTGGGGCGCACCGGCCTTCGCGCCGAAGAGGACGCCCTGCGGCGCATCGCGTCCCTTGCCAGCGGGGACGCCCGCGCGGCGCTGAACATTCTCGAACTCGCCGCCGCCATCGCGCTGGACGAGTCCGCCCCCGGCGGCCCGGCCCGGGGAGAGGGAGCCCCCGCCATCGGCGAGGCCGAGGTGAGCGAAGCCGCCCAGCGGCGGGTCCTTCTCTACGACAAATCGGGCGAGGAGCACTACAACCTCATCAGCGCCCTCCACAAAACCCTCCGGAGCTCGGACCCGGACGGCGCCCTCTACTGGCTGGGCCGGATGCTCGAGGCAGGCGAGGACCCGATGTACCTCCTCCGCCGCCTCGTGCGCTTCGCCACCGAGGACGTGGGCCTGGCGGACCCCCGAGCGCTTCAGGTCGCCATGGCAGCCCAGCAGGCATTTCATTTTATCGGCCTGCCCGAGGGCAAGCTCGCCATCGCCGAGCTGACCGTCTACCTCGCGGCGGCCCCCAAGAGCGATTCCGTCTACCGCGCCTACGGGCGGGTCCAGCGCGCCATCGAGGATCGGCCCGCCGAGCCCGTCCCCAAGCATTTGCGGAACGCGCCCACCGGCCTGATGAAGGACCTCGGCTACGGGAAGGGCTACCAGCACGCCCACCAGTTCGACGACGCGGTGGTCGAGATGGAGGGCCTTCCCGACGGGTTGCGCGGGGAGCGGTTCTACCGTCCGGGCAAGCGGGGTTTCGAGGCCGAGATCGCCAGCCGGTTGAGGCGCCGCGAGGAAATCCTCGCCGAGCGCATGGGCAAATCCCTGGGTGTGCCCGAGGAGCCTCCCTCGAAAGACTGCCGCCCCACAGATCCCGCCATGCCGGGCCGGAGAGCGCGTAGGCCGAAACCGCCCGGCGGGGCCGGAGAATAGATTCCGCCCCCGAATCCGGGGCGCATTTCCGGAAACCTCCCCGCATTTTCGAATTTTTAAACGCTATCCAACATGAAACAATTGCCTCCGGGCGAGGGCGCCCGACGGGAGGGGATTAGAATGCCGAAAAATATCGTGGTGTTTTCGGACGGAACGGGAAACAGGCGGTTCGAGGGTCGGAACACGAACGTCGCCAAGCTTTATGGTTTCATGGAAGTGGTTTCGGACGATCAGGTGGCATTTTATGACAGCGG
>DNYS01000109.1:59632-60806 GCA_003506735.1 Nitrospinota bacterium
ACATCATGGAATGCTACGATTTTATCGCTCACAGATACGAGCCCGGCGACGCGATTTTCTTGTTCGGGTTCAGCAGAGGGGCATTCACCGTCCGGCGTTTGGGCGGGTTGCTGGGCAAGTGCGGCATTTTGCAAAAAAAAAACACGTGGACAAGGTGAAGAAAGCCTATGAAATTTACAAGAAAGAGAAAGATCAAAACAGAATCGACGCCTTCGTAGAGCGGTATTCGCGCCCGTGCGGGGAAATTAAATTCATCGGCGTTTGGGATACGGTTGGAGCCGTCGGCGCGCCGGACTACATCACGAAAACAATTCAGAGCACCGCGTTTTGGATGGAAAAATTTCACGACAGGGATCTGGGGCGCAACGTCACCTTTGCCTGTCAGGCCCTTGCCATTGACGATGAAAGAAAGGCGTTTCATCCGATCCTTTGGAGTGAGCCGCCAATCCATCCGCATCAGACGATCGAGCAGGTCTGGTTTCCCGGCGTCCATTCGAATGTCGGCGGAGGCTACGCGATGAAGGGCCTCTCGGACATCCCCTTGAGGTGGATGATCCAAAAGGTGCGGGATCGGGGCCTGATATTCAAAAAGGAATTCGAAGCCCATTTATATCTCGATCCGAACGACAAAATGTACGACTCCAGGTCGGGATTTTTAAAAAAAGGGTTGTACCGGAGAAATATAAGGACCATCGCGGCGGGGGCTAAAATTCACCAAAGCGCCGTTGACCGGAGGAACGAGGCTTCCAACAATTACAATCCGAAAAATCTTCCCGAAGATTTCGAGGGAGTATTCTAGTCCGCGGGCAGGAATTTTTTCTCGATTNNTTTGAATCTCCCTGTATCCCGCGATGCGGAAGCGCTCGTCGAAACCGAGGAGCCGGTCCTCGATGGATTCCACCCCGCCCCGTTCCCGCAAGGCTCCGAAGACCTCCCGCATGGCGAAGGCGCTCGCGCGCTGGGCCTCGCCCGGGAAGATGACAATCTTGTAGCCGAACTCCTCGAGCCGGCTCACCGGGAGGCGAACCGATTTTCCCGCCATGTTCATGAGGCAGGGGGCGCCCAGCTCCCGGGGCACCCGGGCGATCTCCTCTTCTCCCTGGGGCGCTTCGAGAAAAAGGATGTCCGCCCCGGCCTCCCGGTAGAGGCGGCAGCGCTCGAGCGCGGCGTCCAT
>DNYS01000001.1:0-2955 GCA_003506735.1 Nitrospinota bacterium
CGGAAGCGAATTCACCTTCCTCGGTTTTCGCCGCCCCTCGGGCGGGCCCGGCGCGCGGAATTATCTCGCCGTCATCAGCGTGATGGACAACACGAATCCGCTCGTGCGGCGGATCGCCTCGTTGCGGCGGGACGCCGTGGCCGTCAACACGACATTCGGGCGTAACCTGATGGCGGACGATGAGGCGCAGCATTTTCGCGTCATGGGCCACCTGGCAGGACACCCGAACGTGGGGGCGGCCATCATCGTGGGCCTCGAGCCCGCCAGCGCGGGCAAATTGGCCGAGGCCGCCTCGAAGGCCTCTCCTTGGATGCCAATCGAAATCGTCACCATTCAGGAATCGGGCGGTACCCTCAAAACGGCCGACCGGGCGCTGGAGACGGCGGGGAGGCTCGCGGACCATCTCGCCCGAGCCCGCCGAGAGGAGTGCTCCATGGGAAAGATCACCCTGGGAACGAAATGCGGGGGCTCGGATTCGACGAGCGGGCTGGTCTCGAATCCGGTCTCGGGAATGGTGGCCGACCGTCTGGCGGCCCGGGGCGGGACGGTCATATTCTCCGAAACGCTCGAAATTGTCGGGGCCGAACACCTGCTGGCCCGGCGGGCGGCCGATGCGAAGACCCGCCGCCGGATTCTCGGGGGCGTCCGCCGCGTCATCGCCTACGCCGAAAGCGTGGGGGTGGACCTGATCGGCTGTAATCCGACGGCGGACAACATCGAAGGGGGCCTTTCCTCCATCGAGGAGAAAAGTCTGGGTGGTATCAAAAAGAGCGGCAACGGACCGATCGTCGAGGCGATCGGTGTCGGGGAGCGCCCCACGAAGAGGGGGATCGTCTTCGCGGACGCCCCCTGTGGCGGGGTGGAGAGCCTGACCTCGCTCTCGGCCAGCGGCTCTCAGGCGATCCTCTTCAGCACCGGAATCGGCAACCCCGCCGGGCATCCCATCTCCCCCACCATCAAGGTAACCGGCAATCCCCGCACGGCCGCCCACATGGCCGAAAATATCGATCTGGATCTGAGCGCGGTGCTCGAGGGGGGGATGACCTATGAGGAGGCCGCGGACCTGCTCGAAGCGGAATTGGTGGCCGTCCTGAGTGGAAAACCCACGAGCGCGGAGCTACTGGGCGAGACCGAAATCACCGTCAGCAGAACCGGGCTGAATTTATAGGACCTCATTCATTACCACGCCGATGAGGACTTTGTGGTCAATCTGACGTGGGAGTTGATCTGGATTCCGGTGGTGATTGATTCGTAATACAGAGAACCTGCATGAACCTTATTCTCGTATTTATCGCGGCTTTCGTCGGATCGGGCCTCAAAGCCATCGGCGGTTTCGGCTTCGCCACCTTGGCCACGCCGGCGGTGGCGCTGTTTTGGGAAGTACCCACTGCCATCGCCGTGATCTCGGTTCCCACCATGCTGACCAGCCTCCTGAACGCCTACCGGACGCACGAAGCGGCGCGGGAGGGCTTGGGGCCGTTCCTCCCTTTCGTTGCTGCCAGCTTTGCCGGGCTGGCCATCGGCTTGACGATCCTGCTTCGCCTCGACACGCGCTTCATGAAATTATTTCTGGGGGTGTTCTTGATCGGCCAGGTCATCTGGCAATGGCTCCACATTGAAAAAGCGGCGAAGGCGCCGGAAGACTCACCCCTCCGGGGAATCGGAATGGGCCTCCTCGCGGGCATCATGCTCGGAACGGTGGGGATGCCCTCCCATATCATCGCCACCTATCTCACGGGGCTGAAACTGTCCAAAACCCGGTATCTGTTTGTTCTCAGCACCAGCCAGGTGGTCCTTCGCGCCGTGGCCATCGTCTCGCTCGCCGCGGCGGGCGCCTACTCGAAGGACGCCGTGGCCCTGATGATCGCCGTCACCGTTCCTGTCTTCGCGGGATTTTTCCTTGGCACGCGCTTGTTCAACTGGCTGCCTGAAAAAGCGTTTTTCAGGACGGTCATGGCGCTCCTTCTGATCATGGCGGCATCGCTCGTCGCCGCCAACTGGGGGGTTCTCTATGCATTCTCGTAGGGATTTCCCAAATTTGACGCAGCCCTTCCTTCTGAAGTATTTTGAAATTATCCATTCATGAGACACATTGGCCCCCGAGCCTGAACGGATAGTGTCCCCAAGCCGAAAGAGGATCCTTTATGCCTGCGAAGGTCAGCATCAAGAACCTGACGATGGAGTACATGCTCAAGGACCGGGTGGTCACCGCCCTCAAGGGGATCAACCTGGAGATCGCTGACGGAGAGTTTTTGTGCGTGGTGGGGCTATCCGGCTGCGGCAAGACCACCCTTCTCAATATTCTAGGCGGTTTTTTCGAACACACCCAGGGGGAAATCCTCCTGGATGGAAAACCCATCAATGAAGTCGGGGGGGAGATGAACCGCGGCGTCGTTTTCCAGGAATATGCCCTGTTCCCGTGGCGCACTGCGTTAAAGAACGTTGAGTTTGGCCTTGAGATGAAGGGGATGGAACCAAAAGAACGCGAGGAAACAGCCCAAAAGTACATCGAACTCGTCCACCTCGAAAAATTCGCCCATCTTTACCCGCATAATCTTTCGGGCGGAATGAAGCAGCGCGTGGCCGTCGCCCGGGCCTACGCCTATGAGCCCGAATTTTTGCTGATGGATGAACCCTTCGGCGCCCTCGACGCTCAAACGCGTGAAAATCTCCAGGAGATGACCATCGAGGTCTGGCAAAAAACGAAAAAAACCATCTTCTACGTGACGCACAACCTGAGCGAGGCCGTTTACCTCGCCGACCGGATCATCGTCCTCGCCGGGCAGCCCGGCGTCATCCACAAGGAAATCCGGATCGACCTGCCCCGGTCGCGAGATCTGTTCGACCCAAAGGTCGTTGACCTCATACACATGTGTACTGAGGCCGTTCGGGGAAACTAGGCTCTCGTCAACAAACGAAAATGGGCCGGCCTCCCCTGGAGACCGGCCCTATTTT
>DNYS01000001.1:3068-5196 GCA_003506735.1 Nitrospinota bacterium
AATTTTTCCATGATGAAGCCGACGAGGGCTATCGTCGCGACTCCGACGAGCATGAACGCGGTATCCAGCTCCTCCCTGCTGTCGAATATGGCATAGCCGAGTCCCCAATCGCTGGCAGCCACAAACTCGCCCGCAATGCCGGCCCGCCAGGCGCGCGCGAGGCCGAGGCGGAATCCCGACATGATAAACGGCAGCGCACCGGGGAATATGACTTTCCAGAAGAGCGTCATTCCCTCGGCGTTCATGGATTTCGCGGCGCGAATCCACACCGGATTCACCGTTTTCACCCCCGTCCAGGTAGAAGATATGGCCGGGAGAGCCGCGGCGAATGCGGTAATGAAGATCATGGTGGTGTTTCCGAGCCCGAACCAGAGAACCACAATCGGGCTCCAGGCCAGGGCCGGAATCGGCAGGAGCATGCTGAGGTAGGGGTTCATCAGTTTTTCGACCCAGAGGACACGCCCCATGGCTATTCCGATCCCCACCCCCACCACCATGGCAATTGCAATGCCCACGAGAATCCGCCAGGCCGTATGCATTGAATGCACGCAGAGAACGCAGAGGGTTTGGCCCCCGGCTCTGAGGAAAATGACTTCATAGGCGCGAATAAAAATTTCCTTCAACCGGGGAGTAAGAGCCGGTTCGTCCACCCAGATGGCCAACAATTCCCAAGCAACAAGCGCCAGGACAAAACTGGGAACATTATCCCGAAGCGCGGCAAAAAATCTTTCGGACCTTGTCATCTTATCCGGGAGTCTAACCTCCTCGTGCGTCTCAACGGCCATCGGCAAACCTCCTTATTCGCTCCGCGCGCCTTCCCCGAGGCTTTTGAGGAGCAAAAGCAATCATAAAATTGTCCATAAAAAATTTTTCGAATCAAATCCAGAATTCGCCTTAAACTATATCATAACCGCTCGCGGCCAGATCGCGGCGAACATGCGCTATCAAGCGGCGCCCCAAGGGGCTCAGCTCTACTTTTTCGCAGCCCCTTTTTTCTTTTTTGCCGCTTTTTTCCTGGCGGTGGGCAAAGACTTCGATTTCAACGATTCTCTCGAAGCTTTCAGCCCCGAGGCGATTTTCTCGTATTTCGAGGCCACCTTCTTTTTCGCCCCTTTTCCGATGAAAGCGCCCACCTTGCTCGTGTCCTCGGGAGCCCCCTCGATTCCCCAGGCGGTGTCCTTGGCCACGATGAAAATCACGTCTTCATCGTCGGTGGCCACCATGGAATGGAGCGCGTTCACGGGTATGTGGATAATTCCGCCCGCTTTCACCGTCTTCTTCTTCCCCTCGATCATGGCCTTGAGGGTGCCCTTATGAACGAGGATGAACTGCTCGTTCGGGTGGCGGTGGGGGCGGCTCCCGGTTCCGGCGGGTTTGTCTATGATCCCGAACAGCATCCGCTCCCCGGTCGCCCAGACGCCCTCGGAGGTGCTGTAGGTCGCGCCGGCCAGGGCACGCTTCATTTTTTTCGGATCGTAGAAAGGCATTCATCTCTCCTTTAGCGAATTTCTTTTTCGATTGATGTCTCGCCCGGATGAAAATCCTAAAATTTTCTGGTCTTCGTGGCGATGGCGAATCCCTTGTTCCCCACCTCCACCGGCCCGCTGCACCGGCTGAAGAAGAGCACCCCGTCCGCCGGGCTGCGGAGCTTTTCGCTTACCTCCAGCGTGAACGGATCGAGCATCTCGCCGAGAATTTGTCCCTTCTTCACTTTGCTCCCGATATCCGCGAACCGGGTCTTGCGCGAGAGCAGGTACCCCCCCGCAGATGGGTTCACCTCAGCGCGGGCCGAGACATCGAAATAGGTCAGGCGCGTGCGCCGCTCGCGCCCGGGGATCATCTTCATGTGAGCCATGAGGTTCCAGAGCCCTTCTTCGAGACACTTGCGGTAGCGCGTTTCCTCGTCCTCGGGGAGATAGGACCCGCCGATCTCAACGCTGATGGCCGGGATGCCGCGCGAGAGGGCATAGCCGGGTGCGCTCGCCCCGGAAAGCGGAACCCCATGGATCATTTTGGCACCGCCACTGGCGAAGGCGCGGGCCATGGCCCGGGATTTTTTTCCGGGAGTTCCCCGAATATCCGGATCGACATCCACCCGGCCCTGGATGCGGCCCGCCCTGCCGCCCGA
>DNYS01000213.1:0-426 GCA_003506735.1 Nitrospinota bacterium
CCAGTGAAAAATTGTGCGCGCGTTTCCCGGTTTCTGCTTGCCGATTGGGCGCTTGAGTGCTTGGCGCTTTAGCTGGCGGGTGCCGGTGGATTCTGGTTGATGGGGGCGGTTGCTGAATAATGCCGTCCCGTATTTTACGCACAAACCGGCCCGGGATGATATTCGTCCGGCGGGCCCGGTTGGATTTGACGGACCCGGGGCATGGGAGGGGTGGATGGCCCTGGGCGATCTTTGCTTGGCAGTGTCCTCGGTAGTGATCCCGGCGGAATGCGGGCCGTATTATGGACGAAAGGGGAACGGGGGTCGGCGCAGGTTGGCGCATTTGGGCGGAGGCCGCCTTCCGGTGAAAACTCTCTCAGGGGGGACCCGGGTTTTCTCTCGGAAGAACCTTGAAAGGGGCGGCGTCCTTTTCTGGCGAAAAGGGAC
>DNYS01000213.1:518-7901 GCA_003506735.1 Nitrospinota bacterium
GCGTTTCGAAATATTCGCCCTAGGAGGGGGATCGATGGATTTTGGGCTCATGCTCCGCGGCCAGTTCGAGCAGGGCGAGGATATGGGGGTGCGCTTCGGGGAGTTGATGGAGCAGGCCCGCCTCGCGAATGAGCTGGGTTTCGCATCCATCACCAAGGGATCCCATTACAGCGCCTACCCGCTTCAGGATTTCCAGCAGCTTCCTTTCCTGGCCCGCGTCGCCGCCGAGGCGCCCGATTTGCGGCTCAACGCGGGGATTGTCCTTTTATCGCTCCATAAGCCGCTGGATCTGGCTGAGCAGCTGGCATCGATCGACGTGATGTCGGGCGGGCGGTTGATCTTTGGTGCTGGCCTAGGCTACCGGGAGGTGGAGTTTCGGGCCTTCGGTTCCACTCAAAAAGAGCGTGTCAAGCGCTTCGAGGAGAACCTCGAGGCCGTTAAGCGGCTTTGGACCGAGGAGAAAGTCTCCATGAAAGCCTCTCATTTTGAGTTGATCGAGGCCTCCTGTCCCATGAAACCCATCCAAAAGCCGCATCCCCCTATTTGGATTGGGGCGAATAGCGATCCGGGCATCCGCCGGGCCGCCCAGATGGGGGATTGTTGGTACATTAATCCGCACAATCGCCTCGATACAACCCTTCGCCAGATCGACGTTTATCGGCGTGCCCTGGATGAATACGGGAAACCCTTTCCCCAAGAACTTCCTATGCGACGAGAGGTATTTGTCGCTCCCACCCGCGCGGACGCCATCCGAATCTGTAAACCTTTTCTTGAGATAAAATACAAGGTTTACCATCAGTGGGGGCAGGATAAGGCAATGCCTGAGGGAGATAACGATCTCGGAATGGAGTTCGAAGAACTAATCCGTGATCGTTTTTTGATTGGCTCACCGGATGAGGTGTCGGAGCAGATTCTGACACTTTCTCAAGATATTGGAGTAAACCATTTTATTATGAGTGTTCAATGGCCTGGCATGCCCCAGAGTCTTGTTCTCGATACGATGCATATCTTGGCGGAGGAAGTTTTGCCAAAAGTCAGGCAAGGGATGTAATAGGTCATTTTGATACTTATAATAATGACCATTGCTCTCCGGAATCGGTTGAAATGACCCACTTGTCATCACCGATCGCATCCATAATATTAATCTCGCTACGTAATGGAAATTCCGCCCTCGGTGGGTTGGGATTAAATATAATTTTGACATCTTATTGGGCATTATCTATGAGGGAAATAGTATGAGTGGACATGTCCTAACGGTCGATTTGGATTGGATCGAGGGGAAAAGGATTCATGCTACGGCCCGTGGCAATCAGCTTGTCATAGACCGAATTTATACTGACGAAAGGGAGGGTCATGGATTTCGCCCGACGGAGTTAATACTCTCCGGTCTTGGCTCGTGAATGATGGGCACGGTTTTGGAGTTTTGCCAAAACATGGACATCCCGATTGAGGTATTTTCCGTCCGAGTGACAGGAAAGCGTGAATCCAATCCTTCTCGCATTAGCAATATTAAGGCATCACTCCATATTGAAGGCGATGTCCCCGAACACCGTCTAGAGACGATATTAAGGGTGGCAAAGGGTTGCCGTATCCACAATACTTTGTCCCAATCACCCAAAATCGAGGTCGATCTTGCGGTTAATGAGGGCAATCCCACAAAGTCTAAATAGAAGATAGGGGTGATATCCCATTCGCCTCTTTTCAATGGTCTTCATAGGAGCTTGTATTTATGTCCAATCCTCTGGTTTCTCCCTCCTGGCTGGAAAACATCTTGGGAGATCCCAATATTCGCATCATTGAAGTTTCATTTTCGGACGACGACGCCAAATACCGCGAAGCCCACATCCCTGGCGCGATCTGGAGCTATTGGAAGGACTTGTGCTGGCACGAGAGCGACCGCGAATTTCCCGAACCCGCCGAAATGGCCGCCAGGCTGGGGCGGATGGGCATTCCGGAGGGCGCCACCCTCGTCCTCTATGGCGACCCGGTGCAATTCGGCTCCTACGCCTTCTGGGCGCTCACCATGGGGGGCCACAAAGACCTCCGCCTCCTCGACGGCGGCCGAAAAGGCTGGGTCGAGGGCGGCCGCCCCGTGACATCCGAAGCGCCCATCTTTGAGCCCGTCCCATACAGCCCCGGCGTGGGGGACGCCTCCATGCGCATGGGGCGGGATGAGGTTCGCGCCGGCCTCGGCAAGGCCGGGCGGCTCCTTCTCGATGTCCGCTCCCCCGAGGAATACAGCGGCGAGCGCGTCATGCCCCCGCCCAACTTCGACCATGGCGCCGAGCGCAAGGGCCGCATCCCCGGCGCGAAACATCTCTTCTTCCGGGGCGTCGTCAACGAGGACGACACCTACAAAACCCCCTCCGAGCTTCGCGCCCTCTTCAAGGCGGCCGGCGCCCCCGAGGCCGAGGAGATCGTCGCTTACTGCCGCCTCAGCCACCGCGCCACCCTCGTCTGGTTCGCCCTGCGCCACATCCTCGGCTACGAGGGCGTGCGCATCTACGACGGCTCCTGGACCGAATGGGGGAGCATCGTCGGCTTCCCGATCGAGCGCTGACCCGCGTCCCCCCCCTCGATCCCCCCCTAGATCGAGGTCCGCTTTCCTGTTCACGCTCCCGCCCGGGGCGGCATCTCTCCCTCCGTCCCAACCTCATCCCCGAGGAGAAGTTTTTCTCACCCCCCTCCCCGCTCCTACTCGTGGCGGGCGATGAATTCTCGGATGTCGGCGTTGAAAGCATCGTCGTAGACAAGATAGAAAAAATGCCCGCTGTCCTCGTAGAGTTCCCGTTCGCGCTCCCGCCCGCACTCGCCTCTTTCCTTGGCGGTGAAACCACCGAAACCGGGATGATTTTACCGCTGGCTTGCGAGGCGCCCCGCGCTATTTGCGGATGGTGCCGAAGCTGAAACCCGTGATGAGGTGTTTCTGGATCAGGATGCCGAGGATGACCACCGGGATGGTGATCACGGTGCCGATCGCCGCCTGGGGGCCGTAGAGCCTTCCCTCGACCGCGCTCTGGAATTTGTTGAGCAGGACCGGAAGGGTGGACACATTCGGCTGGGTCAGCGTCAGCGCGAGCAAAAACTCGCTCCAGTTCAGGATGAAGATGAAAAGAAAGGTCACCACCATCCCCGGAGCGACCAGGGGTATGACCACGCGGCGGAGGGTGTAGATCCGGCTCGCTCCCATGATCCGGGAGGCGTACTCGAGGGTGTAGGGCACCTCCTCGATGAAATTCAGCATCATCCAGATAACGAAGGGGAGCGTTGTCGCCGTATAAAGGAGCCCCAGGCCGATATAGGTGTCGTACAGGGTGAACCGGAAGCCGAAAACCGACTCGGTCGCGAAGGGAATCAGGATGGCGTAGTACATCACGATGGGAATTGCGATGACGATGGGCGGGACCATCCGGATGGTCAGAATCATGTAGCGGAAATACCTCCCCCCGACGCCGAACCGGGAAATCGAGTAGGCCAGAAACGTCCCCAGCAGGAGCGCGGCCAGGGAGCTGAGGGAGGCGATGAACATCGAGTCGCCCACCGCGCCCCAAATGTTGTATGCCTGATCGGTGGCCTCCCGGCTGAGCTCCGCGCCGAGCGCGCTGAAGGTGAATATCTGACGGTAGTTGAGCAGGGTGGGCTCGTAGCCTCCGCCGAGGAAGGCCGGGAGCCAGTTCGGCGGCCAGGCGACCCAATCGCCCGAGTCCTTGAAGGAGGTCGAGATCATCCAGAAAATCGGAAACAAGACGATGGAGGCCCAGCCCAGCAGCACGGCGTGCCGGAAACAGAAGAAAAGGCGGTAGCGCTTGGCGAAAGAAATCTCCTTCCGCCCGGATTGGGCCTCGTTCATTATCCGATGTGCTCCTCTTGGACGATGGCACGCTCCCGGATGAGCAGATGAATTCCGTAGAAGATGAGCCCCGCGAACATGAAAAGCAGCAGGACCGAGGCCGCCGCGCCGAAGCTGTACTTGTTGAACTGCCACACCTGGCGCCAGAGGTAGAACGCGATGGTTTCGGTCGAAGTGCCGGGGCCGCCGAAGGTGAGCAACACGGTGAGATCGAAAAGCTTGAGTGCCTCCATCGACCGGATGATGACGGCGATGACGATCGCGGGTTTGAGCAGCGGCAGGTGGATCCGCCAGAAAATTTGCCACCGGCTCGCCCCCAAAACGCGGGCGGCGTTGGTGAGCTGCTGGGGCAGCGCGGTGAAGCCGGAGAGGAAAATCAGGAACGTCAGCGAGGTCCACTGCCACACGTCGGCGAGAATGATCGCCCACTGCGCGGCAATCGGATTGGAAAGCCAGCGGATGCGGGGGTTGATCCCCAAGGCCTCCGTGATCGGAGATAAAATCTGGTTGAGCGGGCCCGAGTCGATGTAAATCATCGAAAAATTGTAGCCGGCGACAACCGGGACCACCATCATGGGAATCAGGAAAATGGTGATGTAGAACCTCCGGCCCCTGAACTGTTTGTAGACCAGCATGGCGAGCAGAAACCCGAGAATGAGTTCGAGGAGGACCGCCGTTCCCGCGAAATAAAAAGTCCGGCCCAGCGCCCACCAGAAATCCTCGTCGCCGAGGACCCGTACATAATTTAAAAGGCCGTGAAAATAGGCCCTCTCGAACGGCCGGCTGGCGCGCCATTTGAGGAGGCTGATGTATATCGTCAGGATGAAGGGAACGGCGAGAAGGAGGAGGAAAGTCCCCTCCACCATGATGAACGGAATGAGGCGGAACACCCGCTCCTGGCCCAGCCAGGTGGCCAAACGTCCCCTTCCGAAGGGTTTCCTTCGATATGTCTTTGCAGCCGCTTGCGCCATCGAATTCGTCTTTATCCCGGTGCCGGCCGCGGCCGGCACCCGCTCAACCGCCGAAGGAGCGGGCGCCGGCGCGATCCGGAGTGGTTCCTCGGTCTCCTAGAACTTGTCGATATAGGCGCCGCTGGCCACGCTCTTGCGCCAGGCTTCGATCTGATCCTTGCGGCCGATATCGTCGGTCACCTTGTTCCAGCCTTTTTCGATGCGCTTGGCGGCCTCCCCGGCCTTGATGTTGCCCTGCATAACCAGGGCGAGGTTTTTGTCGAGCACGTTGAAGTACTCGTAGTTGCCCTCGATCATCAGGAGCGAGATCGCGTTTTTCGCGTTTTTCAGCGTCATCTTGACGAACGGCTCGGTGTGCTTGTCGAGGACGGCCTTGTTCGTCAGGTTCGAGGTGCGCATCGGGTCCCAGAAGCCCTTGGGATCGGCGATGGCCTCGTCGCCCTTCGTCGGCCCCGTGAACCACTGGATAAAGTAGTAGGCGAGTTCCGGGTGCTTGCTGTAGCTGTTCACCATGTAGCCGGTGCCGGCCGCCTGGGGCGCGCGGTTGACCATCTTGCCGTCCACCTTCACGGCCGGAACCGGGCAGGCCAGCTGGTTGCCGCTGATCTTGCTCTTCGGACTCCGGTTGGCGTAGCCCATGGCCGAGGGGAAGGACATGAACGAGAAGGCCTGTCCGCTGCCCCAGTGGGGATAAAGCTGCGGCGTTCCCCAGCCCTGAACATCGGGTGGCATGTACTTGACGATCGAGGAGAATTCCTTGATGGCCCGGATGCCGTTCGGGGTGTTGATGGTGGGATTCATGTTCTTGTCGAATAGCAGCCCGCCCAGATAGGCCGGGAAATGGCGGTAGGAGAAGTTGATGCTCCGGTAGGCCTGGGCGCCGTAGAGGGGCTTGTCGAATTTCTTGCCCCAGCGGGTCTGGCCTTTTTTCGTGTGGAAGAACTTCGCCATCTGCTCCCACTCGGCCATCGTATCCGGGCAGCCCGGCGCCTTGCCGAACTTCGCCTTATACTCGGCCGCGCCCAGTTTCATGATGTCGGAGCGCAGGAACAGGGCGATGTGGTCGCCGTCCAGGAGGAACCAGTAGCTCTTTTCGTTGTAGGTCTGTTGCGCCCGAAGGCCGGGGTCGATGCCCGAAAAATCGGGTTTTCCCTTGGCGATATATTTATCGAGCTGCTGAAGCACGCCCGCCCCCGCGGCGTCCGGCACGATGTAGGGGAAGTGGTTGATAATATCGTACTGGCCCGTCTTGGCCACCGCCTCCGCCATGATCTTCGCCGGAATGTCCGTGTAGCCGTAAATGATAGGCTTGATCTTGACGCCCGTGAGCTTCTCCCACTGCCTGAGGTACTTCGGCTGGGAGTTTTTGAAGAGCGAAATCAGGAGCATGGTCTGGGTCGGATTTTTCATATTGTGCTTTTTGATGTACGCCTTGGCCCCGTTGATGGCCCTCTCCTCGACCGTCGCGCCGGGCAACACCTGGGCGGCGGCGCCCGATGCCACCAGCCCCGCGAGGCCTATAAACAACAACGTTCCCACGAGAAACCGTTTCATTGAAATTCCTCCCCTGATATGGCGGTGCACGGTGCGGAACACCTGATGCAGCCGCCTTTGAATGGGTTCTTGCGCACAAGCCCCCTAACGCGATTACGGCAGGGTTCGAAAAAAGAGGAAACAGATAGTCCTTATCGCCTCTTCCCCCGGAAATCCCCACCGTTCCATATTACTTCCTCCAAGTCAGGTCAGGCGGACGCCGCTTTCGGGATCGAAAAAGTGAACGCCCGGCGAATTGAAGCAAAACCGAATCGGGTCGCCCGGGCGAAACACACGCTCCGCGCTGACCTTGGCCACGATAAGCTCCTCGCTTCCGCAAGAGAAGAAAACCAGGGTTTCATCTCCCAGAGGCTCAATCAGCTTGATTCTCCCCTCCGGGCCGTCATCCCCGATGACGACGTTCTCGGAGCGCACGCCGAGATGGACTCTTTTTCCGCCTCCAAAGGAGGGCGCGGAAGGCAAAGAAAGGTTCATTTCGAAGTGATCGGTTACAAAGAGGAAAGAGCCGGTCTCGCGCACCTGCCCGGAGAGGATATTCATCGTCGGCTGGCCGAAAAAGGTGGCTACGAATTGATTGATGGGGTTCCGGTAAATTTCCAGGGGCGTGCCAATCTGCTGAACATGCCCGCTTTCCATCACCAGGATGCGATCGGCCATCGTCATGGCCTCTGCCTGATCGTGGGTGACATAGAGAAAGGTGGATTTTATCTCCTCATGGAGGCGCTTCAACTCGGTCCGCATATCTACCCGGAGGTTCGCGTCTAGGCTCGAAAGCGGCTCGTCCATGAGCAGCACTTCGGGTTCGGTCACAATCGTGCGGGCCAGGGCAATCCGCTGGGCCTCCCCTCCCGAGCACTGGGCGGGCTTCTTCGAGAGAAGGTGCGTGATTTTCATCGTGTCGGCGACCCGGAAAACCCGCTCTTTCACCTCCGTGCCCGGAATACTATCCACGCGCAGGCCGAAGGCGATATTCTCGAAAACCGTCATGTGGGGAAAAAGCGCGAGGTC
>DNYS01000213.1:7966-8151 GCA_003506735.1 Nitrospinota bacterium
CCGGGGTCGAGATCGTTCACGACACGATCGCCGATCTTCAGCGTACCGCTCGTGGGCTCCTCGAATCCGGAAATCATATTGAGCGTAGTGGTCTTTCCGCACCCGGAAGGGCCGACCATCACCATGAACTCTCCGTCCTCAACGCCGAGACTCAATCCCGCGACGGCCGTGACGTTGGGGCCGAA
>DNYS01000213.1:8227-8437 GCA_003506735.1 Nitrospinota bacterium
TCAACCCGGGTTTCAGTCGGTAAGCGCCGCCCCGCCCGGCCGCTATCCGCCGCCCAGGAAATCCTCCCTCCAGCGCCGCGCGTCGGCATCACGCGTGACCTGTTTCATCAAATCGCCGCCGGGGAGGCCCTCCAGCTCCTCGGGCGGAGTTCCCTCCCGGAGGGCCTTGAGGGTGGCGTGGACGGCCTGGACCGCCGCCATGATCGGCTG
>DNYS01000230.1:0-423 GCA_003506735.1 Nitrospinota bacterium
TAATAGATTTAATAGGTTTCGCACGGAAACTTCAATCCCTATTTTAGGATTTTCGATATTGGCGCCCGGCTACCGGGGCGGCAGGATTCCCAGCATCCGCATAAATTCGGGCCGAAGGCGTATGCCCAGCCGGCCGGCCAGGCCCGCATGGCGGCGGGCACCTGCGATATCGCCCGATTCAAACAGGATCTGCGCCAGGATATGATGAATGTCCCCTCTTCCGGGGGCGGCCGACAGCGCGGCCCGGTACTGCTCCTCCGCCCGCCGGATTTTGCGCTGCTTCAGGTAGAGATTGCCGAGCCGGAGCCGGGTCTCCACGTCCCCGGGGTAGAGGGAAACCGCCTTCTCCAGATGAAGGCCCGCCTCCTCCAGCCGTCCAGCGCCGATATAGAGGTCGCCGATGGCGAGGAGATTTTCCGGAGC
>DNYS01000230.1:516-4852 GCA_003506735.1 Nitrospinota bacterium
GAGCGCGGGGATTCAGGCGGAGGGCTTCCTTGAGGGCGGCCTCGGCCTCCTTCCCCCTCCGGCTCCCCATGAGCGATATTCCCAGTTCCGTCCAGGCGGGATCGTATACCGGAAGAATCTCGGTCGCCTTTTTCAGCGGCGCGACGGCCTCCACGAATTTCCCCTTGCGGATGAGGGATTGCCCGTAGAGGCGAAGCGCCCGCGCGCTGTTCGGCGAAACGCGCGCCGCGCTCTCCCAGAAAACGAGATAGCCGGACCAATCCCCGTTCCGCTCCCAGCTCATGCCCCCGAATAAAAGCGCCGCCGCCGCCAGCGCGCCCATGAACACTCTTTTTTCCCGGCGGACCAAATAATCCGCCAGCGCAGGCGCGAAGGCGATCAAAAAACCCGCCGAGGGAATGTACATGAGGCGCTCGGCCATGATCGTTCCGATCGGAAGGATGAGGTTGCTCGCCGGGGCATAGCTCGCCAGAAACAGGGCCAGCCCGAAGGCCACCTCGGGGCACCCCTGCCGCCAGCGCCAGGCGGCCCAGCCCCAGGCCGCGATGAGAAGACACCCCAGCGCTGCCCAGGCCAGGCTTGCGCCGCTCCAGGGGAGTATCTGCGCGTAGGAGTAGTCGATCGTGAGCGGCCGGGGCCAGACGAGGAGCCCCAGGTAGCGGCCCAGGACGCCCAGCGCGCCGGCAATCCGCCCGGCGAAACCCTCATGGGCCAGCGGATTGTCCAGAATCGAGGGCGGGCCCGGCCGCGACCACATGCCCAGCGCCCCGTAGCGCATGGCCAGATAGAGGGCCAGGACCACCGCCACCGCCACCGCGGCCCTCCCCAGCCCCTCGCGGTTCATCCGGAACCACTCCGCCGCCGGCCACCGGCACCATGCCCACCAGAGCGCCGCCCAAAGGAGAAAGGACACACCGCTCTCCTTGGAGAAAAGCGCCAGCGCAAACCAAAGGCCGATGAAGAGGGCCAGCCGGTTCATCTCCTTCGAATTTTCGGCGGCGGCCTCGGCCTCCTTTTTCGCGGAGCGCCTCCTCCCGGCCTCCTCGCCGCCCTTCTCGCGGAGCGCCTGGCCGCTCTTTTCGCGAAGCGCTTGGATGGCCCCGCCCAGCAACCCGGCCGCCGCGAGCAGGTCCGCCCGGCCGACCACGGCCATCACCGCCTCTGTGTGCACCGGATGCACCGCGAAGAGCAGCGCCGCCGCCCCCGCCCCCTCCGGCCGCAGCCCCAGGCAAAGCCCCAGGCGCAGGAGCAGCAGGCTCGCAAGGGCGTGGAGCAGGATATTGAGTGCCCGGTAGCCCCAGGGATCGTTTCCCCCCAGGGCGTGGTTGACGATCAGGGTGAGGGTGGTCAGGGGCCGGAAAAGGCGGTCGCGCGTGGACTCGTCCACCCGCATCCCCCAGTAGTCCTTCCGGAGGAGATCGAGGAGGGGCCCGTCGTTCTGGACGATGGGGTTCCGCTCGATCATCGTGATGTCATCGTGCAGGAACGGGTAGGAGAGCGTCCCCCAGAAGGACAAAAGCGCCGCCGCGAGGACCAAAACGGCCCAGAGCCGCACCGCCCGCCGCTCCGAATTACCTGCCGTCATATCCGGGGACCGCCGGGCGGGGCAAAAGAGGGATCATGGCCCCGAGTATAGCGGGGTTGGGGGCGAGGCGGCAAAACGGGGGGAGGCGGATTCATTCGCCGGGAAATTTTCGGACGCTGCAGGGGCGGGAAAACCGGAGGCGCAAAAAGGAAACCCGGAGGCGCAAAAGGGATATGGAAGCTACCCCAGCGGCCGCAGGATGGCGCGGACGGGGGCGGCGTCCCGGCCCCGGAACAGCGCGGGCAGCGCGATCAGCTCGTAGTCTCCCGGTGCGGCCTCCAAGAGGTTCAACCCCTCCAGCAAAACCACCCCGGCCGGGAGGAGGGTCCGGTGGACCGGCTCCCCCTCGCTCTCCGCGCCGTCCACCGAAAGAGAGTCCACCCCGAGCAGCCGCACCCCCGCGTCCAGGAGCGCCCGCCCGGCCTCCGGGGTCATGTGGCAAAACGCCGGGTCGAAGGGCTTCTCCCACCACCTCTCGGCGGAATTCCGGGTGCGGATCAATAGCCGGACGACGCCCGACAGATCGTGTTCAAGAAGCTCATCCGCGGTGATGCGCCCCGGGTCCTCGATCCGGATCACCCGCGCCGGGCCCGCCAGCGCCTCCAGCGGCACCGTCTCGATCCCCCCCGCGCCCTCGATGAAATGGCTCGGCGCGTCGATATGGGTCCCGGTGTGCAGCCCGATCCGCGCCACGCTCACGTTCACGCCGTCTCCCGCCGCAATCGAAAGATGAAGACGGATCTCCGGCACAGGATCGCCCGGCCAGACCGGCATCCCCTCTTGGATCGGAACCGTGATGTCGATGATCGTCATGGGAATTTTCCTTTAACGGTGGATATCGTCAGGCCGGAATTCTGGTGGAATCGGTGGGCAGTATAGGGGGAGAAGCGGATAACAGGGGGAGATAGATTTTATACGGCGAGGGATTTTGCAGGAGCGCTCCCGGTCAAGTCCGGCACCGCCTTTGGGGTGTCGTTCTGAGCGGAACGATGTGAAGCGAAGGTTCTTGGTTTCCGTTGATATGAGAACCGTGATTTTTCGCTGGCGCTCCGAATGACACCATAAGAACTTTCCTCACCCCAGCCCTCTCCCTGAGGGAGAGGGAGTATGGGCAGTGCGGTACCCGAAGAATCCTTCTTCAACCCCTCCCTCAAATCAGACCATTTACCCCTCTAAAACCCCTTTGATTTGCCGCTTTCCTCCTGTTAGGGTTCGTGGAACGTTTGCTAGGGGTGCCAAGCGGCTGAGAACACACCCTTCGAACCTGACCCGGCTAATACCGGCGCAGGGAAGCGGATCACGCCAGATTTTCATCCGATTCACTTCCCCGGGTTTTAAGAGCGCGCCTCCAGCCGCCCCGCCCCGTCAGTATCCGCCGAACGATATAAACCCCATTCTCCGAGGAGGAATGTTTGAAATGGGAACTGACGGAAAATCCAATGGCGCGGGCAACGGGTCCATCCGCCTGCCCGAGGCCGGAAGCACGAAGGGCGCGGTGAATTTCCCCAACTCGCGCAAGGTCCACGCCGAGGGCCGGGGGGGCGTCCGCGTCCCGATGCGCGAGATCGCCCTCGCGGGCGGCGAGCCGCCCCTTCGCGTCTACGATACGAGCGGCCCCCAGGGCCACGACATTCGCCAGGGCCTCGCGCCCCTGCGCTCGGCCTGGATTCGCGCGCGCGGCGAATACGACGAGACCGAACCCTCCTATAAGCCCGTGCCGGGCCACAGCGACTTGGACATCGAGATGCCCCCGCCGAGAAAGGTCCTGCGCGGGCGCGGCAACGTCACCCAGATGCACTATGCCCGCAAGGGCGAGATCACGCCCGAGATGGAGTTCGTGGCCATCCGCGAGAACATGGACGCCGACTTCGTCCGCTCCGAGGTCGCGCGCGGGCGCACCATCATCCCGGCCAACATCAACCACCCCGAGAGCGAGCCGATGACCATCGGCCGAAATTTCCTGGTCAAGATCAACGCCAACATCGGCAACTCCGCCGTATCGAGCACCATCGAGGAGGAGGTCGATAAAATGACCTGGGCCACCCTCTGGGGCGCGGACACGGTGATGGACCTCTCGACCGGGATGAATATTCATGAAACCCGCGAGTGGATCATCCGCAACTCGGCCGTTCCCATCGGCACCGTGCCCATCTACCAGGCGCTCGAGAAGGTGGAGGGCGTCGCCGAGGATCTCACCTGGGAGGTCTACCGCGACACCCTCATCGAGCAGGCCGAGCAGGGGGTGGACTACTTCACCGTCCACGCCGGCGTGCTCCTGCGCTACGTGCCCATGACCGCCAAGCGCATGACGGGCATCGTCTCGCGCGGCGGCGCCATCATGGCCAAATGGTGCCTCGCCCACCACCAGGAAAGTTTCCTCTACACGAAATTCGACGAGATCTGCGAGATCATGAAGGCCTACGACGTTTCGTTCAGCCTCGGGGACGGCCTGCGCCCCGGCGCGCTCGCGGACGCGAACGATGAGGCCCAGTTCGCCGAGCTCGACACCCTGGGCGAACTCACCACCCGGGCCTGGGAGCACGACGTCCAGGTCATGATCGAGGGCCCCGGCCATGTGCCCATGGACAAGATCAAGGAGAACATGGAAAAGGAGCTGGAGATTTGCCACGAGGCGCCCTTCTACACCCTCGGGCCCCTGACGACCGACATCGCCCCCGGCTACGACCACATCACCAGCGCCATCGGCGCCGCCATGATCGGCTGGTTCGGCACCGCCATGCTCTGCTACGT
>DNYS01000027.1:0-208 GCA_003506735.1 Nitrospinota bacterium
CGGCCTGTTTTCGCTTTTCGCGGATTGCGTCCCGGGCGTTCAAAAGCAGATTCTGAAAGACGGAATAACAATCTCCGGCATCGGCCGGTATGGCCCGGGTGGCCCCGAGGTCCATGCGGATCCGAATCCCTTCGCGCTCCAGGGCCTCGCGGTAGCTCTCGACCAACTCGGCCACGAGCCGTCTCGGCTCTGTGGCGGGGGGCTCCCC
>DNYS01000027.1:274-686 GCA_003506735.1 Nitrospinota bacterium
CCAGCTCGGCCACGAGCCTTCTCGGCTCTGTGGCCGGGGACTCCCCCGGCTTCGGGATCGAGGGCTGAAGCTTGGAATAGTCCATCACGCGGCTCGTGATGGCCAAGCCGCGATCCACCGCGGCGGAAACCTCCTCCAGGGCGCGCCCTTGGCGCTTGGCGTCCTCATGGATCCGGCGGACGCCCGCAACGGCGCGCTTCAGCCCTTCCAGGTCCGGCGTGTTTTCAGAGGACCGGGTGAGCGATTTCAGGATGTCTTCCAGAGACTCCCGGGTCCGCCCCGCGCGCTCCCGATCGGCCGCGTGGTCGAGCTGGAGCCTGGCCGTGCCCAGGGCGTTGCGTATTTCATGGGCCATTCCGCCGGCGATATGGGCCTCGGTGACCCGGCGTTCCCGTTCCATCAACTCCCGAAG
>DNYS01000027.1:711-3310 GCA_003506735.1 Nitrospinota bacterium
CTCCCGAAGCCGGGGCTCGCGGACGACCTGGACCCGGGCGAGCCGCTCGTGGACGCCCAGCGTGACGGCCTGACTCCGGAGCCGGTCGAGGATTTGGGTCAGGAGAAGAAAGGCGCAGATGAGCGTTGTCGGGAGTCGGAGGGCGTTGAGCAGCGCCGGGGTGGTGGGTCTGTCCGTCGCGTCCGGCAACAGGGACAGCGCGACGATGCCCGCCAGCAGGGCGGGAAGGGCCGCCAGGAAAGCCCGGTGAATTCCGATTCGGCCGAAGGTGCGCCCACGGCCCGTTTCGACGGAAGGGCCTTCCTCCCGGCGGATCATCCGCAGGTGAAGGAACACGAAGCCGGCGGTTCTGCCCGTCCTGTGAAGCGGGAGGATGTAATACCCCGCGTACGGAATCGCGAACAGCATCAGGAAAAGCCCGATCGTCAAAGCGGCGTTTCGCCCGTAGCGCATCAGCCCCCAAAGGTTCAGGTCCAGGAGGGTGTTCACCAGGAAGACGAAGAGAATGACGCCCGCGGCCCAACCGAAGGTGAAGATCAGCGAGAGGGCCAGGTCGAGGACATAGGCCACCCAGCGCCGGGCGAGGCCCGCCGGACGGTGCAGGGGGGGCAGGGCGGGAAGCCGTAGGGCGGCCTTTCGTTGCGGGATGTGACCGTGGCCCGGTTCCGTGGGGGTCATTTCGGGAGTTTTTCACGCGGCGCCGGGCCGGATGGGGCGCTCACCGGTTGGACGTTCGATTCGCCGCCGGGAGGTCCGGCCGCCGCCTGGTTCAGAAAAAGGGAGGAGAACTGGTTCTTTCTTTCTTCTTCCAGCTCCTCGGCGTTCCTGATGATCCGATAGATCCGCTCCGGATCTTCATGGATGGCCCGGCTGGCGATGCTGGTCGCCGCGAGAAATTTGGAGATCCGTCCGGTGACCGCCCCGCTCAGGAGCGGTGAGAAGACGTGTGTCATCACATCGAGAAACCGGTTGTCGAGTTTGACGTAGAGGGTGAGATGGAGGCTGTGCGTCTGCCGATCGCGGGCGACCCGGTTCGCCACGATGACCGCCCGGCCGTGAATGGGGAAGAAGAAAAGGCCCTTCAACCTGCCTCGGGCCAGATAAATCCGCTTGGTTTTTTCCCGGTGGATGAGGGTCATCCGGCCGCTCAGACCTTCGCCGTCGTCGCCCGTCCATTCGATGGGCGAATTCCTCCGGAGTTGCTGCTTGCCGAGGCTCAAATTCCGAACGATGAGCGTCGTCAAATCCAACTGGTCCAACAGGAAGTCGAACTGCTCCCGGCTCCCTTGGATGATCGAAGGGGGCAGCTCCCGGTAGAGGGTGTATTCCTTCGCCAGGTTGCTCAACCGGGTCCGGTGCTCCTTTTTGGAGACGGACTTGAATGGGATCAGGGGCCGGTAAAGCTGGGCGTCCGCGGAGGGAGCGGGGGGGATCAGCAGGACGAGGGAAACAAGGGGCGGGCCGAAAAAGAAACGCATTTTCACCTGAAAACCTCCCAACATCACTTAATTCAGCAAAGATCTATTTCAAGAGGATCCATTTCAAACAGCGTACCGATATACCTCGCGGTTGGGCGTTCGGATTCAGAATATCCATAACCAATTGACCTGATTGACTATATAGCCGGATTTTCGAGTTTGGCAGGATGCTTTTTTAACAAGGCGGCCAAGGTATGTGTACACGGGATTAACGGTATTGTCCAGAAGGCCCCATGGATTTCCCTTATTCCTCTTTTCATTGCAAACCCTGTTAACACTGGGTCAATCTCATATTTTGCGCCTTCTCGGCTGTTTTTGGGAACCAGGGATGACGCGGGTTTTGCGGGGGGAGGGGGGGGCGGGTCAAATCGGAGAAAGCCGAAACATCCGGGGCCGGTCAATCCAGGTCCCGGACAGCTTCTTTGAACACGCCCTCGATCTCGGTTTGCAATGAGGCGGCCACCTTGTCCAGGTCGTCCTCGATCTGCCGGGGTTTTAGGACAATGACCTTCACTCGCCCGGGTCGGATGGCGCGGCTGCCTCGGGGGAGGATCCGATGCGCTCCGGCGATGCAGACCGGGACGACCGGGACCTTCAAGCGCTTGGCAATCAGGAACGCGCCCTTCTTGAACTTCTCGAAGGTTTCCGTCTCCGAGAGTTTTCCTTCCGGGAAGATGAGGAGATTTTCGCCGTTTTTGACCATCTTCTCGGCCTGTCTGAGGCTCTTCACGGCCTCGCGCCGGTTTGCCCGGCTGATTCCGATCGTCCCCATCAGACCGATGGCGAATCCAAGCACCGGGACATCGAAGAGCTCCTGCTTGGCCAGCATCCGGAACTGGATGGGCAGGGCGCGCAGGATGATGGGGACATCCATGAAGCTTTGATGGTTGGGGGCGTATACGTAGGGACCGCCGCCTTCGAGGTTCTCGAGCCCCTGGGTCTCCAACCGGACGCCCGCCGCCCAGAGCACCCGGTAGGCCCACCAGCGGCTCATGTAGTAGCGGATGCGGTGGAAGCCGGCGTAGGCGAGCAGAAGAAGCGGGATGATGACGAGGGTCCAGAAGACCAGGACGACGAGCGCTCGATAAGTGTAGAAAGAGAATTTTTTCAAGGCGGGTCAG
>DNYS01000027.1:3385-3973 GCA_003506735.1 Nitrospinota bacterium
TCGACGAGGGTGTCCAGCTTATCGAAGTCGAACAGGTCGAACTCGCCCACGGCGGGGAGCAGATGAACATCGAAGTTTCGGGATCGCATGTTGGTGATCTCGATGCTCGAGACGTTGATGGAGCGCATGATGACGCGCATGATGGTGGGCGCGTCGAGGAAATTTCTGAGGGCCGAGTTTCTGCGCAACAAACGGCCGAACCAGCCGTGTTGCTTGGGCAGGTTGAAATTGAAATAAGAGCCCCGCTCCGGCGCGATGTTGACGGCGATGCAGAACTCCGCTCCCCGGTGTTTCAGCACGTCGCCGGGGACGTTGTTGGCCACTCCGCCGTCCACCAGGGCGAACTCGTCGCGGTAGCGAAAGGGGGGGAGAACGCCGGGCAGGGACATGCTGGCCCGGACGGACTCCCAGAGCGGGCCTTGATTGAGGATCACCTCCCGTCCCGTGATCAAGTCCGCCCCCACGGAGAAATACGGGATGGGAAGCTCCTCGATCAGGACGTCGCCGTATATATCGCGCATGATGCGCTCCGCTTTCCGGCCTCTCAGGATGGCCGTTCGCGGAATGGTGTAATCGTTGAGGGGCTTT
>DNYS01000027.1:4006-5587 GCA_003506735.1 Nitrospinota bacterium
GTTGAGGGGCTTGCGTTCGACGATATGGGTCTGGCAGAGAATTCGCATTTCATCCGGTGTGTGCCCGTTGGCGTACATGGCGGCCACGATGGAGCCGATGCTCGTCCCGCCCACCATGTCGATGGGGATGTCCTCCTTTTCGAAGACTTCCAGGACTCCGATGTGGGCCAGGCCCCTGGCGCCGCCGCCCCCGAGGGCGAGACCCACGGCGACGCCGGCCGTCCGCCGGGCGATCCGCCGCATGGCCCTTCCGGTTTCGTCCCGCCCCGATGCGAGGCGCGGGACCCCGTCTTCGGCAAATTGACGCTCGGCCTCCGGATCGACGGGAACCTGATAAACGAACCCGGCGCCGAATCCGGACTTTACGCGGTCGAAGAGCCCTTTGATATTTCCTTTTCCCCGGCGCAGGACAAGCCGGGTTTTTGTCTCCAGGGACGGAACCGCGTTTTGAAGCTCGTTCCACTGTCGGAGGGCTTCCGCTTGATCCTCCGAGGGGAGGGCGAAGAGCAGTTGTTCCGACTGGTCCACGGCCTTTTGGCAAAACGCCTTCGAGGACGATTCCGCGGACGTTCCGATGACGGTGAATTCGTAAGCCTCGCGCAACAGGCTGAGCAGTCGCGGGACGCTGTCCGGGGAGAACGCTTCGATCTGCCCGGCGGAGGGGTTCGGAAGAACGTCCACGCCGAACTCCGTCGGAGACAGGAAGGAGAGGATCTCCCGCTCGTTTATCTGGTCCAGGTTCCGCAGCAGTTTGTCCCATGAATCCGGCCGCTCCCCCCCCCCGACGGTTTTGCCATCCGCCGAAAGGAGACTGACGTTCAACAGCGCGACCTTCTTTCCGGATTCGCCGGCCAGAAGGGCCGCCAGGCGGGTGGAAAGGTAACGCGTGTCCGAATCCCCCAGGGCGCTGTGGCAGCATAGGGTCCGGATTTTTTCGCGCTCCCGCTCCCCGGTGCTTGTCCGCCGAAGCCGGTGGATCAGGGTGTCGAGCAGGTTCGTCACCACCGCCGGGTGCCGGCGGAAGAGCTCGTGAAACCCGTCTCGGGAGAGCATGTAGAGGTCGGTGTCGAGGTTGGCTATGATGGTGGCGGATCGGGAGTCGCCCGTGAGGAGGGCCATTTCCCCGAACACCTCGTTGCGGCCGAGCCGGGCCCGGACGCGCTCGCGCCCCTCGGCGTCGGGGATCATGACGTTCACTTCGCCGAAGCGGACAATGTACATGCTGTCGCCCGGGTCGCCGTGGCGAAAAAGGGTTTCGCCGTTGGGAAGGCTCCGCGAGGAGATTTGCGGGGCGACGAGGTCGAGCTCGTCTTCGGCCAGGTTTTGAAAGAGGGGGATGGAGCGGAGGTCGTCGACGGAAGCCATCGGCATGCCTATCGAGTCGGTTGACCCCTTTGGGTCGGTTGACTCCTCGGGTCGGTGGCCCGCCGAGGGGCGGGCGCGACATCGGCCGGCGGGGCCTCGGAATGTCCCGATTCAACTTTGCCCGGACGATAAAGACCTTGCGATTTTTTCGCCGGGCGCTATCGTGAATGGTTGCGAACAACGGCGGTTATAGCACGCGCCCACCCGGCCATCAAC
>DNYS01000103.1 GCA_003506735.1 Nitrospinota bacterium
TATCCTTGGTTTATAAGCATATCTGTTTTAATCTTTCGATTTCAGGTAATCCCCTCACTCCACGAACTCCCTCACCGAGCCGATGGGCGTTCCGTCTTTGCGCGTGATCGCTTTGGTGACGCTCAGGTTGTAGCTCGCCGTGAGGACGGCCTTCATGTGGCGGCCGTGGCCGCCGGCGATGACGATGAGGATATCCTTCGGCCTCGGGACTATGGGGGCCATGTCCTCATCCTCATCGAGGTTCACGAAAGGGGCGAGCGGCGTCATGTCGAAGCCGCCGCGATCGCGCATCAGGCGAATCGGCTGGCGCGCCGTCTCGAAGATGTACTGGGATACGTCGGCTTTCGACCACCCTTGATTTGACAACCAGGTGGCGGCCTCGGCGGTCAGGACGAGCATCTGCTCGCTCGGCAGCCCGCTTCGGTAGACGCCGTTCGCGCCCAGGTGGCTCATGGCCGAAGCGGCGGTGCCCAGGTATTTGTGGGCCGTCTTGCTCACGAGATCGTTGACGTTGTGGGGCGCCTCGGCGCAGAGCATGGTGACGGCGGAAGTCTCGGGCGACAAACCCCTGTCGACATGGAAGGGCGGCCAGGGGCTTCCCTCCTCGTCCTCGCCGATGGTGTAGGAGTATTTTCCCGGATGCCCGTGGGTGGCCATGTCCGTCACGCCGGGGATGCCGCCGCCCACGTTCATCATCAAGAGCCTCACCGCGCGCCCCAGCGTCGCGTTGGCGCGCCGGCCCTGGCCGAACACGTTCTGGCGGCAGTTTACCTCGAGTTCGTTTCGCACCGGCCCGTGGACGATCATCAAGTGCGCGCCCGGGTGGGTGGTCGTCTGGCGGCCGTAGAGGTTGTAGGCGGGCTCCGTCATGGCCTGCACGGCGGCGATGAGCACGGGCAGATATTCAGGCCTACAGCCCGCCATCACGGCGTTGATGGCGATGCCCTCCACCGTGGCAGGCGCGTTTCTGGGCGGGACATTGGCGATCACGTCGTGCGGCGCATAGTCCGTGAAGCGCAGGGTTTCTGCGACGCGCTCCTCGGTCGGCGGGATGATGGGCAGCCCGTCCGTCCAGCCCTCCTCGTAGAAGTGATCGAATATCGCGCCCGGGTCTTCATCGAGCGCTATCTGGCGGGCGGGACGGGGTGTGTCCATGCCGATATCAGCCGTTCGCCCGTGTGAGGGCCGCCGCCAGATGCGTGCTCGCTCTTTCCGACATCTCATCCACCTCCTCGCGCTTTCTGCCCGCTATGGGGTGGGGAAGGGTGACGAGGGGAAGCTCGCGCATCTTGTGCAGCTTGGTGAGTTGCCTGGCGTAGGTCTCGAAGGCGTCGGTGACGACCGTGGCCGTGGGCAGTCCTCTTTTCTCTAAGGCGACGCTGTCGTGGATACTCCACGACGTGCACGAGCCTCAGTCGCCCAGGGCGCAGACGACCGCGTCGCACTCTTCTTCCACTTGTTCCATGAGAGCCTGAGATGCGCCGCTCACGGATTCTTTCCTGTAGCGCACGACGCGCACGCCGGGAAACTGTTTTTGAAGCTCGGCTCCCATTACGCCTAAAATCTCATCGGTGAAATCCTTGGTGTTGTTGATGAGGCCGACGCTCTTGCCGTTTAGGCTCTCGGGCCGCGCGGCCAAGGCTGCGTTTGCGCCTGAAGCCTCCGCCACGGGTTCGTACACGAGAATTTTTTCTTTTTCCTTCGTCATCTCGGTCATGTCCACCCTCCTGTGCGAGGTTGTTCGGGGAGGTCGAAATTCGCCTGTCCTTAGAATTTGTCCCCATTTTAACCGGAGGAGAGCTACTGTCAAATCTGGTGTATGGCCGTCCTGAATCAAGCGGCCTTCCTGCCCGTCTCTCTCTCGTCTACTCCATCGATGAACTTCACATCGGCAACCACACTGGCCATCTGACGGAAGCCGCGTAGCCGACGCCATCGTTTCTGGGCGCTCATGGCGAGTTGATGCACGAGGCTCAGCGCCGTCTTCACGCTCAGGCAGTTCCTGGTCTTCACCGTTCGCAGGCGTATGGTAGCGAAGGTCGATTCGATAGGGTTGGTGGTGCGCAGGTGCTGCCAGTGAGACGCCGGGAAGTCGTAGAAGGCGAGCAGCGCCTGTCCATGGCGAATTAGTAATTCGCCACTCACAGGATTTTTGTCAGATTTCAAAGGTGTTGAAATCCTAGGAATCCAATTATTGCGGAGTACAGGGATCAAATTTTCGCGGAGCACAAGGGAAAATTCCCTATATTTTTTGAATATCTGTGCTGGTGTCATTTTTGAGCTCATGAACGGTTTTTTTTCGTTCGCACCTCTATCCCGAGCCACTCCTCCCAGAGTTTGATGAGGGATGCATACTCTTCTGGGCCGTAGCCCTTCTGTATGGCCATCTCGTAGACGTGGTGTGCGGCGCTCGCGATGAAAGTGGGTACGCGCAGCCTGCGGGCGAGATCGAGGCACAGGTCGGAGTCTTTAGTAGCGAGGTTGGTAGTCATACCGGGGGTGAAATCACCTTGGAGGATGTGTTTGCGGAGCCTGTCTTCGACCTGGCGGCTGCGGCCCGAACTGACGGCGATGACATCGCACAAAAGATCGGGGTCAGCTCCTGCCGCCACGCCGAGGGCCATTGCTTCGGCCAAGGCGGCGAGGTTCACATGCGATAGCATATTATTCACCACCTTGAAGAGCATGCCCATACCTACCCCGCCACAATGGAAGAGGTTCTTCCCGAAAGTTTCGAGCAAGGGTTTGATCCGTTCGAAACCCTGTTCACTTCCACCGACCATTAAGGTAAGGGTTCCTGCAGCCGCCCCTTGGACGCCTCCGCTGACAGCAGCGTCGAGCAATTCTGCGCCCTTTTCTTGAACAAGTGGGGCCAGTTCTTGGACGAGGGAAGGGGACACTGTACTGGTCTCGGCGATCAGTGCGTTTTCACAGATGCCTGCCAGGAGACCATCTTTTCCTGCAATGACCTCGTGCGAGATTTCGGGGTGAGGTAAAGAGGTGAACACGATCTCAGAGCGTGAGGCCACGTTTTTGGGGTTCCGGCCTGGGGTGGCCCCTCTTTTTTCGAACTCGGCGACGGCCTCGGGTCGTATGTCGTAAGCGGTGACGGAATGGCCCGCCGCGAGAATATGTCCACAAATTTTGGTGCCCATCCTTCCCAAGCCGACGAATCCGACTTCCATGGATTATCTCCTAGTCGATTAGTGTGTAGGATTCTAAAAAATGGTGTGCACGGCGAAACACAAATTAAGTTTTCTGTCCTATTCGAAGATTCGAACGGATTAAACGAAATATGTTTCACAGATTACTATCAATCTATTTCCCTGATAATTCCCTGGTCTGTTTTCGGAGTGAAATTCCTATAACCCTTTAGTGGCGAGTGTATCTGGTGGATTTTGGTGAATTTTTTTACCAGTTTAAAAAGCATTGAATCTTTTGGGGATCCAATTATTGCGGAGCATAGGGGAGGTTAGGTGAGCTTGCGCCCAAGGGCAAGGCGAGGAAATGCTTGATTTCAGGTAGGATCTATAATTCGCCATGCACACGGCGCCGAAGCGCCGGATATGTGCCCCCCGCGGGGAAATTTCTTTTAAGATGGCAGGGCAAGAGCGGCGAGAGGCGTTCCCGGCGAGCCCCACCCTGGACCGGCCCGCTCGGCGGCGGGCCCACCCGGCGGCGGCCGGGCGAAAGGGCCCGAATCGAACGAAAGGAGAATTATGACCCGCTCCCTCATCCAGGCGGTCGAGGCAGCCATCCCGTTCGCCGAGGACCTCTTCCGCCGACTTCGGGAGCGGACCCGGGACACGGTCGGCGTGACCCGCGCGCCCTACGGCGAGGGCGAGCAAATCGCCCATGAGCTGATCGCAGAGGCGGCGGGCGGCCTCGACCTGGAGATCCAGACCGATTGCGCCGGCAATCTGTACATGACCTGGCCGGGCGAGACGCGGGAGGGTCACGGGGTGATCGCCGCCTCCCACCTCGATTCGGTCCCCCGCGGCGGAAACTACGACGGCGCCGCAGGCGTCATCGCCGGCCTGGTCGCGCTGGACGCGCTCCGCCGCGAGGGGTTCGCGCCGAAGCGGGACCTCTCGGTCATGGCGATCCGGGCGGAGGAGACCAGCTGGTTCTCGGCCCACCACATCGGAAGCCGCGCCGCCCTGGGCGCCCTGCCGCCGGATGAGCTCGACGCCGCGAGGCGCGCCGACACCGGGCGGTCGCTGGCCGAGCACATGGCGGACCTGGGCCTAGACGTGGCGGCGCTGCGGGAGGGCCGGCGCCACCTCGACCCGTCCCGGGTCACGGCCTACTACGAACTGCACATCGAGCAGGGGCCCGTGCTCGAGCACGAGGGTCTTCCCGTCGGAATCGTGACGGGCATCCGGGGGAACGTGCGGGCGCGCGAGGGCCGCTGCATCGGGCGTTACGACCACGCCGGCGGAACGCCCCGCAAGCTGCGCCGCGACGCGGTGATGGCGGTGGCCGAGTACATCGGCGCGCTGGAATCGTGCTGGGACCGCATCGAGGCCGAGGGAGGCGATCTGGTGCTGACGTGCGGCAGGCTGTTCACCAACCCGGATGCCCACACGCACACCAAGGTTCCCGGCGAGGTGAATTTCTCGCTCGATGCGCGGAGCCACTCCGAGGAGACGCTGGACCGGATGGAGGAGCTGATCCGCCGTCACGCGGCGGAGATCGGCGGGCGTCGCAGCGTGCGGATCGATCTCGGCCCCGTGACGCGCGGGGCGGTGGCGACCATGGACCCGCGCCTGCGGTCCATCCTCTCCGACGGCTGCCGGGCGCTCGGGATCGACGCGATGGAAATTCCGAGCGGGGGCGGTCATGACGCCGGCGACTTCGCCGGTGCGGGCGTCCCATCGGCCATGATTTTCCTGCGCAACCCCAACGGCAGCCACAACCCGGACGAAGACATGAAGATGGAGGATTTCGCCCTGGGGGCCTCGCTGCTGGCCTGGGCGCTCGCCTCGACCCGGTGACCCGGGAAGCGCCGGGCGGCTAATTCGCGTTGAAATTGTCGGGGTCCTATATTGAAAATGTTATTTTTCAAGATTGGCTCTGACCGTGGGCAAATTTCCAGGGTTATATATGGTGCAGGATGGGCCGGGGGGTTGCCCCGGCCTCCGGGAAATGAGTGTGCATGGCGAATTGCTAATTCGCCATGCACAGGCTGAAGGACGTGGGAAAACCGAGGTATGGGTGTTGAAGGATTGATTTTTCATGAGACTCAATTATTGCGGAGCACAGGCAGCAGGGACGGAGCGCTCTTGAGCTTTAGCGCGTGCGGTGACGAATGAAAATTGCGGGCGGGCGAAGGAAAAATGATCGATATTGCACTCGCGAGCGGGGCGGCGGATTTCGAACTTGGGCGGTGGATTATCGCGGAGTACGCCGAAACCCCCGAAGTGAACGGCTGTTTTCGGAACCTTCCGGGCGAGCTCGCGGGACTGGCTGAGCTCTACACCCCACCGAGGGGAAGGCTCTTTCTCGCCCGGAGCGCGAGCGAGGCGGTAGGCTGCGCGGGGATCCACCTGCTCGGAGATGATACCGCCGAGATGAAGCGCCTCTACGTGCGCCCCGCCTTTCGAGGACAGGGAACGGGGCGCGCACTCATTGAGGCGATCATCGGCGCGGCGCGGGAGATGGACCTCCGCGCCCTACGGCTGGACACCCTGCCCTCGATGGAGACGGCGGCGGCGCTCTACCGCAGGGTGGGTTTCAGGGAAATTCCGCCCTACAAAAAAATGCGCATCCTTGAAAACGCTACCTTCATGGAATTTCCGCTGGACTTTCATCTCGGGACGAGGTGACCTACCCCCAATGGTGAAAGCTGTGCAAGGCGAATTACTAATCGTGAAAAAATGAGAGGCGAGCAAATCCCGGTTCCCTGATAATTCCCTGTTATTCCCTGTTCGGATTTT
>DNYS01000065.1:0-4014 GCA_003506735.1 Nitrospinota bacterium
AACGGATTTTGGCGTCGGTTTTTTTATGTGGGCTGATCCTGAGCGGATGCAGCGAGGATGTGCCCCTCCGGAACCAGCTCGTGGGAAAATGGAAACATTCCGAGAAACAAACCGCGAACGATAAGAAGAACCGGAAGGTCAAGCGGTTGATCCTGGATTATGTCATCGATCATTATATGCGGAAGTTCGAAATAAAATTATTGCCGGACGGACAAGGAATCAGCTTTCATTTTCCCGGAAAGTTAGCGGTGTATTACGAGGTTCTGGAGGAAAAGGAAGGTCTGATTGTCGTTCGGGAATACAAAAAAAAGAAAAATATGGATATCGAAATCCAAGGTGGAGAAAGGATCAAGTTCACGATAACCGATATCGTGCATCCCTTGATAAAAATCCCCGAGAAGGAGATGGTGGTTTATTTCTCCCGGGAGAAAGAAAAAGAAAAAAAATAGCGGAACCACCGGGCCCGCATCTCCCTTGCGGCATGAAAGTTCCCCATTCCTCTTAATCCCCCCGGCTTCTTTTGCGTTTCGCCATTTTCGGCGGGCGTTTCGAAAAATGGAATTGTCCGGTTCCTGCCGGGAGCGAGAATAATCAGGCGGGGCCGAGGGGAAGTTCTTTCGCGTCCGCTATGACGTGAATATGAACCGCATCCCTGCGGCCCCTCACATCGATATCCTGGCTCGGGAATCCGGATAGGTTCACTCCCGCGTACTTGCCGACATCCGCCGAAACCACCAGTTGCGATTGGAGTTCTTTGTTCATCGACTCCAGGCGGCTGGCGGTGTTCACCGTGTCGCCGATGGCCGTCACGTGGGAGGCCCGGCCGTACCCCATCTCCCCGACGATGGCGTGACCGGCGTGAATGCCGATTCCGAGACGAAGCGGCTCGTCGAGTTCGCTCGAAAGGGTCTGGTTCAGCCTTTCTAGGTTGGACGCCATGGCCTGTGCCGCGCGGAGGGCCTGGCGGCAGGCCTCGTTGATGTCCGTATCGATGCCGAACAAGGCCATCACCCCGTCCCCGATGAATTTGTCCAGCTGCCCTCCCGAGGTTTCGATGGCCTCTCCCATTTCGGCGAAATACCGGTTCAACACAAACACCACGTCGTAGGGGAGTTTTTTTTCAGAGAATTTTGTAAACGAGCGGAGATCGCTGAACAAAACGGCAATCTCCATCTCCTGGCCGTTGTGGCGGGCATCCCTGGCGCGGGCGTCCCGGGGGGATGCGTTGGGCGGCAGAAGGAGGACGAGGGAGACATCCTGGTGGGGCCGGGTCTGACAGGCCAGGCGCACGTTGGACGGATTTCCGATGCGATCGAGGACGTGTTGCTCCTCGGTGCTTGGCGGGGGCAGGGCGCCGAAACCCTCGATGATCCGCACCCGGCAGGTGGAGCATCGCCCGCGCCCGCCGCATACCGAGGCGTGGGGAATTTGGAAATGGTGGCTTGTATCGAGGATGGAATTCCCGGGCCGGGAGGTGACGGCCCGCCCGTCGTGGTAGGTCAAGGTAATCGTGCCACGCCTCTTTTCGAGGACCGAGCGGACATGCCGTGCGATGAGCGCAAGCGCAAAGCCCGAAAAGACGGCGATCCATACGGTGTCCGCTATGTTTTCGATGGTTCCGATCGCCGCCCTGTCCGGCCACCGGATAGCGGCCGAGGCCTGACGCATCCATTCGGGGTCCGCCGATAGCGCCAGCGTCTCGCGGCCGGCCTGCGCGTAGCCCAAAAGGGCGAGCACGGGCGTCAGAAGGGCGGCGGCGTACAAAACCTGCCTCACCCCCGCGTACCAGGGCTTCAGGCGCAGCCAGTAGTGAATGCCAATGCAGCCATGGACCCACGCGGCCAGGAGTCCCGCCGTTTGGTAGGCGATATACTTGGGGCTGAATTTCCAGTGAGCCAAGAGGACGTAGGCATAGCTGTCGTTCGTGCCCGCGATCTCGTGGGCCATCCGCGTTCCGGCGGCGTGGGAGGCCAGCAATAGGGGGATCGAGATTCCGAAGGCGAGCTGGATGATTTCGGAAAGACGCATGGCGAGGCGGCGGCGCTCGTAAACCGCCCCGACGGCAAGCGCGAAATGGACGGTGAGCGCCCCGTAGAGGAGGAGCGTTCCGAGGGGGTTGCGCCAGATCAGGAGAAACCAGACGCGCCCGCGCTCCATCGCCTCCAGCGACACGAGGCCGAGGGTGTGGTTGAGGAGGTGGGTCGTCACGTAGGCGAACAGCGCCAGGCCGCTGGCGAGCCGGATATTTCTGATCAACGCCGCGCCTCCTTCGAAAATGCCCTCCCGCGCCGGACGCGCTTACCGGTCTATCACGAACATCTCGTCCGTGCGCATCCGGTCCGAGAGCAATTGCGGCCCACCCCCGGCGATCAGCACCATGTCCTGAAGGTGCCAGAAATCCGCATGGGGCTCTAAGGCGATCACCATGCCCTCCTCGAGGGTATCCTCCGCGTCCCGGACGATGAAGGGCGCCTGCTGGTGCCACCAGGGGCCGACGCCGTGGCCGACGAGATTGAGCGTCGCGTCGTAGCCCGCCTCGCGGAACGCGCCTTGGGCGAAGTCGTAGATGTCTCCCGCCCGCGCGCCCGGGCGGCACCGGGCAACCGTGCCCCGATAGATATCGAGGACGGTCCGGTAGATCCGCTCCTGCCCGGCCGTCGGCTCCCCGAGGACGACCGTGCGCGACTGGTGGCCGGGATAGCCCCTGAAAAACGCCACGTAATCGTTCCGGATGATGTCCCCCTTCCGGAAGGCCAGATCCCCCTCGCCGCCGTAAATGACCGTGTTCCGGATCGGGTTGAGCATCCCGTGCGCCCATTCGGCCCCTCGGCGGATGCAGCCCTCCACGATGCGGGCGTGGATCTCGCGCTCGGTGTCCCCCTCGCGCAAGGCGGCGAACACCTCCAGGTAGGCTTCGTCCAGGATGGCGGCGGCCTGGCGGATACGCTCGACCTCGCCGGGCGTCTTGATCCACCGCACCTTGTCCATCATGCGCGTGCAGTCGGAGATTTCGGCGTCCGGAAAACATTCGGTGAGCAGCGCCCACTGCCCGGCGTTGATGGTGGCCCGCTCGAATCCGATTCGGGAACCGCGCAGGCCCATCTCCCCCAGAACCTCCGCCGCCTTTTGATAGGGCGATTCGGCGTAGCCCCTGAATATTTCTATTCGCTCGACCCACGATTCGCGCCCGGCCAGCGGGGCGGCCTGGTGGTTCAGGATCAGGGTGGGCTCCCCCTCGCGGGGCCAGACCACGAGGGGCGCGCGGGGAGAATCGGGTAAATCCAGGTGGCGGCCCAGGGTGCCCGGAAAGGCGAACCCGGCGAGGTAGGTGAAGTTCTGGCCCGAGCGCAGAACCAGCGCGGCGTATCCATCCCGGTCCATCAGTGCGTTCAGGCGCGGGATGTTCGCGATGTTTTCCGGCCCGGTGTTTGCCATTGAGGTCTCCCGAATCGAGATTGAACCGCAGTGCATGCCGGATTCCCGCTAGCCTAAACCAAAACGCCGGGCGGGCAAAAACCGGAGGCGGCGAATGCGCCGGGCCTGTCAGCCCGAAAAGGCCTCCCTCCGCTTCGCACTGGCGGAGGTTTCAAAAAGAAAAACCCCGCACGCCCGGAGATATTTTCCGGACCCGCGGGGAGTTTTTTCTTTGGCGGGAATGCGTAGGAGTCGAACCCACCGCCGAGTTGTCTAGACTCGTCCACTGGATTTGAAGAACAGAAACGCCCTGAACCCAAGCCCCTTAAAAAACAAAGGAAAAAGACTTAAGCCATTGAATGGGCTTTTGTTTTCGTTCAGCCTGTTTTTGGTTGTTTCAGTCTATTTATGCCCTTTTCGGCAGACTTTGGTCGCTATTTGGGCGCGGGCTTTGAGGGTAGTGGAAAATTTCCCTGGCACGGACTGGGAAATGCTCTGAAGGCGGATTTTCATTCCAGGGGGATAAAGATGCATCGTCACCGGATCACAATCCCAAGCAAAAAAAGAATTGGAATTCAAGAGACTGCTGAAAAAGTCCCA
>DNYS01000065.1:4168-8721 GCA_003506735.1 Nitrospinota bacterium
AGAATAGTTTTTCAGCGGTCTCTTCAAGTGAATTTTTGGACAAAACGGCTGCGACAAGAACCCTGGTCGTACAGATAATTTGAAGCTATTGTTGAAGTGTCATAGGTCTATTTTGAAGTTCCACATTTTATCGCGTGCCTTGCTAATCCCTATTCTTGGGCCAGCTTGAATTTTGGGCTGGTGCGCAAGACCTTCCGCAATGAATAAATCGCCCGCTTTTGTGAGGTCCGTCGCGTACTGCTTCTGGGTAATCATCAGGGCTTGGGTGAGTTTTGCCGGTCCGTTGGCAAGGTTTTTAAAATTTTTCGTCTGCCTGTTTCTCTTCATAATATCCAACCCGGTCTCGGGCTTTAAGGCTCTGACAAGCACGCCCCCGGCTTCATATTTACCGCTTCGAGCCACGGCATTCACACAATAATGAACCCCGTAGATCATATATATGTACGCCCTACCCACCTCACCAAACATTGCCTTGTTTCGTTCTGTCTTTCCAGTATATGTATGGCTTGCTGGGTCATTTCTTCGATATGCCTCCGTTTCCACGATAATTCCCGCGATGGTATTCCCTTTATAATTTCGGACCAGTATTTTCCCGAGCAATTGCCTGGCGACAAGAACCGTATCGCGGCTGTAAAATGATCGGGGAAGTTTATTCATGACATCACATTTGCCGCAATCGAGCGTCCAAATATTCTTTTAGCGCGACCGCATTATTATACTTTTCCTCTTTTGTGCCATAAACAAATGTCACCGTACCCTTGCCGATGGCATCAAGAAAATTTTCAACGTTTTCGGTATTGGAGTTGAGTTCGGCGAAGTATTTTTTTTAAAATCGAGCCATTTGTGCGGGTCATGGCGAAACCACTTACGCAATTCATTCGAGGGAGCGATTTCCTTGGTCCACGCATTAATCTTGGCATCATTTCTTGAAAGACCTCTTGGCCACAAACGATCTACGAGAACACGAATCCCATCATCTTTGGCGTGAGGGTCGTATACGTACTTTACCTTTATCTTTTGCATAAAAAAAGTATATCAGAGAATCGAACACATACGGAATTTGAAAAATAATTCTACGGTCATACTGTCAGCGGGCAAGACGTGCTCCGTCTAAAAACGCATCCGAATCTGAGTCATTGAAAATATTGGCGGGAATGCGTGGGAGTCGAACCCACCGACGAGTTGTCTAGACCCGTCCACTGGATTTGAAGTCCAGGCGGCACACCGGCACCGATGCACTCCCGCCCGGAGAATACAACGCATCCGTGCCCCGGGGGAAGCCGGGGGCGGTCTCTGGCTCTAGTCCACTACCTCTAGTTCCCGCTTTTAATCCGCGACCTTGAGCACAATCTTGCCGAACTGCTCTCCGGTCTCGAGGATTTCGTGCGCCCGCCGGCACTCATCGAGGGGCATCACCCGGTCGATGACGGGCTTGAGTTTGCCCTCGCCCAGGAAGCGGAGCACCCGCTTGAAGCAGGCGAGGCTGCCCATGGTCGAGCCCAGGATGGAGAGCTGCTTTGAAAAGAGCAGGGCGAGGTGGGTCTTGCCCTCGAAGCCCGTCGTCGCCCCGCAGGTGACGATGCGCCCGTGGTAGGCGGCGCTCTTGATGCTCTCCTCCCAGGTGGCCTCGCCCACGTGCTCGAAGACGACGTTGGCCCCCGCCTTGCCGGTGATCTCGCGTACCCGCCCGCTGATGGATTCCTCCCGGTAGTTGATCACCTCATCGGCCCCCAGCGCGCGGGCGCCCTCGATTTTTTCGGGCGTGCTGGTCGAGGCGATGACCCGCGCCCCGAGGAGCTTTCCGATCTGGATGGCGGCGGTGCCGACCCCGCTCCCGGCCCCCTGGACCAGAAGCGTCTCGCCCGGGCGCAGCTCCGCCCGCTCGGTGAGCATCCGCCAGGCGGTGATGAACGCGATGGGGCAGGCCGCCCCCTCCTCGAACGAAAGGCCCTCGGGCAGCGGCTGGAGGCTGGGCGCGTTCACGGCGATCGCCTCGCAGCACCCCCCGTTCGATTGCTCGCCGATGATCTCAAAAACGCCGGGGGGCGGATCGTCGCACAAGTAATAGGGCACCCCGCTGAAACTCTCGAGCGGGTAGTCGATCACCCGCTGGCCGATCACGAAGCCCTCCGCGCCGGGCCCCAGCGCCTTGACGACGCCCGTGAAATCGCTCCCGCCGATGTGGGGCATGACGGAGCGGATGCCCGGTAGCCCCTGGCGGACGAACAGATCGAGATGGTTGAGCCCCACCGCCTTGACCTCGACCAAAACCTGGCCCGGCCCCGGCTCGGGCTCGGGGATATCTTCGATCTGGATCACTTCGGGACCGCCGTATTCGTGAAAGATGGCTGCCTTCATGGACTCCTCCCCCTGGTGGCCCCGGATTCGATTTCGGTTTTCAAAATATTTCCGGAAAAAGATCGGGTACCATTGATCGGCGGGCGGGGCAAGGGCAACGGGAGGTGGAGTCCACCTCCACCCGCCGAACTTGGTTCGAGCGGGGCAAGGGCAAGGGGGAGGGCCGGGGAGGGAGGGGGTTTGTTTCCGCCTTCAGTTTAAGTTTTCACTACCGAACCAGACCCCAAAATGGCCCACTCGGTGTCTTGCAATTACACCTGGTGCCCACCGGAAGGGGCTCGGCCATCCGGCAGAAGCCAATCATAGTCGAACAGTGGCGCCCCATGCGTCGCTTCGGAGCCGGAGATGGGGAGCCTCCCGCGCCAGTTCTCCTCAGCAGGCATCTCGCGAGATTAATGGCCCTCTGTGGGCCCGGAATGTGCGTCCAATCACCCCTGCCGCCGACTCTCGCCAAATCGTTCTGAATAATAAGAAGGCTAAGCCGGTTGACAAGCTTTTTCCGGGAAAGCGCCCGAATTCCCCAGCAATCCGCAACTTGTTCCACCGCCAAGGGAAGAGTGGTTCTGAAGTTGTGGCCCAGCGCATGGTGGGCGCATTCGTGTGCGTATATCCAAAGTCGTGTCGGCCCCTGCAGGTATCCCAAAACCCGTGGGTTGTACCAGATGATAGGCCGGCTCGTTTCGTCACGACCCGCCTTTGCAACATCGTTCAGGGCGCGAACACGAACGGAAGCAACCGGAAATCCTCTAATATCCTTGCATCCACCGAAAGTCACCTGCGCCTGGACAAGCTGCGATAAATTCAGGACAGCCATTGCTGAAAAGATAACGACAAACCACATCAGAATAAACTTCTTTCGGCATTTTCTATCCGTCATCGCGGCCTCCGAATCTGAATGAATATTTTTTACCTACAGGCAATTCCGCTGGAAAAGGCCCAACAAAATTTTAAGCACAGAATTGCCGGAGCAAGACCGCCCGCCGCATGTCGGCCACGTCCTTTTCGGCAAACTGGAGGTCCGGGATGCCAGGGTTCTTAAAGTCATTAATTCTGACGAGGACCAGCCCCGGCCCCGGCTCGGGGACATCTTCGATTTTAATCACTTCGGGACCGCCGAATTCGTGAAAGATGGCCGCCTTTATGGACTCCTCCCCCGGGTGGCCCGGATTCGATTTCGAGAAATTTCCGGAAAAGGACCGGGTACCATTGATCGGCGGGCGGGGCAAGGGGGAGGGGGAGGGATGTTCAGTGAAAAAGATCGGCGCGTTCCGCCGGGCGGGCATACTCAAAGAAAGAGTGCGCTGACGCGACCCCGAGGGCGGGGTAAAAAGAGTAGATGGTCATTTATCTCTATGGGTCCCCGCACTGGCTCTCGACGAGGACCCTAGACCGCACGCTGCGGAGCGGGGGGAAGCGAAAGCCATGAGTGTGCATGATTTGGTGGAGGGAAGCACATCAGAGCAACCAGAGGAAAATCCCGCCAGAACCATCGGCAACATCGATGAAGCGGCCGACAACATTGTGATTGACAAGCTGACGAGCGAACAGGTTGCGATGTATAAGCTTATCCGGCATCAGGAACGAGAACGGCTCAATGGGACAATCACCGATTTAAAAATCAAAAATGCAGAATATTGCGTTCGCCTCAAGACGGCGCTAAGGGATTTAAGAGAAAGGCTCGATGAGATTACATTTGATCATCTGGTTGTTGCAGTATGGGGTGGCGCCATCTCTCAGTTTCTCTCAGGGTACTTTCGAGAAAACCTTACGGCGAAGGAAAAGGCCTTGTTCGTGGCCGCTGGGTTCGCTCTCGCTATAACATCGGGATATTTGGCGGTGAGAGTTTTTAATAAATCTGACAAAAAGAGCGACATCGAGGACGACCTAAAGAGTTTCTCGGGGGAGGACGGTTGATGATCGATCTCAATGTCGGGGCTCTCAGAGAACGGCTCCTTACTGATTTTAACGAGGCGCTAGGCCATAAGGACTCCCCCTTGCTCGAAAAGATCACGAAAAGCGCGGAGGAAAACGGCCTGACTGATCTCGCTTTTTATTTTCGTGGCCGAATAGCAGAGGACATAGATTCCAATTTGGAATTGGCCCTCGAAATGATGGAGCGGGTGACTTCTCTTTCCCCCCCGTGGGCGCCGGGACACAACGCAAAGGGCCTTATTCTCATGAATCTGGAGCGAATC
>DNYS01000065.1:8866-9342 GCA_003506735.1 Nitrospinota bacterium
TCTTTTGCGGCTGGAGGTCGCCGAGAAGGATTGGCCGATTGCGTGGAGGTGGCGAGGGCGGCGAGAGAGAAGCTCTCAACGGACCACGACGTTCTCGGGACCTTTGGTCTCTATTTGCTGAATTTCGCGAAATTTGCCAAGGACGATGGACAAACAGAGTTGGAAAATAACTTATCCGAAACTGCCGAAATATTATTATTGAGGGCACTAGAGCTTGAGCCCGAGAACCCGGCCACGATATATAATTATGCGTGCAGCCTGGCGCGGCGGGGGAAGCGGGAACCCGCTCTTGAGCACCTGAGAAAGGCGATTGAAATCGAAAAGGGTGAGAATCTTTTTTCAATAACACCAAAGGACCCGGATTTCACGAGTCTTTATGATGATCAGGTATTTCAGGAAATCGTCCGGCAGTAGGGTGTAAACTCACCCTGACCCCCTCCCGGCGGGAGGGGGATCCCTTAACTCCTTCCCCCTCC
>DNYS01000096.1:0-157 GCA_003506735.1 Nitrospinota bacterium
CAACACAGAACGGGACATCCCCCCGGAGATGTCATCACGGGCGGCGGGGTCTCCTCGTCCATCGATCTCGGCCTCTACATTTGCGAAAAACTGGCGGGTACTGCCGCCAAAAACGCGATTCAGACCCAGATGGACTATCCCTACCAGGCGGCGCCGC
>DNYS01000096.1:206-20614 GCA_003506735.1 Nitrospinota bacterium
CGCCCCAGCCTGAGGAAACCTGAGGAAATTCACCTCCCGGCGACGTCAAATTCCCCCCTGTCAGAGGAGGGAATTGCCGCCTGAACCCGCGATATTGATAAAAACGTCTATGAGCCCCGCAAATCGGTCCTCTCGCGGAGGGGTACGAACCTTGCATTCTCTTTTGATGGGGGATGGTGTCCCGCTTTCAGGGCCGGGCCGAAATCCGTATACCCCCCGCCGCAAGAGTCCCGCCGCCGGGTCCGCCGGTTTTCATTTGGGGAATTCGAATTCATGTTCGAAAACAGGCCCGATTGGCTCAAACTCGTGGACGAGGAAAGCGGCCTCTATAACCGCCTTTTTCTCATTCATCACCTGAGTGAAGCCTTCGCCCGCTCGGTGCGGTACGGCACACCGCTTTCCTGCCTCCTGATTCAGGCGAAATGGTGGCGGAGGCTGGATGAGATCGAGCAGAGCGCGGACGCCGCCGCCGCGCATAAGCTGGCCCAGTTTCTTCTTCTGAACGTCCGCACAGGGGATATTCTCGGGCGCTGGACCCGGGACACGTTTCTTCTCGTGGCCTCCAACACCCCTCCGGAAGGAATGCGCGCCCTTATCCGAATCATCGCCTCGAAAGACGAAGAGCTCGGGGTCTGCCTTCCGGCGGGCGTGGCCGTCTCGGTGCATGCCGGCGTTGCGGGCCTTCCCGACGACAAGGAATGCCTCCGGCACCCCGAGACGATTCCGCTCCTCGCGCGGGAGCGGCTAACACCTGTGTTCCGGGCGGGCTCGCAGGGCGGAACCGGGCATCCGGAAAAATTCATCTAGGCGTCTCCGAGACGCACCCCGGAATAGACCTGTACGATGCCGCCCGTCATCGGACGGTTCCGGACCTCCCCCAAACCCGCCTCGCCCATCATCGCGCACAATTCGCCGGGCGCGGGAAAATCCGAAACCGTCGAGGGCAGATAGGTATAAGCGGTCGGGTGGCCCGACACGATGCGCCCGGCCACCGGAAGAACCCAGCGGAAGTAGAAATGGTAGAACCCTCCGAAGAGGCCCCGGGGCGCCCCGAATTCGAGGACGACGAGCCGCCCCCCCGGCCGGAGAACGCGGGCCATCTCGGCCAGGCCCGCCGGGCGATCCTCGAGGTTGCGGAGGCCGAAGGCGATGATGGCCCCGTCGAACGCGCCCTCCCCGAAGGGCAGCGAGAGCGCATCGGCCTGGAGAAAACCAACGCCGGCGCCCCTCCCCTCCGCTTTCCGGCGGCCGATGGCCAGCATCGGGAACGCCAGATCGGCGCCCACGATTTGCACGCCGCCGTCTTCGGGAAGACGGCGGCGGACCGCGAGGGCAACGTCCCCCGTACCCGTCGCCAGGTCGAGGAACCGCGCCGGGCGGTCGAAGGCGAGCCCATCGATCAGGGCGCGGACGGCGGCCCGGCGCCAGATGCGGTCGATTCCAAAGCTGAGAAGGCGGTTCAGGAGGTCATAGGTCGGCGCGATGTCCGAGAACATCTCGCGCACACGGTCGCGCTCAATTTTGACGGGCACGGGCGCCCCTCTCACCGGCCCGCGAGAAATACGTCCGCCAGCGCGCCTGCCGAGACGATCACCGACACCCAGGCGTTGATGTTGAAAAAGGAAAGATTCACCCGGCTCAGATCGCCGGGCCGGACCACCCAGTGCTCCCACACAAGGAGCGCGGACGCCAAAGCCAGCGCCCCCCAATAGAGCGCGCCGAGGCCCGCCATCCGCCCGGCCAGGAAAAGAAACGCCGCCGTCCCGGCATGCGCCGCCGCCGAGGCGATGAGCGCCCCCCGGATGCCCAAAAGGCGCGGCAAGGAGAAAAGGTTTTCGGCCCGGTCGAACTCCACGTCGAGGCAGGCGTAGATCATGTCAAATCCGGCCACCCAGAGCGTCACCCCGGCGAAAAGAAGGACGGGCACCCACCCCAACTCCCCCCGCACGGCGACCCAGGCGCCCGCCGGGGCGGCCCCCAGGACAAAGCCCAGAAAAATATGGCTGAACGAGGTGAAGCGCTTCGAGTAGCTGTAGAGAACGGTGACGCCCACGACGGCGAAGGAGAGCCCGAACGCCAGCGGGTTGAGCATCCAGGCCGAAAAAACGAACAAGCCGGCGAAGGCGATCATGAGAACCCATATGCGCCCCGATCCGAGGAGGCCCTGGAATTCGGCCCGATCCCTCGTCCGGGGGTTCTGGAGATCGAGCCGGCGGTCGGCAAAGCGATTGAGCGACATGGCGAAATTCCGGGCCCCCGCCGCCGCCGCGATCATCCAGAAGAGCGTGCGCCCCGCGGGCATCCCCCCCGCCGCCAGAACGCCCCCCATGAACACGAAGGGCAGGCCGAAGAGGGTGTGCTCGAACTTCACCATGCGGAGAAAAAGCCGAAGGCTCGCCGCGAGGCCCCCTTCGTCGCCGCTCCGGCGCCTCGCCGCCTCAGCCGTCAAGGCCGTACTCCTTCCAGCGCTCAGTCACCCGCTCGCGGATCTCATCGCTCATGACGATCTCGCCCGGCCACTCGCGGGCGAATCCCTCGCTCGCCCATTTCCGGGTGCCGTCGATCCCCACCTTGGAGCCGATAAGAGGCCGCTCGGAGGCATGCTCCAGCGCATCGACCGGACCGTCCACAAAAACGAAATCCCGGCGCGGATCGATGCTGCCGAGGACCTTCCAGGCCACCTCGCTGACGTTGTGCACGTCCACGTCCTCATCGACAATCACGATGCACTTGGCCAGGGACATCTGCCCCATCCCCCAGAGGGCGAACATGACCTTGCGGGCGTGATAGGGAAACGATTTGCGAATCGAGACGATCACCATGTTGTGGAACACGCCCTCGGCGGGCATGTGCATGTCCACGATCTCGGGAAGCTGCATCTTCATGAGCGGCATGAAAATCCGCCCCGTCGCGCCGCCCAGCCAGTAGTCCTCCATGGGAGGCTTCCCGACGATGATCGTCGGATAGATCGCCTCGCGGCGGCGCGTGATGGCGGTTACGTGAAAGACCGGATAATCCTCCGCCAGGGAATACCAGCCCGTATGGTCCCCGAAGGGGCCCTCACTTCTGAGATCGCCCGGCTCCAGATAGCCCTCGATCACGATGTCCGAATCCGCCGGAACCTCCACGTCCACCGTCTTGCATTTCACGATGCCGACGCTCTTTCTCCGGAGAAATCCCGCCAGCGTCAACTCATCGATTCCCGGCGGAAGGGGCGCGCTCGCCGCGTAGGCGTAAACCGGGTCTCCCCCGAGGGCGACGGCCATCTCCATCCGCCGGCCCATGCCCTCGCTCTCGCGGTAGTTTTGCGCACCGTCGTGGTGGAGGTGCATGTGCATCCCGGCGGTCTTCGAATCGAAAAACTGGATCCGGTACATCCCCACGTTGCGCCGCCCGGTGCGCGGGTTGCGCGAGTACACATGGGGCAGGGTGATGTAGCGGCCGCCGTCCTCGGGCCAGCATTTGAGGGCCGGAATCGAGAACAGGTCGGGGCTTTGGGTCTCGGCAATCTCCTGGCACGGCCCCGAGCTCAGCGTCTTGGGCGAGAACGAGGCCAGGCGCGCCAGCTTGGGCAGCATCTTGACCTTCTCGAGGATGCCCTCGGGCGGCTTGATCTCGAGAAGCTCGGCCACTTCCCCGGCCACGGCATCGAGGCTCTCGACGCCGAGCGCCATCGCGATCCGCTTGTCGGATGCGTAGGCGTTGATGAGAACGGGGATATCGAAGCGCTCACCGCCGGGCGCGGTGGGGGCCTCGAACAAAAGAGCCGGACCGCCCGACTTCACGCAGCGGTCGGCGATTTCGGCGATCTCGAGCTCAACGTCCACCGGGGCGGCGATGCGGCGCAACTCGCCCGCGCGGTCGAGATCGGAGACAAAACCTTGGAGTGAATCGTAGGCCATCGTTTATCCTGCGGAGAGGTTAACCGATGACCCTGGGGACGCGGAAATGCCCCCGGGAAAAGTCGGGCGCCATCCGCTCCATCCCCTCGATGGGGGTGGTATCGACGACGTCTTCCCGAAACACGTTGGAGATATCGAGAACGTGCGCCGTGGGTGGAACGCCCTCCGTGTCGAGTTCGTCCAGTTTCGAGACGTATTCGAGAATGCTCCCGAGCTCACCGGTGAGTTTGTCCACATCGGCTTCACTGAGATCCAGCCTCGCCAGGCGCGAGACGTGCAGCACATCCTCTCGTGAAATGGCCATGCCGATTACCTCCCGATGCGTTTATACATTCGGAATTTCTCTGCCGTCAACGCTGCCGCCGGACGGGTTCAGGACCCGGCCGGGTTCAGACCCGCGTACTTGAGGACGAGTTTTTTCGTCCCCACCCGCTCGAAATCGACGGTGACGACCGCGCGGTCTCCGGTCCCCGAGCGCGACGTGATACGCCCTTCGCCGAATTTCGCGTGAACCACCCGCGCCCCGGGCCCAAAGGGGCCAAGCGCCTTGGCGGGCACCCTCGATTCCTTCTGCCCGCCCCCGGCGCCGCGCGCCGGCCCGGCCTCCCGGTCTCCCCTTCCCCCGAATCGGGACGCCCCGGACTGCTCCGTCGCCGGGGGCGCCTCGACCTGAATCAGGTCGCCGCCGATGGACTCCAGGAACCGGCTGGGGCGCGAGGCCCAGCCGCCCGATCCGTTCTCCGGGCGGCGCTCCATCGCCCACGAGAGCATCAGGCGCTCCTTGGCCCGCGTCATGCCGACGTAGAGCAGCCGCCGCTCTTCATCGAGCGATTCCGGATCGCCCGTCGAGCGGCTGTGGGGGATGAGACCGTCCTGGACCCCGGCCACCGCCACCGCCCGGAATTCGAGCCCCTTGGCCGCGTGGAGCGTCATCAGGGAAAGGCGGCCCTCATCGCCGTCCAGTTCGTCCGCCTCGCTGGAGAGGGCCATGTCCTCCAGGAAGCGCGTCATCGCCTCCGGCTCTTCGGGCATCAGCCCCTCCTCCTCGCGTATCCGCTCCTCGAAGGCCAGCGCGGCCGAGACGAATTCGGCGACCCCCTCGAGACCGCGCGCCGCCGCTCGCCGCCGTTCGGGCGATGTGCTCTTTTGCGACATTTCCTCCAGCCAGCGCCGATATCCCGTCTGCCCGAGAATCTCCTCGAGCAGATCGACCGGCCCCAGGCGTTTTTTCGGCAAGGACTCGATCAGGCCGAGGAGCGCATCCAGCGAGCGCCCCGCCGCCCCGGTCACGCGTCCCGAGGCCAGCGCATCGCGCGCCGCACCCACCGATACGAGAGCGTCCTCTCCTCCGCCCGAAATCGCCAGGACCTTCGCCGGACCCAGCCCCCGCGCGGGCCGGTTGACGATCCGGGTGAAGGCGGCGGCGTCACCGGGGTTCGAGATAACGCGCAGATAGGCCGAAAGATCCTGCACCTCGGTGCGGTCGAAAAAGCGTTGGCCCTTGACCACCTGGTAGGGAATTTTCCTGCGGCGGGCCTCTTCTTCGAGCAGGCGCGATTGCGTGTTCGTCCGGTAGAAGATGGCCACCTCCCCCCAGGGGATCGCGTCTCCCGCCCCGGCCTTCGCCAGGCGCTGGAATATCATCTGCGCCTCCACGGGCGGGTCGGCCCCGGCGAAATAGGCGACCGGCTCTCCGGAGGGATTGTTCGTAAAAAGGTTTTTTTTTCTCCGGACCCGCGCCGCCTGCATCACGGCCCCGGCGGCGGCGAGGATTCGTCCCGAGGAGCGGTAATTCTCCTCCAGCCGGAACACGCGCGCACCCGGAAACTCCGCCTCGAAGCGGTGGATATTTTCCACCTCGGCCCCCCGCCAGCGGTAGATGCTCTGATCGTCGTCGCCCACCGCGAACACCCGCCCCCCCTCACCGGCCAGCAGGCGGACCATCCGGTTCTGGACCGCGTTGGTGTCCTGGTACTCATCCACGAGAATTTCCGCGAATTGCCCGCGGTAGCGGGCCAGGACATCGGGATGGTTCCCGAACAGGCGGAGCGGCAGGGCGAGGAGGTCGTCGAAATCGAGCGCCCCGGCGGCGCGGAGGGCCCTCCCGTAGCGGGGCGCCAGGCGGGCGGCCACGGCCTCCGTGCTATGCGCGAAGCCGCCCCCATCCGGGGCTTCTCCGGCGGGGGCCCCCCGGCTGGTTTTCATGCGCCCGATGTGTTCGAGAATATTCCTGGGCGGGTAGCGCTCGGGGTCGAGCCCGTCTTTTTTCATTTCACGCTTCAAGAGCGTGATGCATTCGCCCCGGCTCAGGATGACAAAATCCCGTGGCAGCCCGGCACGCTCGCTCTCGGCGCGGAGAATGCGCGCCCCGATCGCGTGAAACGTCCCCAGCCAGACGCCCCGGGAGCGGGGACCGAGCGTGGCCTTCAGGCGCTCGCGCATCTCACCCGCCGCCTTATTCGTGAACGTGAGGGCGAGAACCGCCCCCGGGGGCGTCCCTTCCGAGAGAAGGTGCAGAATGCGGTGCACGATGACGCGGGTTTTTCCCGATCCCGCTCCGGCGAGGACCAGCGCGGGACCCGGCGGGGCGAGGACGGCTTCGAGCTGCTGGGGATTCAGGCCGGCGAGATATTCGGGCGGCGCGCCCGTGCGGGCCTCGGGTGCGCTCATCGCTTGCGCGGAACCACGGTGGGCTTCTCCTTCCCTCCGCGAATCAGATGGGAGGGCGGATAGACGCCTTTGGGAACGGTGGTGTTGGGCGTGATCCAGCAGCCGGGGCCCAGGAGGGTCCCCGGCGAGGTGACTGCGTTGCAGCCGATCTCGGTGTGCTCCCCGACCACGGCCCCGAATTTTCGCAGGCCGGTATCGGCAGGCTTGCCGTCGATGCGGATAACGATGGACCGCACGTTTTTGCCGCTCTTTTCATCCTCGGTCCGGAACTCGAGGTTGGCCAGTTTCGTCCCCGCGCCCAGGTTGGCATCCGCGCCGAGGAGGCTGTCCCCCACATAGGCGAAATGGCCGGCCTCGGCATGGTTCAGGAAGGCGGCGTTTTTGACCTCGGTGGCGTGGCCCACGATGGCGCCGGGCCCGATCAGGCAGCTCCCCCGGAGGTAGGCCCCGTGGCGAATCTCGGCGCCCGCGCAAAGAAGCGTGGGGCCTTTCAGCACGGCGCCCGGCTCGATGCGCACTCCTTTTTCGATCAAAATTCCGGCGCACCCGATCAAAAACGTCTTCGCGGCCACGAAAAGACCCTGGCTCGAGATCAGACCCTCCTCGACGAGAAGCCCCGCGCGGTCGGCCTCCCCGCCCTCGGGGGCGCCGGAGGATTCGATCGCCCCGCGGATATAGGCCTCCAGCGCGCCGACGGCCTCCCATACGGGCCCCGCCCCCGAAAAAAGCGCGGCATGGGGAAACGCATCGAGGCGCGGAAAATAATCGTTCGGGGAAATCATGCGCCTCTCCGCTCCTTGAGATACCAGCGCCCTAAATCGGTCAGGGCCAGGCCGTCTCCATCCAGTGAAATCAATCCGCCCCGCAGGGCTTCCTTGCGAATCCGCTCATCCTCCGCCCCGGGGACATCCGCCTTCTCCGCCCCGGGGGCACCCGCCCCCTCCGCCAAGCCGAGAAGAAGGGCCTCCTCGGCCCGGACGGCGGGATCATTTTCATCCTTGAGGGGAACCAGAATCGCGCGCAGCACCCTCTCGCCCGCCGCCAGAAGATCGCCGCCCCACCGGCGCGGCCCGCGCAGGACGACGCCCGTCTTGCGCTCGGTCCCCGAGTTTCGCACATACATGGCCGCCAGCGGATCCCCGTCCGGACTGTCCAGGGCCAGATACAACACCTCCGGATCGTCCTCGAGGGGCGACCAGCGGGGAACCGCCCCTCCGGGAAGGGATTCCGCGGCCTCGATCAGGGCGCTCCGGGCGGCTTCCCAAATCTCACTGCCCGGGGCGAAGCGTCGGCGGTCCACATGATAGGCATAGAGCGTTATTTTGGCGCCGCGTGAAAACGGCGCGGCCAGCATCTCGTATGCCGCCCGTGGCTCCACGCCCTCGGCCAGGAGGCGAATTGCGGCGCAGGTGTTCAGAAAGCTTTTGAGGCCGTCTCCCACCGCCAGAAGGCGTGAGTGCCCATAGGCGTCCGAAAACCGGCCGGGCACCACCGTATGGCCCGACTCCTCTCCGCCCAGGGCGAAGGACCCCTCGTTCCGGGCGGCGGCGCGAAGCAGCCATTTATCTCCCACCGGCGTATGCACCAGGCGAAGCCCCAGTTCAGCCAGGGCGCCGGCGGCCCCCGCGTCGCTCTCGATCGTCAGCGCCGCTATGCCATCCCCGGGCAACTCTCCGGCCGATTTTAAAAAACGCGCCTGAAGAACCACCGCCTCATCCCCCCCCAGGACCAGCGCCGCATCGCCAAAGGGATCGTACACCAGGGTATAGGCGCGGTCGCCATCGGCATCGAATACGCCGCAGACGGCGAAACTCTCTCCCGCGCGGAGGTTTTCGGCCCGCGCCCTTCCCGCCTCGAACAGGCGGCGCAGCCCGGCATGGGACTGGATGAGTCCTTCCTCATCGCCACTCACAGCCTCCCGCCCCTCCAGAGCGACGACTCCGCCCCCTTCGTTGACGGGACCATCCCCGAGACGGCTGGCCTCGATGAGGCGCCCCGGACCCAGTTCCTCCACGATTTCGCGCGCCAGCCCGCTCCACGCGCCGCGCGCCGTATCGAGAACGATGTCCCACCCGGCCAGCTCCCCCTCGTCCAGCCAACAGTTGGGAAGCTCGCGGATGTAGCCCGAATAGACCGCTCGCGCCTCCGAGGCGGTGTCCGAGCATTCTCCCGAACCGAACGCCCCCTCCACCTCGGCCCAGGGGATGTCCCAGATACGGGCGCTCAGGGCGTCATCGTCTCCGGGCAGCGGTTTCATGGCCCCAGGCCCTAAAAAAATCTTGATGCCGTTCTGATCGGGCGGGTTGTGCGAGGCCGTCAAAACGATGGCTCCGGCAGCCCCCACCCCGGCCATATAGACCGCGGCGGCGGGAGTGGGCAGGATTCCCGTCACCAGCGCATGCCCGCCGGCCCGGACGACGGCGCGCGTTACCGCCCCGTAAAAGCGCCCCTCGGTGTCGCGCGGGTCCCAGGCGACGACGATGGCGCCCGGTGAGATGAGATCTTCGGGCGCGTTTTCCAGAAGCCATCGCGAGGCGGCGAACGCATAGTGCGCGGCGAACACTTCGGTGAGGACGCCGCGCTCGATATAGGCCCGCCGGGAATCCAGCCCCTTGGCCAGGGGATGGTCCGGGGACACGGCCAAGCCGCGCACGCCGTCGGTGCCCTGAAGCCGAGGTTCTGACATGACGAGAAAATGATCCGCCTTCTAGGCGACGGTGACCGATTTGGCCAGGGCGCGGGGGCGATCGACATCCCGCTTGAGTAGCACAGCGAGGAAATAGGCGAAAAGCTGGCCGGCGAGCAGGTGAAGAAACGGCGCCAGGAGCGGCGACACGCGGGGCAGTACGACCTCCTCGTTGAACAGGCCTTCCACCTTGTCGTCGTCCTCGAACCAGAAGCCCAGGACGAAACCGCCACGGGCGCGAACCTCTTCGGCGCTCGTTCGCGTCAGGGCGTGAAGCTCTTCCTCCTCGGGAGAGGGCATGAGAACGATGGTGTACATGTTCTCGTCGATGAGCGAGATGGTCCCGTGCTTGAGGAACCCGGCGCTCATCCCCTCGGCGTGGAGGTAGGTCACCTCTTTCATCTTGAGGGCGCACTCGAGGGCGGCCGGGTAGTAGATTCCCCGGCCCAGGTAGAGCCAGTTCTTCATGTTCTGGTGCCGATCCGCGGCGGTGTGAAAAAATCCGGAGCGCTCGTTCAGCGCTTCGGAAAGCGCGCCCGACAGGGAGGAGACCTCCTCCCGGCAGCGAAGGACCTGCTCCTCGCTGAGGTGGCCATTGATTTTCCCCAACTCGAGAGCGGTCAAGAGAAGGACGGCGGCCTGACTCATGGCGGCCTTGGTGCTGATGACGCATATCTCGGGACCCGAGCCTTGCAGGATCGGCACATCCACCGCTCGAATCAGGCTCGAACCCATCACGTTGACGATGGCGCCGGTCTTCGCGCCGCTCTTTTTGGCATGGCGAATCGACTTCAGGGTGTCGTAGGTCTCCCCCGACTGGCTGATGGCGAGGAAGGAATCCTCGGGGCCGATCTGCGCCAGATGGGGAAACTCGTCCGTGCTGATGGCGGAGAGGTAGCGCCCCGCCAGACGGGAGAAGAGATACTGTCCCATGCAGGCGATGTAGTAGGTCGTTCCCACCCCGCCGAGAAAGCAATGGCGGGAATCATGAATCATGGCGGCCAGCGCGGCCAGGTCCGTCCGGGGGATGGTCAGGACCGCCTTGACCGTCGCCGGCTGGTCGTAAATCTCCTTGAGCATGTAATGGGGATAGCCGCCCCGGCGGGACATCTCGATGTCCCACTCGATCTCGGTAACCTCCTTGTTGACGGACTCCCGGCTCAAAAGCTCCTTGACGGCGTATCCCTGGCGGGTGACCACGGCGTACTCGCCGTCGTCCATGATCACCGCCTGCCGGGTGAACTCGACGAAGGCGTTGAAATCCGACCCGATATAGTTGGCATCGTCGCCCAGGCCGATGATGAGCGGGCTCTCGCGCTTGGCACAGTAGATATAGCCCGAGGATTTGGTCGAAATGACGGCCAGGGAAAACGTACCCTCCAAATCCCGAAGGGCCGATACGAAGGCCGTTTCCACATCGTCGCCGTATTTGTCCAAATACTCGCCGACCAGATGGGCGATGACCTCGGTGTCGGTGTCCGAGGCGAAAGCGATGCCCGATTTGCGCATCCGGTCCCTGAGCTCGCGGTAGTTGGAAATAATTCCGTTGTGAACGACGGCGACGCGGCCCTGGGCGTCCATGTGCGGGTGCGCGTTCTCGCGCGTGACCAGGCCGTGCGTCGCCCACCGCGTATGGGCGATCCCGGCCAATCCCTGCATGTCCGTGAAGCGCTCGTTTTGATTGACCTTCTCGACCGTGCCCACGTTCTTTCGCACGTCGATGGTCCCGTTGGCCTGAACCGCCATCCCGCACGAATCGTATCCGCGGTACTCGAGGGCAGCGATGGAACGGTACAGTCTTTGCGCCACGTTCGAGGAGGCCACCATGCCGGCGATGCCGCACATATCAGCCGCCCTCCCTGGGATAGGTATGGTGATGCGGGACAACCGCTCCCGCCGCGACGACCGCTCCCGCCGCCAGCGTGTTCGAGGCGCCGATGTTGGCGCCATCGCCGATGAACGAGCCCAGCTTGTCCATGTCCGAGTTCACCGCGCCGTCCTTGAGCATCAAAACGATATCGGACCGATTCAGGTTGTGGTTCACGGTCACGGTTCCCGAGCCGATATAGGCGCCTTCTCCGATTACGCTGTCGCCCACATAAGAAAGGCGGCCCACCCGCACCTGATCGAGCAGGATGCAGTTTTTCAACTCGACCCCGAAACCGATCGTGCAGCCCGCTCCGATCGAGGTATTGGGCCGGATCAGGACGCCGTTGCCGATAAAAGTGCCGCTTCCGATAAAGCAGGGCCCGAAAATCGAGGCGCCCGATTCGATGACGACATCCGCTTCGATCCAGACCGGCCCCCGGAACTGGACCGCGCCCCGAAGCTGGACGGTCCCGCTCACGCGCGCCTCGGTCCAGGTGCTCATGACCATCCGGTTGCCCCGGAGCAAATCCCACGGGCGCTGCGCGTCGAGCCATGACTCCTCCCAGATGGCCGAGCGGAGGCCGGGCGAGGAGATGACCTCGTTGAGAGAATCCACCATGCTCCGATCCTCGAGAAGATCGAACAACTCGTAGGGCATCACAAAGACTCCGGCGAGAACATAGTTTCCCATCTCCCGGGTGCTGGGTTTTTCGACAAGCCTGCTGATGCACATGTCGGCATCGAGGTAGACGGTCCCGAAGTTTTGCGCCTGGGGGGTGTGGCAGATGGCCGCCACCGGCTGGTTGAAGGAGCCGAACGTCTGAATGACGTGGCGGTAGATATTTCCCGAGGTCAGCACATCGGCATACACGAGGAGAAACCCCTCGCCCGGCTGAAAGTGGTCCCGCGCGCGCCGGACGGCGTCCCCGATATCGGTGGGTTCGTTCTGGCGGACATACTGAATGGTCATCCCCTGGACCGCGCCGCTGGAGAAATGGTCGATGATATTCTCGCAGCAATGGCCCACCACCATGACGACATCCGTCACGCCGGCCGCGCGGAGCTTTCTGAGCGCGCTTTCCAGGAGTTTTTCACCGGCCACCGGCAGCATGGCCTTCGGGCGGGTGTCTGTGAACGGGTAGAGGCCGGTGCCGCGGCCGGCCGCCAGAACGAGTGCTATCACGGAAGGATCCTTGGGAGGCCCAGGTTCACCTCCGTCAACAAATGCAACTAAGGGCGGTCATCAACCGGAATTATAGCAAATCGGCCTTGATTAGCGAGCCTGGCTGGAAGCGCCGTCCCGGGCGGCCAAAATCGCCTCCGCACGGGCCAAATCACCGGGGTCGTTGACCCCCAACGCCTCCTCGGGATGGCCGGCGGGAAGGGCCTCGGCCCCTTTTTTCTCGGCCACCGCCATGGAAACCGCATCGGGCAGATAATATTCGCCCTGGCGGTTTTCGGCCCGGATGCGGGGAAGGGCCCCGGCGAGGAAGGCGAGATCGAAGATATAGGTGCCCGAGTTGATTTCGCGCACGGCGCGCTGCGCCCCGGTCGCGTCCGTCTCCTCGACGATGGCTGCCACCCGGCCCCCAGGCCCTCCCTCCCGGAGCACCCGGCCGTATCCCGAGGGGGCCTCCACGAGAGCGGTTAAAACCGTCACCGCCGCTTCGCTTTCGCGGTGGCGCCGTATGAGCGCCTCCAGCGTCTCATCGCGCAGCAAGGGCACGTCCCCGCAAAGGACGAGAACATCTCCCGACAGGCCCTCGAGCGCCCCCAGGCCGACCGAGGCCGCATGGCCGGTGCCCAGCTGTTCGGCCTGAACGGGAAACGACAGATCCGCCTCATCGCCCGCGAACGCCTCGCGCACCGCACCGGCCTGGTGGCCGACGACGACGGCAATCGGAGCCGCCCCGGCCCGGCGCGCCGCCTCGACGGCATGGTGGATAAGGGGCCTTCCAGCCAGGGTGTGAAGCACCTTGGCCAAGGGGGATTTCATCCGCCGCCCCTTACCCGCCGCGAGGACAATCGCGGCAAGGGCGTTTGCGTCTTGGGTCACGCGTCCTACCTTTCCCGCGAACGCGAGCGGGCCGGCACCCGCCGGACGAGACCCAGTTCGCTCAGGCGGCGCCGGAGCGTGTTGCGGTTCATCCCGAGGAGACGGGCGGCCTTGAGTTGATTGCCGCCGCTCTCGTGGAGCACGAGTTCGAGAAGGGGCTTTTCCACGCTTCGAATGGTGTGGGCGTAAAAATCGCTCTCTTGACCGTCCTGCAAGCAAGCCACGACCGAGGCCAGCCGATCGCGGAAGAAATCCTCGATGTCGCTCACTTTCCGGCTCTTTGACGAGGGCTTCATATCGTCCACCGAAATGGTTCTTCCGTCGGTCAGGAGATAGGCACGCCAAAGAGCGATCTCGAGCTGCGCCTCGTTTCCCCACCACTTATCCGAGGCAAGAAACTCCACCGCCGCGGGGGTGAGGGTCCGCCGCTCTCCGCCCACGCGGTCGGCCAGCTCTTCCAGAATGGCCTCGGCCAGGCGGGGAATGTCCTTGCGCCTCTCGCGAAGCGGAGGAACGCGCACCACATGCGCTTTTTTGTCTTTTTCGAGGAGGGGAAGAAATTCATCCTCGAACAGGCGCTCCGGGTCCTGCGTGTGGCCCAGGATGAGCCGGAAATCGGGGCTGATGCCTTTGAGAGCGGCCACCTCGGCGAGCTTTTTCTGCGATCCGGGGGAAAGAAGCTGGGCATCCTCGATAAACAGGCTCCCGCCCAGGCGAAGAAGCTCCCCTTCGTCCCCGCGACCCTGCTCCAGCCGGGCCAGGGCTTTGTTCATGGACGAGGCGGGTCTTTGGGTGGCCTCCAGGTGGAGGAGCGGATGGCGCAGGCCCGGAAAGTGATGGTGAATCACCCGGGCCACGTGAAGAAAGTTGGACCCTTTTTCCCCGCGGACGAGGATCACCCGGTATTTTTTTCCCGACCGCTTGATGGCCAGGTTCAGGCGCTCGGCCGGGGCGCTCGTTCCGGGAATGGTGCCCCTCCGCCCGTTCTGGCGCATCTCGCTGCGGAGCCACCGGACCTCGCGCCGGAGTATTCCCTCTTCGTGGAGGGAATGAACGAACTTTACCACTTCGTCCGGATGAACTTCGTCCACCAGCACCGCGCGGGCGCCCGCCTTCAACCCCAGGGGGGCCAGCACCTTGTCCTCGGGCCGAAGGACCAGGGCCAGGGTCTTTCCGGCCTCCCTGACCGTCCGCAACTGGGCGATTTGGCTTCGATCGGTGGCCGCGAAGAGGACGAAATCGCAGTGCTTGAGCCGTCCCGCGCCGGTCTCCAGGCTCGCGGCGCGATCCGTTTCCATCCCCGATTCCTGAAGATCGTCGAGCAGTTTTTTTCGCCCCACCGATAACGGGCCGATGAACAAAAGCCGCCCGAGCGCGCCAGAGCTTTTTTTCCGATCAGCCACGGCTCTTCCCCGAAAATTCGGCGGGCCTGAACACGGGACCGCCGTTCGATATCCCGGCAAAACAAACCGGCTGGTTCACCCTCAGTTGAGTTCTATCCTGCCCTTCCACAATCCCAAGGACGCGGCCGGAACCATCCAGGTCCACGAGCGCGAGGAGATAGGGCGCCTCCATGCCTTCCGGCCCAACGTGAACGGCGGAATAGCTGTACACCTTTCCGCGCCCGGTGACGAATTTTTCCTCTAGCGCGGCGCCGCAGTGGCCGCATTCCGCGCCATCGCCGAAATAGGTGCGCCCGCATGCGGGACAGCCATGGACGGAAAGGGACCGCTCCGCCCCCTCTTCCATCATGCGCCCGAGGCGAGAATATGGACGGCGCAGGTGGCTCCCGAGCCCCCCAGGTTGTGCGCCAACCCCACCTCGGCCCCAGGGACCTGATGCGGGCCGGCGTCGCCGCGAAGCTGGAGCGCGATTTCGCATATCTGCGCCACCCCCGTCGCGCCCACCGGATGGCCCTTCGCCTTCAGCCCCCCGCTCGCGTTCACGGGCATGGCCCCCCCCAGGGCCGTCTCCCCCTCGCACGCGCCCCGGCCGCCCTCTCCCTTGCGGTAGAAGCCGATATCCTCGAGGGCCATGATTTCCGCGATGGTGAAGCAATCGTGCACCTCCGCCAGGTCGATATCCTCGGGCTGCATCCCCGCCCGCCGAAAGGCCTCCTCGGCCGCGCGGCAGGTGGATTGAAACCGCGTAATGTCGCTCTTGTCCGAAAGCGCCGGCACATCGGACGCCTGCGCCGAGGCGAGGACCCGGATCGGTTTCGGGTGCAGATCGGCTGCCATCTCACCCGGGCACAGGACCACCGCCGCCGCTCCATCGCTGATGGGAGAACAATCCAACAGGCAAATGGGGTCCGCCACCGGCCGGGAGCCTAGCACCTCTTCGAGGGTGATCTTTATTTGAAGATGGGCGCCCGGATTGAGATAGCCATGCGCATGGTTCTTGACCGCAACCCTTGCCATGTCCTCGCGGGTAGTGCCGTACTCGTGCATATGCCTTCTCGCGATCAGGGCAAACAGAGCCGGAAAGGTGGCGCCGATGGAGGCTTCGCTTTCATAATCCCCGGCGGCGGCGAGGATCTGCGCCGTCTCTCCGGTGGCGGCGCCAGTCATCTTCTCAACCCCGGCCACCAGGACCACATCGACCGCGCCCGAGGCGATCGCCAGCACCCCTTGGCGCATCGCCAGCCCTCCCGACGCGCACGCCCCCTCGGCCCGGGTGCAGGGCACCGGCCCCAGACCCGCCGCGTGGGCGACCATCGGGGCGAGGTGGTTTTGTCCCGTGAATGCGTGGCCGGCGAAATTGCCGAGAAAAAATGCCTCGACCCGATCCGGGCCGATTCCAGCATCCTCCATCGCCGTCCGGCAGGCCTCGGCGCCCAGGCGGACCGCGCTTTCGGGGCGCACCCCGAACGGGGTGATGCCGGCGCCGATGATGGATACGCTTCGCATGGCCTCTCCGGGAACGCTTATTTCTCTGAGTTCCGCGCATCGATAAAACGCTGGGCCTTGAATGTGGTCCGCTCAAACGAGCCGGGCGAGAGGATTTCGATCTCGGGCGTGACCTGGAGCTCCCCGCGGAGCTTTTCGCGAAGCACCGCCTCCAATCCGTCGGAGGTCCCCTCCCCGGCCGCCTCGGCGATCACCACGCACCGGTCCCGGCCCGTATCTTCTCCGGACCGGAGCTCGATGCGAAACTCGTTGCTCAATTCCGGAAAACTCCGAACCACGTCCTCGACCTGAACGGGATAAAACTTCGCACCCCGGTAGATGATCAGGTCGTCGTGGCGGCCGAGAATTCCCCCGGGCGAGCGCCTGTGGGTTCGGCCACAGGAACTGGGCGCGCTTTCCAGGCACGCATAGTCGTTCGTCCAGTAACGGAGCATCGGCGTCGCCTCCCGGGTGAGGTGGGTGATGACGAGAATCCCCACCTCGCCCTCGGCCACGGGCCTTCGCGTTTCCGGATCGAGCACCTCGATGAGGTGATGGTCCTCCGCCCAGATGAGGCCCGACTTCGCGACCGACTCGCTCGCGAACGTCGGCCCGATTTCTCCCAGGCCGTAATAATCGTAGGCATCGACGCCGAGGGCTCCTTCGATGCGCGATCGGGTGGCGGGATTTTGAGCGCCCGCCTCGCCGCCGAAGGCGCCGATCCGCAGGTTTTGCTCCCCCGGGTCCACCCCGCTCTCTCGGAGCTTTTCTCCGATATAGAGGCCAAAGCTCGGGGTGCTGAGAATGACGGTCGAGTCCATGGTCCGCATGTAGAAGATCTGCCGCTCGGTCTGGGTGGCGCCGATGGGAATGACGAAGCAACCGATTTTCTGGGTGGCGTAGTGGACGCTCATCCCGGCCACCCAAAGCCCGTAGCTAAAGGCGTTCTGGACGATATCCTCCGGCCGCACTCCGAAGCTCCACATCGTCCGGGCGGTAAAGTCGGCAATGGTTTCGACATCCTTTCGGCTCCAGATGGTGCCCACCGGAACCCCCGTCGTCCCCGTCGAAGGATGGAGCTCCCCCCAGCTTTCGGGGGGCGCCACTGTGTAGCGCCCAAAGGGAGGGTGCGCCTTTTGCTCCTCGCGGAGCTCTTCTTTCGTGACGGGCGGGATTTTTTCGATGTCCCCGAGGGAGCGTATGCCGTCCGGCCCCACACCGGCCGCATCCAGGCGCTCTCGGTAAAACGCAGAGCCCTCGTAGCACCGGCGAACCTGCCGCTTCAGGCGCTCGAGCTGAAGGGCGGAGAGTTCATCCCGCCCCATCCGCTCGATGCGCTCATCCCAAAAATCGCCTCTCGCAGGATCGCCCATTAATTTTTGAACCCGCAAAAAAGATGTCCCGCGGAAGCGGCGCCGCCGCCGATGAGGCAATCGAATGGATGTACGGATTTTTCATCGTTCGAACGGTGCGCCGGCGAGCGCATGAAAAATACATCGGTGTGCATGACCCTCACCCGCGTTCGGAATGATCCATTTTCCCGCGAAGAAAAAATCGTTCGCCGTGAAACGTCGAAAATCGGGTCCCCGGACAATCATTTCCATAGGAAAGCAGCTTTGGGTTTTCTGATCCAGTTTGTTGAAGGATGACTCAAGCTAGCACAGGGACCTACCCCGATCAACAGATTTGACGAGGGCCGGGCAAAATTTTTCAGGAAAGGCAGGGAAGCTTCAGGCCGAAATGCAGGTGCCGGCGGCCTGGGGATTGGCCAGAGAGCGCATCAGGGTTTCGAGAACCTCTTCCAGGTCCAATTTCGGGGACAACTCCAGGATGAAACCGTCGATTAATTCGCGCCTTAGCCAGGCGGCGATGATGGCGGCCTCCTCCAGAGCCTCCTTGGCGGGCTCGCCGGTTTCGGCCTTGCCTCCGAAAAATACCGTCTGGGTCCGGGCCGCGAGCTCATCGATGGGCGGGGAGGCCAGGTCGAATTCAAACTCATCCACCAAAAGCCCGTCGCGGACGAAATAGCAAATCCGCTGCGCCATCGATTCCCCCGGCTCGATGATGACCAAATTCCGCCGCTCCACCGAGGGCCCTGAAAGAGACTGATTCTGGATCAGGTGGCGAAGCCGCCCCAGGTTCCGCTTGAGTTGGCCGGGAGTGGGTCCTTTCTTTTCCCAGGCTTTCTCAAGCAGTGTCAGCAAACCTTGATCGCTGGATCGGCGCAGCCGCCCTTCCAGAATCCGCTGGAGGCGATCGATCATCCGCCCGTACACGGCTGGGGAGATATCGATGGCCGATTCCGGGAGCGGCTCGGGCTCGCGGCCCTCCGCAGTCCTGGCCCCCCTCTGGACGCGCCGGAGGGGGAAAACGGAATGAATCGCGCCAAGCAGATCGCGTAGCTGGGCCTGTTTCCGGAACGGGCCGTAGTAGGCGCCTCCGTCCACCGCCAAATGGTTGACCGAATAGGCGCGGGGATATTTGCTCCCGAGGCTGATTTTGAGGAATCCTGTCCCACTCGCCTGCCCCGAGCCGTTCATCCCCTTCGAAGCGCGCCTCAGCCGGCTGGCCTGGATGGTCATCCCCAGTTCGCTTTCCATCGGGCGCGTCTCGACCTTCCGGACGGAGCGGATCTTTTGAATCAACTTCTTCGCCGAGCCGTTTTTGGGGTAAAAAATGTCGCGCACGGCCCGCTGAATATCGGGGGCCTTTCCCGAGAACACCGTTTCGCTCTTCTCGTTGAGGAGGCGGAACACCCCTCTTTTGGTGGGCAAATCCTTCAGGGTCGCGGGGTCGATGGAGACCCCCTCGGCGAGGAGCGGAGACTCCTTGCCCGAGACCTCCTGGTAGTCGAGCACGTCCTGAAGCGATTCCAGCCCGATCACCTGCGCCAGCCGGAGAAGGCGGACGATGATTTCGGCCGTTGTCCTCGCGTCGCCCAGCGCCCGGTGCCGGTCGTTGACCGAATCGTCCAGGCCGATGAAGGCGGAAAGCTCCGCCAGATTGTAGCGCCCCGCCTGCGGAAGAAGCCGCTGCGCCAGCTTGAAGGTGCACAATATCGGCGGGTCGATATCCCGGCCCAGATACTGATTCGCAAAATAACGAATGAAATGAAAATCGAAATTCGCGCAGTGCGCCACAAAGACGGTGCCGTCCAGAAAATTGAGAAACTTGGGGAGCACTTCGGTTAATTCCGGCTGATCCAGCACCATGGCATCCGTGATCCCCGTCAGGCGTACCACGCTCCAGGGGATTTCCCGGCCCGGATTGACCAGGTGATGGAACTCATCGATGACCTTGCCGTCGCGCACCTTGACCGCCGCCAACTCGGTGATCCGGTGCTGGGGGGGCCGGCCGCCGGTCGTTTCGATGTCCACTACCGAATAGGTGACGTCCGGAAGAAAACGTGACTTCAGGGCTGGATCGATCGCCTTCCAGCGCCCCTTGTCGTCCTGGGAAAAGTGGGGGTTCGATTCGAGGAGGGGCGCCAGGATGGCCTTTGCGGCATCCTCGCTTAACCCGTCAGCTTTGAGTATTTTACGTGCCAGATCGGAATAGGAAACAGGCTTTCCCTCTTGCTTGATCGCCCGGTAAATTATGTGTCTCATGAACGTAAAGGCAATTTACGGATCAACGAGAAATGGGCGGCGCCACCTGATAGGATAATATCAGAACCCCCCGTGTCATTCAAAGGTTCCGCCGCCTTAACGCGCCCTGGAGGGGCCGTGGCCGGATTCGGCCATATTCCGGTAGGATTCGCGGGTCAAGGCCCCAGCCGATCCGTCACCAAAAGGCCGGAGGGGCCCTTTCCGGCAGGGATATATTTGAGCACCCTATGGGCGCGGGCATCCAAAACCGCCACGGCATTCCTCCCCCGGAGGGATACGAAAGCAAACCGGCCATCCGCCGAAAAACCCACCACTCCAGGCCCTGGACCCACCGGAATCCGGGCGATTTCCGTCATGCGTTGCGTATCGACCACCGAAATGGTCCCATCCCCCAAATTGGTGATGTAGGAGACGCGCCCATCCGGCCGGAAGGCGTTCGTCACCGGAATCCGGCCCACGGAGATGGTTTTCAGGAGGCTCAAATCCGCCGCGCCGGGGAAGGTGTTGGTGTTCCCCCGGGCGGTTTGCACCCACACCCGGTCCCCGCCGGGAGACACCCGGAACATGTGAGGCCAGCTTCCCCTCCCAAGGGAGATGCGCCTGGACACCTGAAAGGTCCGCAAATCGATCTGGGCCACGGTGTCCTGGTTGCGCTCGGGGGTGAATACATAACGCCCGTCCGGGGTCGTGTCCAAGTCGCAGGGAAACGCGCCCGTCGGTATCCGCCTG
>DNYS01000096.1:20627-30581 GCA_003506735.1 Nitrospinota bacterium
CAGGGCAAAGCGGCCTCCCCGGACCAGAACGGCGCTGTGCGAAGGCCCCCTGCCCAGAGGAATTTTTTGATCACCCGGAACCCGCGCGGGTCGATGACGACCGCGTGGGAAATCCCCGCCTCGATGGTATAGGTCCAGATTCGGCGGCCGTCCCAGTAATTTTGCTCATCCGAGAGCCAGCGGACGGATACGCCGAGAGGATGGGTCCGGACCACCGTGTGGCTGACCGGGTCGATGACGGTGACATCCTTGCTCCCGGTGTTAAATACATAGACCAGCTCCCGCCCGGCCAGGGCCGCGGGAACAGGGCCAAAATAGAGCGCCGCCGCAATCAGAGCCGCCGCCGGCCGCCGCCAAATCGAACGCCTTCGCCCATCCATCCTCATCGGATTCATTTCCCCCTCCACTCAATTCCTTTCCGCAACTCGCGCGCGGCTTCTTAACCATATGATTTATTATACCTTATAGCATAACCGAAAACGCGGCCAGGATGGCCGGCCGGCATTCGGGCAGACCCGCCCCAGCGAAATCGTTCCGCCCGCCATCCTCCAGGGTTCATACCCCACCATTCACCCCGTTCCTCTGATTTGGTATAAACGCTGGGAGCTTTTTCCATTAGCCGGGAGTATCAAAATTGTTTGGAAGCATCGGAATCACAGAATTGCTTATCATATTCGTGGTGGCGCTCGTCGTGATCGGCCCCAAGCGGATGCCCGATCTCGCCCGAACCCTCGGCAAGACGCTGCGGGATTTTAAGCGGGCGACGTCGGATTTTCAGGATTCCGTGAACCTCGAATCCGACTTCGATCTGGACGCCACCTCAACGTCCAACGATGCTTCCAACGAGGATGCCGTCGAGGAGGAAAAAGATCCCAACCGCATCGATCCCTCGCCCCCCCCGGAACCTTCTCCAGTAACAACAAACTCGGCAGAAACGACAAGCGCGGCCTCATCGTCCGAATCACCGGCTCCCACGAGCGGGGGAGAAGAGGGGAAGGCTTCATCCGGCGGCTCCTCCTCACCGAGCGCCGGAGGCTCGGACGATGAACCTCCCAAGGAGAGGACCGAGCAGACGTGAGCGACGAAGACTCCATGCCCCTTACGGGGCATCTGACCGAACTGCGCAACCGCATCCTTGTTATCCTCGGGACCATCCTAGGCCTGTTCCTCATCACCTATTTCTTTTCGGCCGAACTCCTGGAGTTGGCCCGGCGTCCCATCGCCGGAAGAGTCGACCAACTCGTGTTCCTCAAACCGACCGAGGCCTTTTTCGCCCACCTGAAAATCGCCATCTACGCCGCCATCTTCATCGGACTTCCGGTTTTGCTTCACCAAATTTGGCAATTCTGCGCCCCCGGCCTTCTCTCCCGCGAGAAACGCTACGCGCTCATATTTGTGTCCTGTTCATCCGGCCTATTCATCACGGGCGCGCTGTTTTGCTACTTCCTGATACTGCCCTACGGGCTCGCGTATCTGATAAGCTTCGGGTCCGAGAACATTCTTCCGCAGATTTCCATCGGGTTTTATATCTCCTTTATTTTCACCCTTATTTTCGTGTTCGGGGTGGTATTCGAGGTTCCGCTCGTCATTATCCTGCTCGTCCAGGCGGGCATCGTCACCCCCCAGGCCCTGTCCTCGAACCGAGGTTATATCTATGTGGGGGCGTTCGTGGTCGCCGCGGCCCTCACCCCGCCGGACGTGATCACCCAGGTCCTCATGGCCGGCCCGCTCCTCGTTCTCTATGAGGTCAGCATCGTGGTCGCCAAGGTCATCACCCGCAAGAAAAAGGAACGTGCGGAAAAAGAGGCCGCTGGGGACACCGGCGATGAGAAGGAAGAGGATTGAGCATGCCCGACCCGCGCGCTCCCCTCTCCCCGGCGGAGCGGATCATTTGCGCCCTCGATGTTCCGGCGCTAGAGGACGCGATGCGCCTGGTGGATTCACTTGAAGGGAGCATCCGCTGGTTCAAGATCGGGATGGAGCTCTTCACCCGGGAGGGCCCCCGCGCCGTGGAGGCCGTCCTCGAGCGCGGCGCGGGCGTATTTCTGGACCTGAAATATCACGACATTCCGGCCACGGCCGAGCGGGCGGTCGCCTCGGCGGGGGCGCTTGGCGTTTCCCTCCTGACGGTCCACGCCGCCGGCGGGGCCGCGATGCTTGAAGCCTGTGCGCGGGGCCGCGATTCTTGCCAGACGCCGCCCGCCATCCTCGCCGTCACCGTCCTCACCAGCCTCGATACGAACGCTCTCGCCGCCGCCGGCATCGGGCGTCCGGTCGAGGAGCAGGTGCTGGCCACGGGCGCCCTGGCCAAGGAGGCTGGCATCGACGGCCTCGTCGCCTCCCCCAGGGAGGTCGGATCCCTCCGGCGCGCCCTGGGCGATGACATCCTCATCGTTACGCCCGGCGTCCGCCTCGCCTCGGGCGGGCACGACGATCACGCCAGGGCCGAAACCCCGCAAACCGCCGTGCGCGACGGCGCGGACCTTCTCGTCATCGGACGCCCCATCCGGGACGCTCCCGATCCCCGGGTGGCGGCGGAGGTCTTCGCCCAGGCCATCGGGCAGGGAATGGCCTCACGCTAGGCCGCCGATGTCCATCCGGATCGAATCTCGTGACAAACACCGGTGAAAGGCTCCGCCTCGTCATCCGCGGCAGGGTGCAAGGGGTATGGTACCGCGCCAGCGCGGCGGACCGGGCAGGTGAACTGGGCCTGACGGGATGGGTGTCCAACCGCCCCGATGGCGCGGTCGAATTGGTGGCCGAAGGCGGGCGGGAGGCGCTCGATCGGCTCCTCGAATGGTGCCGGGAGGGTTCTCCCCTCGCGCGCGTCTCCCAGGTGGAAATCGAGCGGAGCGCGCCGAGCGGCGAATTCCAGGCGTTCCATGTGCGGTAGGGATGCGAAGCTAGATTCCGGTGTAGCCCGTCCAGAAGATCAGATACGCGGATATGACGCTCAGATAATTCGAGATCAAAAGAATTCCCACCGCAAGGAGCATGACGCTGCTCCCAAGCTCCACGACCCGGAAATACTTCCGGAACGATTGGTAGTATTTCAAGAAATAACTCACCCCCAGGCCGCTGAGCAGAAAGGGCACGCCCAGCCCGGCCGAATAGCTCGCCAGCAGAATCACCCCTTGCCCCGCCGTTTCCTTCGTTCCGGCGAATAGAAGAATGCTCCCCAGAATCGGACCCACGCAGGGCGTCCAGCCCGCGGCGAACGTGACGCCGACGACAAAGCTCCCCGCCCACCCGGCGGGCTTGCTTTTCAGCGTGACCCGCTTCTCCTGGGAGAGCGCCGGGAAAAACACCGCCGCCGCCGCATAGAGGCCCGCCGCCATCAGGACCCCGCCCAGCGCGGGCGCCCCCTTGTCGATTCCAACCAAGCCGGCCATGAGAAGGACAATCGCCGCCACGGCCACCAGCGCGGGGGGCCATTTTTGAAGAAGCGACTGCAAGCGGAACTCCAGGGCGCGGTCGCCGATATAGAGCCCGAACATGGTGATCAGGATACCGCCCCCCACCCGGATGCCGTCCTGATACCGGAACAAAACATTCCCGAGGAACGAGACGCTAGCGCCAAGGGCGATGAAAACGGCCGAAAAACCCAGGATGAAGAAGATGGAGTTGGCCAGGATCAGCGCACGCACGCGGCGCTCTTCCGCTCCCTCCTTGATCTCTTCATACGAAAGACCCGTGATGTAGGAGATATAGCTCGGAAAAAGAGGAAGCACGCAGGGCGAGGCGAAGCTCAACACCCCTGCGAGAAAAGCCAAACCCAAAGAGACATTATCCGCCGGCATCCATCACTTCCTTATTGCGAAGCAGTTCTTGCGAAGCGGCTACGGTTATTTTACCACGACCTGGGCGAAAGCGCCGCCTTCCGAAACGGACAGTCCTGTCACGAAGTAAAAATACCTTCCCGCCTGGATAAACGCCGCGCTCGCCGATGCCCCCGGGCCAAACGCCGCGCTGACATAGGTGCCGTCGGGGGCCAGAAAAAACAGGGTCGGCGACCGGGTCGCCCGGTTCAGCGCTTCGCCCTTGGTGAATACGACCGAGGAGTAGCCACCCGTGGCATTGAACCAGATGACCGTCGATCCCCGATCGATTCGGAGGACCCGGGGGAATATCCCGTCCGAATCGATTCGAACCACCCGGTATTTCCCGAATCCGGGGAGCTGTTTTCCCTGGGTCCCGGTTTTCCCCGCGCCGGGGCTTTTCTTCCCCGCGCCGCCGGGGGCTGCGGCAAGGGCCGCGCCTGGCGCGCTCCACCCGATTGCCGCCAGCATGAGACAAAACACCAGGGTGCGAGGGAAATTCCCTATTTTCATCATCCGGTTGCGCAACCTCAGTCCTTTTCGATGGCGGAAAAGGGATTCTGAATTTCGATTGTGTCCTCACGCCCCGGCCCGGTCGAAACCATCCAGATCGGCATTGCGGTCAAACGTTCCAGGTGGTTCAGGTACTCCCGCGCCAGCGGAGGCAGATCCTCCAGCCGCCGGGTGCCAGCGGTCGGCACGCGCCAGCCCTCGAAATCCTCGAAGATCGGGGTGCACCGTTCGAGGATGCTGGCCTCGGCCGGGAATATCGTGATGCGCTCGCCATCCATTTCGTAGCCGACACAGATTCGAATGGTCTCGAGGTTATCGAGAACGTCGAGCTTGGTCACGATGAGCGCGTCGGTTCCCGTCACCTGCACGGCGTGACGCGCCGCCACAGCGTCGAACCAGCCGCACCGCCTCGGCCGGCCGGTCGTTGCGCCGTACTCCCCGCCCTCCGAGCGCAGCCGTTCGCCCTCCTCTCCATGGAGCTCGGAGGGAAACGGCCCCTGGCCTACCCGCGTGCAGTAGGCCTTCATGACGGCGACGATGGCGTCCACCTTCCTCAGCGGCATCCCCAGCCCGCTCAGGGCGCCTCCGACGCCGGTGTTGCTCGATGTGACGAAGGGATAGGTGCCCATGTCCAGATCGAGCAGAATCCCCTGGGCACCTTCGAGGAGCACGCGCTTGTTGTTCGTGATGGCCTCGAGGATTTCCGCGTCGGTATTGCGCACATGGGGAGCGAGAATCTCGCGGACCTGGGCACATACTTCGAGGATATAATCCTCCTCGAGCGCCCGGCGCTCCTCGCCACTCAGCGTAATTCCTTCGAGAAGGCGCTTCTTGATCGCCAGGCTCACCCGGACGCGCTCCTCAAGGACTTTCTCATCGTAGAGGTCGCACACGCGGATGCCGAGGCGGGCCGCCTTGTCCGAGTAGGCGGGCCCGATCCCCCGGCCGGTCGTCCCGATGCGGTTGACGCCCAGGAGCTCTTCCATGTGGGTGTCGAGCACTTTGTGGTAGGGCATGATCATGTGGGCACGCTTGCCGATGACCAGGTTGCTCCCTACATGGACGCCGCCATCGCGGAGCTTCTTGATTTCTTCCACCAGGGCCACCGGATCCACGACTACGCCCGAGCCGATGATGCAATGAACGTGGGAGTGGAGAATCCCCGTGGGAATGAGGTGCAGGATCACCTCCTTGCCATCGGCGATCACGGTGTGGCCCGCGTTGGCGCCTCCCTGATAGCGCGCCACCACCTCGGCCTGCCTGGCGAGGAGGTCCACCACCTTTCCCTTGCCCTCATCGCCCCACTGGCCGCCAATGATCGAAAGAACGCTCATATTTTCCGTTCCAGGCCTGCGATCCACGCCGGCAACTCACCCACCTGAATCGTAGCGCTTTTCTTGCCCGAGTGCTCCACGACCCGGAAGCGGCCGGTCTTGTCTCCATCCTTATCGACGACGATGCAGCGCAAAACCCCGGCGCGGCGGGCGTAATCGAGCGATTCGCTCAACCTGCGGCGGATGATGTCCCTGGCGACGCGCCAGCCGCCCGCCCTCAACTCCCGGGCCACGCGGATGCCGATTTTCTTCTCGGGCGTGAAGTCGATTACCAGAAAATCCCCGCCCAGGCCGTCAACGTCCCCGTCCGGCACCATCAGGAGAAGCTGATCGACGTCGATGGCGATCCCGGTCCCGAGGGCATCGGACCCGTACATGCCCAGAAGGCGATCATAGCGCCCGCCGCCGCACACCGGATATCCCCACCCTTCGACAAATCCCTCGAACAGGATGCCGGTGTAGTAGTCGATATTCCGAAAATCGCTGAGATCGAAAACGATCCGATCCGCCAGCCCATAAAAATCGAGCATGCGCTCGACCTGTTTGAGCTCTTCGATGGCGCGCCGAGAGGAGGCATTTTTCACCTTCCGGAGTGCACGGTCGAGAACTTTTCCGTCCCCGAACAGGTCCGGCAATTCCAGCAAAACGCGGACATCGCCTCCCTTGGACAAAAACGGCTTGAGAAGCCCTTCGAGGCTCGAAGCGTCCCGGCGCATAATGGCTTCAAGGACCTCGCCCCGCAGGCCCTCATCGAGGCGCGCCGCGTCCAGAAGCCCCCGGATGAACGCCGTGTGGCTCAGCGACATCCGGATATTTTCCAATCCGTTCCGCTCCAGGCACTCCATCGCGATGGCGATCATCTCCACGTCGGCTTCGAGCGAAACCAGGCCGATCAGTTCCACGCCGGCCTGCCAGTACTCGCGCTGGAGCACGCCCGCCACGTGGGCGTGGCGGAATACGTTGGTCACGTAGCTAAGGCGCAACGGGCGGGGCTGGTCCGCCAGCATCGTTTCGGCCAGCCGGGCGATTTGGGGCGTCACATCCGAGCGAAGCGCCAGAAGCCCGCCCGTCTCCATGTCCACCAGCCGGAATGTCTGCGAATCCCTGACCTGGCCCCCGTTTCCGGGCGAGTAGAGGTCGAACGCTGGGGTCACGATTTGACGGAATCCCCACCGGGCGAAGACATCGATAATGCGCGATTCGATTCGCCTTTTCCGCTCCGCCTGAACGGGAAGAAACACCCTCGACCCGGCGGGCATCGCTTTCGCTGTCTTTCCTTTGCTCATAATACGGCCACTCCCGCCTTCCCGGCCCTTACAAGTGGACGAGATTGGCGTCGAAAATATTCGGTATGGCCCTGATTTCCTCCATCACCTCATCCGGGATGGAATCGTCCAGGGCGAGAATCGCCACGGCCTTGTCGTTTTTCCTCGTCCGGCCAAGCTGCATGCCGGCGATGTTGATCCGGTGCTTCCCCAGCAGGGTGCCGATCGAACCGATCATGCCGGGCCGGTCGTCGTTTGTGATGACGAGCATGTACCCTTCGGGAACGGCGTCCACGCTGAATTGATCGATGCGCACGATGCGCGGCTCCTCGTTGTGAATAAATGTTCCCGCCACGGAGCGCTCGCCCTTGGCGGTGCGCAGCTTGAGCTCAATCAGGTCCGTGTAAACCGGCATCTCGCTCCGCAAAGTGGCGGCAACCTCGATTCCCCGCTCTTTCGCCAAAAGGAGCCCGTTCACGAGATTCACGCGCGCGCCGCTCAGAAAATGGCCCAACAGCCCCTTGAGGGCGGCCGCAGACAGGGGACCCATCGGATTTTCGAGCGGGCCTCCGTAGGTGACCTCGATGGATTGGGGTCCGCCCTCGGCCAACTGGGCCAAAAAACTGCCCAGCCGTTCGGTCAGATCCAAGTAAGGGCCGATTCGCTCCAAATCCTCCGCGCTGAGGGCGGGCAGGTTCACCGCGTTCTTGACGCTGCCCTTTCTCAGATAATCCAACACCTGCCCGGCGACGCTGATGGCGACGTTCTCTTGCGCCTCCTCGGTGGAGGCGCCCAGATGCGGCGTGCAAATCACATCCTCGCGCTCGACAAGCCGGCTCTCCTCCCCTGGCGGCTCGATCTCATACACATCCAGCGCCACGCCGGCCAGACGCCCGCTTTCGAGGGCTTGGGCGGCGGCGGCCTCGTCGAGAAGCCCGCCCCGGGCGCAGTTCACGATGCGGCTCCCGGGGCGCATTTTCGCGATCTCCTTGGCGCCGATCAGGCCCGCCGTCTCGGGCGTCTTGGGCACGTGGAGGGTAACGTAATCCGACCGGGCGAGGAGCTCATCGAACGAGACCGGCTTCACACCGCGCTTTTCGGCCGCCTCGTCAGAGATGAAAGGGTCGTAGGCGATCACGTTCATGCCCAGACTACCGGCCAACCGTGCCACGGTACTGCCCACCCGCCCGAGCCCGACCACGCCGAGCACCTTCGAGGAGAGCTCGCTGCCGACGAATTTGCTCCGCTCCCACCTTCCCTCCTTGACCGATCGGACCGCGGAGGGAATTTTCCGGGCCAGGGCGAACATGAGGGCGATCGTATGCTCGGCCGTGGTGATGATGTTGCCGTCGGGTGCATTGACCACCAAAATCCCGCGAAGGCTCGCACATTCCAGGTCGATATTGTCCACCCCGATTCCGGCGCGGGCAACCACTTTGAGCCGGTCGCCGGCGGCCAGAATCTCCTCGTCCACCTTCGTTGCGCTCCGGACGATCAGGGCATCGCTTTCCTTGACGATTTCGAGCAACTCCTCCCGGCCAATGCCCGGCTTGTTGACGACCTCCACCTCCTCGGCCGCCAAGAGGATATCCTCGGCGCGGGGGGACAGCGGCTCCGATATGAGAACCCGAAACTTTTCGCTCATTTCCCGAATTCCTCTTGCGCGGCAGCCAGACCCGAGCCGGGGTTCACGCCGTGCCCCAGCCCGGCCAGCACCCTCTCCAGGCCCCCGACGGCGGCCAGCACATCCGATTCGTCAACGTAACCCATATGGCCGATTCGGAATATCTTTCCGCTCATCTCGCCCTGGCCGCCCGCGATGGTGATCCCCTGCTCGGCCTGCATCGTCCGGGGGATGGCCTTCCCGTCGATTCCATCGGGAACCCGGACGGCCGTCAACGATTCGCTCAAAAGGTCCCGGGGGAATATTTCGAGCCCCATGGCCCAAAGCGCCGCCCGGGTGGCCCCGGCCAGCCTCGCGTGGCGCCCGAAAATGTTTTCGAGCCCCTCTTTTTGCATCCTATCGAGCGCGGCCCTGAGGCCCGCGACGAGGGAGATGGCGGGCGTCCAGGCCGTCGTGTTTTTGGCCTGGCTCTTGCGCTCGATCCGAAGATCGAAATAGTAGCGCGGGCACTTCGACTCCCCGGCCGCCGACCATGCCCGCTCGCTCAGCCAGACAAACGCCAGCCCCGGCGGAAGCATCAACGCCTTTTGGCTGCCCGTGATCACTGCGTCCAGGTCCCACTCCTCGGGCCGCAGGTCATACACCCCGATGGCCGTGATGGCATCGGCCACGACCAGCGTATCGGGCGAGGCGCGGCGAACGGCCTCGGCCAGCTTCTTCACATCGTGCTTGGCTCCGGTCGATGTCTCGCTCGCCTGAACGAAAATCGCGCGGTGGCGGCCATCCCGAATCCGCGCCTCCACCTCATCGATGCCGACCGATCGGCCAAGTTCAACGGACAGGACGTCGGTCTCCATCCCGTAGGCGCGGCAAATTTCGGTCCACCGCTCACCGAATTTCCCCCCCTCCACCACGAGAACCGAATCGCCGGGAGAGAGCAAATTCGATACCGAGGCCTCCATGCCGCCCGACCCCGAGGCCGCCAGCACGATAACGTCTCCCTCGGCCCGGTAGAGCCAGGAGAGACCGCTTCGGACCTCCTCGAAAAGCGCCTCGAATTCCTCCGTTCGGTGATGCATCAAGGGCCGTGCCATCGCTTCGAGGACTTCGTGCGGCACGGGCGTGGGGCCCGGGGCCATAAGATGATACTTGCGCATGTTCTCCTCATTCACTTGAAGTGAACTAATCGGTTGCACACCGGAACCGCGATGTCTGGAAGAAAAGCGGATGACGGCGGCCCGCCGGAAATCTGGAGGCGGGAAATGGAGCCAGGAATGGGGCTCCAGGCTCCTTGCCCACCTTGGAGGAAGCCTGCGCCCTGCGGCAAAATCCGGGCCATATTAATCCACAAAAGTCGTCCGGGGCAAGAACGGCGGAGACCGCTCCCCCCCTCGGCGGAT
>DNYS01000096.1:30674-31128 GCA_003506735.1 Nitrospinota bacterium
GAGGCCGGGGGGGTCCGATACGCCATCCGATGGACAAGGCTCTCCGCCCAGAAATTCCGGGACAACGCCGCGCGCCTTCAGTTCTTTCCCCTCGCCTGCGGCCTTCGAACTTTATAAGGAACCCTGGCCCTGCCCGAGGAGATTAGCCTCTGGCCCCTCACGACCCTGAGGAAGAAGCGCATCGAGATCGGGGCGAATGGTGCGCGAGAAGAAACCCGCCGCCTGGAAAAGCGCCCCTCCCGGCCCGCCGGAATGAGACCGCAAAAAAACCCGGGGGAGCCGAAGCCCCCCCGGGAGTTTACTGCTGGCTGGCTTGAAACGGGAGCGCGCGCCCCCGGGACTCTCAAACCAGTTTAGAAAGCGTGGGTAAGCTCCCAGACCAGCATCCAGGTGTCGTCGAAGTCCCTGGTGCCAACGGCATCCGACTTGCCGTAATCGCCGGCAAACAGATGGG
>DNYS01000096.1:31282-31620 GCA_003506735.1 Nitrospinota bacterium
GCGTCCTCGATGCCGTTGGCATTGTTATCGATGGTCGCGCGCGAGGCGGCGGAGCGGATGAGCGAGTAGTTGCCGCTGATAGTGATATTTTTGGCAGCCTTATATTTGACCAGGAATTCGTAGACCTGCGCGCCGTTCAACTTGGCGCCGCCGTCGCCGTTGAGGCACTGGCTCTCGGCGGTGAGGCCAGAGGCTACAGAGTTGTAGCGGCGGCGGGTGAAGAGCTGCGGGCCTTTGAGGCGGCAGGAACCCCCATTCTTCGGCGGCACGAAGCGCGTCAGCTTGCCATCGGGCTGGGTGCCCAGATCGCCGGTGGCGCTCGTCACATCGTCGTCGCC
>DNYS01000096.1:31754-31932 GCA_003506735.1 Nitrospinota bacterium
CCGGTCACGGTCAGCTTGACCTTGCCAAATTTGGCATCCGCGGTCACGCCGTAAAACCAGATGTCCCGCTCGGTGGAGTCAGCGGTGACCGCCGTGGTGCCCGCGGTATCGGCGTTGTACTTCTCCCAAACCACGTAGGGGCTGATCTTCAGCCCGGGAGAGGTCCACGTTAACCCTG
>DNYS01000244.1:0-331 GCA_003506735.1 Nitrospinota bacterium
CTAAAGGGAGAGGAACCAAAGGACAAATTGTCGCCATCGTAGCCCTGGCATTGCCTGCGATTGCTGGAGGAGCGGCCCTGGCCGTTGATGTTGGCCATATCTTTGTTGCCAAGTCAGCGATTCAGACAGCGGTTGACGCCGGTGCGCGTGCCGGTACGGCGGTTTTGGCCGAGGGCGGCAGCCAGGCCGCTACCACCGCATCCGCGAACAGCTTCGTGAGCCAGAATCTGAGCACGATACCCTACCTCGCCACGATTACGCCGGTCATTTCATTTCCCACTTCGGAATCGGTGAAAGTGACTATAGAACACAATCTATCGCTCTATTTTGC
>DNYS01000244.1:609-5269 GCA_003506735.1 Nitrospinota bacterium
CGTTGGCATCACGTTCGACAACAGCAACAGCAATGCTGTATTCCGGGCCGCCGTGCGTGATGGTTACTCGGGCACCGTATCCCTCGGCCAGACGGCGCGGGCGCTTCCCGGAAACCGCAATGGATGGCGTAGCGGGATGACGGATCGGCTGGCGGATGGGCGAAATGAAGCGTTCATCCCGATCATCGCGAAGCTGGAGCCCGTCACCCAGACCAACAACATCCAGATCGTGGACTTCGTGAATGTGAGTATTTCCAGTTTCGCCATCTCCGGAAACACCGATACGACGACGCTCCAGATTATCCGGGGGGCGGGGTCCACGACGGAATTCTCCGATTCCTCGCAAGGTTTGGGTATCAATTCTGTGGTTGACGTTCGCTTGTCGAATTAGGCAAGATCCAGAAAAATTTTCCCTTTAAGACAGGGCAAATCCGAATTGGCGGTTTATCTCAGAACAGTATACGTGCGATGACCCTCCGGTTCCGGGCGATGAGCCGGTAGAGTGCCTCAACTATCAGGGAAAGAGGCAGCAAAGAGAAAATCACAGAGAATTTCTTCCATCCCAATAAATATAAAACCCCGAGGACAGCTCCTCCGCCAGAGAGCATTTGCCCTCCTGGAGGGATGAATTGAACCGCCTGTTGGCATTGCCGGGTCATGGGTGACGTCATCGGTGGAGAGGGCACCTCCTGGTAGGAAACCGGAAAGAAGACACCGGTTCCGTCCCGCTTTTCGATCCATTCAATACATTTCCGGCAAAGGCGGCACTCTCCGTCCCAAATGAGAATCGCCTTTTGCCTTGAAACGTTCATAGGGTGGCCTCCCCGGCCTCAGCCTGTGGTAAGTTCGAACACCCGGACAGCCTCCGGAAATGACGGGCAGTGATATTCGCAGAGGCCGCATCCCACACATTCTTTTCCCATGACAGGTCCCTTGGATTCCCCTTTGGATTCGATCCGGATAGCCATTTCCCCGATTGGGCACTTTTCGACACAGTAGTTGCAGGTGTCGTCCATATTCGTCCAGGCGAGGCACTCGTCCGGGTCGATTTTCGCAATGCCGATCCGGATGGATTCTTTCGGGACCAACTTCAGCGCCCCACTCGGGCAGGCCTTCATGCACGAAAGATCGTCGCAAATAACGCAGGCCGAAATCGATGGCTGAATTATCGGTGCATCGAGGTCGGAATTTTCTTTCCGGGGGAGAAGAAGAATGGCGTCTGCCGGGCAGGCTTCGGCGCAAGCGCCCGCGCCTTCGCAGAGATCCAAAAACTGCGCTTCAGGTACAGCGCCAGGAGGCCGAAGGAGGGGAATATCATCGGCCGGAGGGTCCCTTTTAAAATTAAGAGATTCTTCAATAGACTCTTCCCGAGAACCTTCTAAAAAGGCCCTGAATAGCAAGATGGGACCTTTCTTGAGAAAATTCTTTCGGTCGATTTTGGGATCGTCCACCTTGAACACCTCGAAAAACGCACAAAAAATCATTTTGGTATCCAGGAGAATTACGCCATGACAGGATATATGTCGAGAGTCCTGGATCAAAATACAAAATGTTGTGAAAAATCAGTAGGTAGTACGGGATCTAAAGGTTCAGTTAGGCGAAAATGAAGTTTATGTTGTTGATAAATTATAAGTTAGCGAGAGTGTGTCATTAGTGGGCAAATTAAGGCAAGTCTGTGAAATCGTTGGAGTTAATGGATAGATAGAGTAGTTTTCCACAACCTGTCCACAGAAACTGTGGGAGTGGATGAATGAATGAAATGAGAAGAAATCAATATATTTTTCGGTCCCCATTCTGATTTTCCAAAGGCCACTACCGACTCCGGCGGAAATCGGCTCAACTCCAAACACAAGCCGACCTGAGGTCTCTGATTCATGTTGGTTGAATAGGGGACCAGCCCCCCAAAGAGCATTTTTAGGTGTGAATTCGAACCAGGTTGCCCCCCCGGCTGAGCTGGGTGGCGGGTGGTTACCTGCCAACTGGCGCCCGGGGAGAGGGCCCGGATGAATATTTACAGAATGCAAGAACCTGCCCCCGCAGTCGAGCCCTTCTGGTCCGGCGTGTCCGGCGCGTCAGCCGCGTGCAGAGGGGGCGTTCGGACCAAAACCCCGAATCTCCGCGCATTTTCGGTAGCGGCCCTTTCGGCGTCCTGCCCTATATTCATCGCGTTGGCAGGAATTCCGCCGGAGAAGGGGGGGAGCGGTGTTTAGAGAAGGATGGATTCAGGAAATCGGAGTTATGCGGAAATTTGGAGTGGCCTTTTCGCCGGAGATTTTGGGTTTCGGCCGTTTTCGGGAGTTTGCCGCGGATGCTTTCACCTATGTTGTTCGTTGAGGCCGGCCGGAGGAGGCCGGGGGCGCTCATTCGGCCCCCCGGCCTTTCGCGTACATTCGCCCGGGCCTGTCAAAGCCGTGGGTCCGCCACCTGCGGACGAAGCCCTGCACGCCGCGCACCAACGGCAAGGCCGAGTGTTTCGTCCCGACCCTGCCCGGAGAATGGGCCGCTCCTGGCCCTATCCTTTCTCCGGTCGGCGAAGGGAATGGCTCAAATCCTGGCTCGCGCCATTACGGCTGGCGCCGTTCCTATCCTGGCATCGGAGGAAAGCCGCCCATCGGCAAACTCAAGCCTGCGGCCTGAACCACGTGTTTGGATTCCTCAGCTAGACTGGTGGGGCCGGAATCCGTTTTCTTATTACAGTGGGAACGGGATACTTTCCCACATGATTCAGGGAGCGACGATTTTGTTGCGCAGCACCCCGATGTTTTCAATCTCACATTCTACCACATCGCCCACCTTCATTAATCCGGGCGGGTCCATCGCGAAGCCAACGCCTTCGGCTGTACCAGTGGCGATCATATCGCCGGGGTGTAGGGTAAACCCCTCCGAAAGAACAGAAACCACCGTCTCGATATCGAAGATCATGTCGCTGGTGCTCGAATCTTGGCGAATTTCGCCGTTCAGGCGGGTTTTGATGTCGAGATTGTTTCCGTCGCCGGTCTCATCCTTGGTGACAATCCATGGGCCGAGGGGACCGTAGCTGTCCAGCGACTTTCCCTTGAACCACTGACCGTGCCTGCGCTGGATGTCGCGGGCCGAGACCTCGTTCATGATCGTGTAGCCATAGACGTAATCCATGGCCTTGTCCTTGGGAATGTTGATTCCTTTTTTGCCGATGACGATAACGAGTTCGCACTCATAGTCGAGTTCTTTGGTGATGTCGTGGAGGATGACATCACCTTCGGGGCGGTTATGCGAGCCTATCCATTTCGTAAAGAAAACAGGGATTTTGGGGTATTCGCCCACTTTTCGGGCCCCGGTTTTTCGCGCGCCCTCATCGGAGTGCTTTTTGTAGTTAAGCCCGACGGCGATGACGGGCCTCTTGAGTTCGGCCACAGGGGCAAGCAGCTTTACCGAATCGAGCTGTTTGGGCGCGCCGATCGTCTTTGGTACGCTGCCCGTTGCGATGACCTCGATGGCGTCGCCTGTTTCGGGTTCCACGTCCTCCACGCCAGCGTCCGTCAGGATAGCAACGCGGGGACCATCGCCGGTTTCATAGGTGAGCAGTTTCATGATCTCTCCATAATGGGAGGAACGGTATGAACCAATAGATTCCCCGTGGATCCCACAGCCTGTGAATATTGAAATACGCCCGGAGGTTTCCGGTGCGCGCCTATATCTCAATGCTTCGAATCATCTCGGATTGCCTTTTGGCGGCCGCAACCATGAAACTCAGATCGCTTCCGCTCAGGATGAACCGCATGCCTTCCTTGATTCGGCGCTCGAGCATATCGGGGGCATAGGAACCGCCCATGCCCGGCGTTTTACCGTGTTTCTTGCAGGCGGCGAGTACCTGCTCGTACACCAAATTAACCCGCGGATGGTCGTGTTGACCTGCGATGCCCATCCCCGTGCTGAGGTCGTTGGTCCCGATGAGAAGGACATCGATGCCATTCACGGCGGCAATTTCGTCTGCCTGCTCGCCAGCTTCGGGGGTCTCGATCATGGCCACCAAAAGCATCTCGCGATTAACGCCCGAAAGGAGCTCGTTCGGAGGAAGCGCGCTGAACGCAGCATGGGGGAGCCCTCCTCCGTGGCTTCGGCCGCCCTCGGGTGGAAATTTACAAATCAAAACGAACTCTCTCGCTTCTTCGGCGGTATTGACATGGGGCAACACGATGCCTTGAGCCCCGCAATCGAGAATCCGGGTGCTTAGGTGAGGCTCCAGCGAGGCAACCCGGACGATGGGAGTGATCCCCTGCGTGAGGGCGGCGGTCGAAATCTGGGTGGCCGTCTCAAGGTTAAAGGGGCCGTGTTCAGTATCGATGAAGAGCCAGTCGTAACCGCTGGCTTTCATGGCCATTCCAATCTCGACCGATTTGGCGACACGAACCCCGACGCCGAGGGTCACCTTTCCCTCAAGACTTTTTTTCTTCGTCTCGTTTTTGATAACGGACAAGGCAATCTCCTTATATCTGTGAAAATGCTGAGTCATGGGGACTCCTGGCGACTCCTGGCGAAGCCACCTTCGTCATTTCCCGGAAGCCTGATGGATACTCCAGAACAGCCCAAATTGGCAACCGTGAGCCCGGGTAACGGGCTAATGGTCCGATTTTGTGATAGTCGCCACATTCCGTGAAAATGGGTCACTTCAGATAGGCCG
>DNYS01000244.1:5423-9813 GCA_003506735.1 Nitrospinota bacterium
GTCGAAATTCCTGCCCGAGGCAGGTGCCGCTCTCAGCCGCCGCAGGGGGTCGATCGATGTCGACCTTTAAGCTACGCCCAATGATGGTCGCGATTTGCATCCTGATCCTCTCAGGATGCGCCTCCGGGCCTTCGCAGCCTAATGCGATGCTCCCCCGGCCGGACGGCCGCTACGACAACCATACCTATCGGGTGGATTCATCCCGGATGGATTTGTCCCAAGTAATTTCCTCAATCGTCATCCTGGTCACCCGGACCAAGTTCGAGCTTCCGGACGGAACGCAAATGGATAAAGAAATTATCGGAAGCGGGGTTGCCATTAATGACCGGTTTATCCTCACAGTCGAGCATACAGTGACTCAAAGCGGCATTGAAATTTTAACGCCCATCGGAATTTTCAAGCCTTCAGTCGTTAAATTGGAAGAGAAAACATATATCCGCCATGGGCGAAGCGAGCACCTTTTGACGCCTTTGGTCCGGAATCATGCGGACGATGTGGCTCTCTTTGAAATCCCCGAAGGCATCCGCCCGCCTTCGTTTCCGTATGTTGTTGGAAACAGCGACGACCTCTGGGTGGGAAATTACGTCTATGCCGTGGGGAATCCCATGAACCTAGGAGTGAATGTTCGCGAGGGAATCGTCAGTGCCTTGAAAGCTCCCAAGGAGATTTTCCAAATTGAGGCCAAGGGCGAGAACGCCTTCATGATAAGCAACGGACTTTCCCCCGGCGATAGCGGAACCCCTGTTATCGCCATCCGGGATGGCCGTTTCGAACTCGTTGGCCTTTCGCAGGGAACATTCGTCGGAAACGGCCGCCTCGGGTGGGTGATTCGAATCAACGCGATTCGCCATCTTTTAGAAAATGCGCGTGAAATCTCCAAGGATAAAAGGATGAAAGTATCGTTCCTTGAATTGGTTAAAACGAGCTCAAAAAATTTCCGATTCGACCTATCCCGTTTTTGAGGGACTACCCGAAATATTCCCTAAGGTGCCGAATTACCAGGACTCCCCTCCCTAAAACATTTCCTGCCAATGGATGGTTCCCTCCCTTTGAAATAGGTAAATTGTTTCCTCGCATCGGGTTCCTCCCACGCGGTAATATACCTCCCTCATCGCTCTTCAGTGGAACAGGAATCAGGAGGAAATTCGATGTTCACGACTACGAAAATTGGCCATATGGGTTTTTGGACACAGGATTTGGACCGGATGGAAGAATTTTACGTCCGTGTCATGGGTTTTAGGGTAACGAGCCGATCTGGGCCGGGAGCGAAGGTACCTGGCGGGGCCAGCTTGTTTCTCCGTTGCGACAGGACTCATCACGAAGTGGTGTTTTTTCAGGCCCCGGAGGGCGCCCCCAGCCTTTATTCTGAAACGGGCAATTCCCTCGAAGAGCGGAAGGTAGGTTTTCAGCACGTGGCCTTCGAGGTGCCCAACCGAATGGAATGGCTCAAGGCGCTCAAACATATCAAAAACTGCGGGGTGGAGATCAAATACGGTCCTCTCGTACACGGTCCGGAGGGGGACGGGTTCGCGGAGGGAAGCGGGAACCGCGCTTTCTACATCACTGACCCCGATGGAAGCTATATCGAAATTTATTGCGATATAGCCGTTTTCGAGGATGAAAAGGTGGGCTGGGGAGACATCCTTTAGGGATGTCCAGGCGCAAATTTTCAAATCCGGAAAATGAAGATCAATTCCTTTAAGGAGGAGCACGATGTTATTCAAAAGATTCTCTCCCGGTGCGGTCGTCTCCTCGGCGATATTGGCACTATCGATGGCGGCGCCCGCACCGACCAGTTCGGAGGAACTAGACATAGGCAATCTGATGAATCGGATGGAAGGGGCCTATGTCGAGGTGGTGAAATCCCTTCTCCTCGTTCCCGTCCTGGAGTTGGCGAACGAGGCGCCTTTCGCCAAGGTCCAGAAGCAACTAGGCGAGATCGTCAATACCGCCCGCCTGCTTCCCAAGATCGACAACTACAAGAACGACAATTCATTCCGTAATTTTGCGGGAAATGTGGAAAAACAAGCGCAAGGCTTGGCCGAACTCGCCGGAAAGAAACGCCAGGTAGCTTCACTCTCCGCGCTCTCCCGTCTTCAGGATGCCTGCATGCAGTGCCACATAAAATTCAGGTTCTAGCCTTGCGGGAGAAGGCTACCGCAAGATTCGCGGCCATTCGGTGGGTCGAGATTCCTCCGGTTCAGGCGGTGGCTAGAGAGGCGATTTCTCGCGCCTGAATTTTTCTATCAAGGACTTGCTTCCAATTTCCAAGTGGACAAAGGCGTAGGAGGTCATTTTGTGGACGTCCTTGGGCCGAATGGTGACGATGATGTAGGTGTCGTCTTTGCGGAAAGAGGACGACCAGCGCTGAATCGCGCAAAAGTGCATCGGCCGCCGGTTTTTATCGCATTTATATATAATTTTTTGACCGAAGAATTCTTGGAGCTGTTCCCGTTAGGAGCCGTCTTGGCCTGGCTAAGGCAGGGTTCCCCCTTGGGAAGCTTTGCTTCCCGCTGGGACACCAGAACGTACCCCGACGATAAATTGGCTTTGATCTGATGGTAGCGTTGAATCGCATCCTTCGAAGTGTAGGCCATGCCACGGTCGACCAGTTCCGCCAGTATCCTGAATAGCCTGTTGTAATTGCCAAAGTATAACCAGACCCACCTTTCGTCGCCAAATTGTTTGGGCAGGCCGGTTGCCCGGCAGCGTTTGCCCCAAATCTCAGATATGCCGCTATCCTCGAGCTTTACTCCAAGGCGCTGCACCTCCTCTTTAGACATGCCCAGCCTCAGCCCGAATGCTTCACCGAGGTGGGGAGAGGATCACGCCGGTTGGAGTGGCAGCGTCACGGTCATCCAAAATACGAGGGTCAAGATAATCCGGAACCTGGGAATTCTCATCGAAAACTCCTTTTCCTCCTTGGCCTGGAAACTCCTATCTCGTTTCCAGAGTTCCCTGGGCCAACCGGAATCTGCCCAGAAGATCCTGAAAATCAACGGGTTCGGTGAATCTACTCCTTAGGGAATCATAAAATAGATGACCGAGGAGGGCAATCAATCCGCTTATAATCATTTCGGTTTGCCCGAATTCACTTCCATCCCGGTGATTTAGGGCTTTTCGGTGAGGCTTTTTATGGCCGCACAGTTAGCACTGGAAACCAGGTAGGCCCTCTAGACCTCGAAACGAAGACGCCTCCCACCACAAAACCGAAACTCATACGGGAACCTCCCTCAAACCCCCGAAACAGCTTCCTCCGGACCCAACTTCCCGTCTTTCGCCGGCGGTCCCTCCCTCCAGCGCGATTAACATACACCCAATGGGTGGATTTTCCGCAACAGGAAATTCGCGGTGGTTCGTGGTGTCCTCTCCCTTCGGGATGGACCTCCGCTAGCCGTCACGGCTTGGGCTAATAGTCGGAGGACCAGGATTGGCGGCGGCGCTCTCCCTCATCGCAAGGGGGTCCCTTACCGACGGTTTTGAAGCTGGGCGTGGGCGGCGGTGCGGCTGGAGCCTGCCGCCCCCCGTAGCGGACGGGATAGGCGGGCCGCCGCAACGAAGATACGGTGGCCGCAGCCCGATCTCTGGGCATGGCGCCGGCAATTTCGAGGACCAGTTTTTTCCGGATGGCCTTGGCGAATGACTTAAAGCTTTCGGCAATGACCAGAAAGGCGCGCGGCCCGCCGATCACGCAGTTCTTATAGTAGAGGTCAAGATTCGGCATGGGAGGGTTACCATAGCGGCTAGGGCGGTTGTTCAGGATGGGTAGGCCGTTGATGGTCAACCCCGCCCGCAACGCCTCCTCCCGGGCCAGGGTGACCATGCGGCCGCTGTTGTTGGGCCCGTCGCCCGAGATATCGATGACCTGCCGTGTGCCTTCGAAATTGTTTTTCTTGAATAGGGGCATAGCGTATTCGATGGCGCCGCTGATGGAGGTGTAGGGACCGATGCCGGTCGGGCTGGCTGCCAGGGCGGAGGCGAACCTCCGGGCGCTTGCCTCGTCGTGGATGAGGGTCCATTTGGTCAGGGTCAATTGGTGTTCGTATCCGGCCCATTCGATATAAATGACCGCGATCCGCTTGTGGAATCCGGATCGGATAGCCGCAAGGACCTCGGGTGCGGTGAACGCTTCGACATAGCCCTTGCGCTGAAGGCGCCCTTCCTCCTCATCGATGCTGCCGGAGACATCGACCGCCAGAACGAGTTCGAGGTCCACGCGAAAAGATCTGGGTGCGGCCTCGCCCGGGCCGGAAAGAGCCAGGGCGACCGCGAGCGACAGGGAAAAGCGCAAGATGATTGTTCGCATGGAATAGTAAAATCTCTGTATATTATTGATATAGTTGATTAAAATAAAACTATGTAACATCTATGTAACTAAACCTGTTCAGTT
>DNYS01000244.1:9913-10160 GCA_003506735.1 Nitrospinota bacterium
AATGCGATGGTGACCCCGAGGGCCAGAAAGACGGGAAGGACCCAGAAGGCCGTAAGAAGGCCGATGCGCTCGGCCACCGCTGCAATCGGAACGGAGGAGAAACTCGAAATGATCCATCCGCCCCCCAGGGTGAGTGAGCTGGCGAAGCCCCTGTGGTCAGGAAGTAATTCCTGGGCGAGGGTGACCGAGACGCCCATCGGAATAAAATTTCCCAGGCCGACGACGGCCAGCGAGAAAAAGGCGAATT
>DNYS01000274.1:0-1271 GCA_003506735.1 Nitrospinota bacterium
AAACGGGTAGGGCGGGCATCTTGCTCGGCCTCTTCGGGGATCAGCTTTTCCATGGCCAGGCGGACGGCCCCCGAGGAGCATGGAATGGAGTTGACAGGTCCGGTCAGAGAGGGGTAAAAGCGGGCCAAACAGCGACGAGGGGCCGGTCCGTGGCTGTCCGAAATCGAACCAGTAATTCTCCCTGATAGGCTCATCATGGAAGGTTTTCGTCCCACCCTGCTCCGCTTGGCGTCCTTACTCCTGTTTCCTCTTTTGGCAGGGTGTTTGGGGCCGGTGGCGCTCCACCAGGCGGTGTTGGGTTACGACGAGACCATCAGCCGGCTGGATCGGGAGATGCTCCTGCTCAACATCGCCCGGAAGCACAATGATCTGCCGAGTCACTTCACGGTCACATCGAGCATCGCGGCGACTTTCGATTTCCGCACACAAATCGGGCTGACGGGAACCCTGGCATTCCCCGGGAGCGATTCGATGGGGTTGAGTCTCGGGTCAAGCGTGGCGGAGAACCCGACGCTCAGCATCGTCCCCATACAGGGCGAGGAATTCACGAAGCGTGTTTTGACCCCGATGGATGAAAGGAAATTCGAATTTCTTCTGATTCAAGGCGCGCGATTCGACATGGTGACGCGGCTGATGGCGCGGGGGATCGAAATCCGAAATCGTGACGGAGCGTTTCAAGGCTTCATCCTGAATTCTCCCGACAAGACGGAGGAATACAAAGAATTCCGCAGGCGGGTCCTGCACTGGACTTGGCTGAACGGGCAAAGAAAGCTGTTTGTCTCCCGGATCACCTTTGAAGAGTCGCTGGGGATGAAGCTGTCGAAACCGCCGCCGGCGATGGATCTCATAAAAGCGCGGGAGATGGGATACAGGCTTCGACCCGTAGGAAATGCGGCGGGAAAGAATACGACATACGAGCTTCGCAGGAAGGTGGTCGGCCGGGTCCTGGTGTCGAACTATGACCCGCGCACATTGAGCAACGCCGAACGGGCGGAGCTCAACCGGTTGGCGAATTCCAGGCCGGAAAGTTTCATTCTCGTGGATATCCGGCCGGGGCGCCCCGGTGGCGATTATTCCTTCTTCGGGGCGATTAAGCTCCGCAGCCTGAACCTCATCACTCAATTCCTGGGAGACGAAGTCGAGCGGATTCCCGAATTTGACGTGGAAAAAGACCCGCGCACCGGCAAGGTCGATTCCAACCCGAGGCGGACGCTGGCGATCCGGGTGACCGGCAGTCCCCTCCCTCCCACATAGCCCAGGCGCCGTTCAGG
>DNYS01000274.1:1446-3660 GCA_003506735.1 Nitrospinota bacterium
ACCAACTTTTCCAGATGACGCTGACGGACGTCTCCGGCGCCTTCGCCCCCACGATAACGATCAGCAAGTAGGACCCCTCAAATGCCGGATGGACCGCAAGTGGACCGCCGTTGCGCAACGCCCTCTGATCGTCATTCCCGNNGTTCTCACGATCGCCGGCGCCGCAGTGCCGATGAAAACTGGGGATCGCTGAGGGTGGAAACCCGTTGCATGCAAACAGGCGGGGCGGGCATTCGGGTCGGATGACCCCTCGGGTCGGAGACCCCTTGCCCGCCCACAGCTTCTAGGGCCCCCGCGGGGTCTTCTCATCCGCATGTCGTGAACCGTTCATTTCATTTCGCGCCGCGTTCCTATTTGGTGATCTCCCAATAGATGTGGCCGGCCTCTTCGAGGATCAGCTTCTCCATGGCGAGGCGGACGGCGCCCGAGGAGCCCGGGATGGCGAACACGACCTTGCCCCGGGCGATCCCCGCCGTGGCCCGGCTCATGATCGCCCCCGCCCCGATGTCGTCGTAGCTCAGCATGCGGAAGATTTCCCCGAAACCGGAGAGGGTTTTTTCCAGGAAGGAGGTGACCACCTCGAAGGTCCCGTCCCGCCGCGCCACGCCGCTCCCCCCGTTGGAGATGATAATTCGGATGTCCGGATCGGAGAGGCAGGCCTCCAACTCCTCCTTCATCGCGTCGGGGTCGTCTTTGACGATGCGGCGCCGGGCGATCCGGTGGCCCTTTTCCGTCAGCATGTCCCGGATCAGTTTTCCGCTCTTGTCGGTTTCCTCGGTGCGCGTATCGCTGACCGTGATGACCGCGAAGGGCAGCGAGTCCTGGTCGGCGCTGAGTTCTTTGTGTTCGGTGTAGCCGCCGGGGTCTTTGGGTTGGTTTTCCGACACGGGCTCGGTTCCTCCGCGTGAATCGATGGGCCTGCAATCCGGGGGATCCCGGCCGAAGTGGAGCGTTCAAAGGTTCTTGGGTCGGGTTCGGGTGATGGTTTCCTTGCCAGTATATCAGCCTCCGGATGAGAACGCGCGGTCCTGAAGGGGCGGAGGAATGACTTTGCGCTCGGGCCGGGCAAGGTTGGCTCGGATGTCCGGCCTGCCGGGGGTAAGGCCGGTGGAAGAAAAATTTAGACGATTTCAACGATCCATGAAATTTCTCCTCTTCTTTTTGGTTATCAGAGAAGTGGCGATGCTTGAATCCAGGGGGAGAGGGGATGAAGTCGAGTCTCCGGGGAAGCCCTCAATCCGGCGCCCGAGTGATCCGGACGGTCAATCTTTGTCTTCCAAGTGGGAACCATTACAAAGCGAGAGGGAGAAGAGAGCATGAAGAAACTGTTGTGTAGTTTCCTGGTGGCGGCGGTCGCGGTCCTGTTCGTCGCGGGTTCCGGGGTGAGTGACGCGGCCTGGCACAAGAAGGCCAACCCGTGCGCCGCGAAAAAGGCCAACCCCTGCAACCCGTGCGCGGCCAAGGTGGCGGCCAATCCTTGCAACCCGTGCGCTGCGAAGAAGGCCAATCCTTGCAACCCGTGCGCGGCGAATCCATGCGCCGCCAGTAACCCGTGCGCGGCCAAGAACCCTTGCGCGGGGCGGAACCCCTGCAACCCTTGCGCGGGCAAGTAAAAACGGAAGCCCGATTCGGGCGGGAATTTTGAACCGAAATTCGTTCAATCGTGGAGAGTGAAAAATGAGGAAAACCTGTACAATTCTTGCCGTCGCCCTGGCATTGGCGCTGGCTGCGCCCGCGGCGCCTCAAGCCGCCACAAAACAGATCGCCAAGAAAAAAACGGTCACTCCGCCGGCGTTTTTCTTCACCCAGAGGAGAGACAGCACCGTCGTCGACTCCGTGAAGCGGGAAAAGAAAAATTTCCGCGACGTAGGCTGCGTGGGATGCCATCCGCGCGGGCGCACGGTGGGAGGCACGGCCGTGGACGTGATGGGCAACCGGAACCCCGTGCCCATCCCCACCCTGGTCGGCGCGACCGAGCACTTTCCGCGCCTGAGCCCGGCGAACCAGATCATTTCGGTGGGCCAGTTCAACGACTTGTGCGCCACCGTATTCATCGGCAATGCGCCGATGGACCCCTACTCGCAGGACTACCGCGACCTCGAGAGCTACGTCACCTCCCTCTCCCCGGGCCAATACAAGCGGATGCTCTCCTGGGAGAAAGAGCGCAAGGCCTTCATGAAGACCGTGAAGCGCACCGGCGGAGGCTCGAACCCC
>DNYS01000274.1:3713-5138 GCA_003506735.1 Nitrospinota bacterium
GAACCCCTGCAACCCGTGCGCGGCGAAAAATCCGTGCAACCCGTGCGCCCGAAAGTAGCCGGGAGCCGGCGCCCCGCCGCGGGCAATTTCGGATAGGTACGGCCGCCCGCGCGTAACGGAAACATTGCAAAAGCGTCCGGGCCACAGTAAAAACCGGGCGCGGAAGAGGAATTGGCTTCTTCCGCGCCCGAGTTTCGCCTGGACCCGAAACCGAGAGAGGAAATCGATTTCATGAGCCGTCAAACGCTTTTCAAAACGGGGATCGCGGGGCTGGCCCTGGGCCTCCTCGCCGCACTCGCCGCCCCCGCGCTCGCCGCCAAGCCCCCTCCCCAGGCCGAACTGAAAAAAGGCGACTACTGGCTCGGCAAGGAGATCTTCGAGGAGATCTGTTTCTCGTGCCACGGGCTCAAGGGCGACGGAAAGGGTCCGAGCTTCCGGAGCTCGCGCCCCCGGCCCCAGGTTTTCACCAGCTCCTACATGAAGCGCATGACGGACGATTACATGTTCATGATCGTCAAGTTCGGCAAGATCAACGTCCTCCTCGGGAAGACCAAGGGCATGAAGCTCAAGGGGGCCACCCCGACGGCAATGCCCTCTTTCGGCGAGGTGCTCGAGGAGCCCCAGATCCGCAAGCTGATCCAATGGGAGCGGGGCATCACGTCCGGTAAAAAAATCAACGACCCCGAGTCGGCCGAAATTTTCAAGGACGCCTGCTCCCAGTGCCACGGCTTCAAGGGCAGGGGCGACGGCGACCGCCCCCGGGGGGATCAGCCCCTCGGCAAGCCCTTCGTGAGCGAGATCCAGCCACCGCCGATGAACTACACCCTCAAAGAGCAGATGGAGCGGTTCGACGATGAATTCCTCTTCGCCCTCATCAAGATGGGCCGCCTCGAGGCGACGACGGTGAAGAAGTTCGACTTCATGAAAGCCTACGGCCACATCCTGAACGACAAGGAAATCTGGGGCGTGGTACGCTATGTGCGGGAAACATTCATCAACGGAAAGCCACGCAAGAAGAAGTAGGCCGTTATGGCAGCCGGCGCCGGAGTCTTGGTCATCGCGATCCTGGCCGCCCTGTCCGGGATGCGCAACACGGGCGCGGTGGAGCGCCTTTTGCGCGCCTTCGAGAAGATGATCCTCATTCAAGCGGGCGCTTTCATCCAGGGAAGCCGCGACGGCCCGCTCCAGGAGCTTCCCGTCCGCAGGGTTCACCTCGATGCCTTCTGGATCGATCGCGACGAGGTTTCCGTCGCCGGGTGGGAGCGTTTCCGAGCCGCCACCGGCCACCGCCCCTCGAAATACGCCTCCGACCCCGCTCTCCACCGCCCGGAGCTTCCCATCGTCGGCATCAGCTGGCGCGACGCCGCGGCCTATTGCGGCTGGACCAGAAAACGCCTGCCCACCGAGGCCGAATGGGAAAAAGCC
>DNYS01000274.1:5378-5633 GCA_003506735.1 Nitrospinota bacterium
CGCGGAATCCCCAGGGGCCTCCCTCGGGATTTCTTCACACCATCAAGGGCGGCTCCTACCGCAACTCGCCCGAGATGCTCCGCGCCGCCACCCGCTTCCGCCTGGACGGAATCATCCGCTGGAAGATCGTCGGCTTCCGCTGCGCGAGGACCGCCAAAAAGGAGCGCGCGCCTAAATTCGCCGTCATCCGGTAGCCGCGCCCGGTCGCCTCCGGCCGCCCACGGGAGGGGCCGCCCATGCCCGGCCTCGGAGTCC
>DNYS01000057.1:0-252 GCA_003506735.1 Nitrospinota bacterium
GACGATGTTCCAATGATGATTCGATCGGGTTGGAGGGTATCGCGAATGGCTTGTCCCTCGCGGAGGAATTCGGGGTTGCTTACGACATCAAACGTCCCGTTGCCGCCCCTTATGTTTTCGATGGTCCGGCGTACGAAGTCGCCCGTTCCAACAGGGACGGTGCTTTTATTCACAATTATTTTGTGTCCGTTCAATGCGTGGGCGATTTCCTTGGCTGCCGATTCCACTTGGGAAAGGTCAGTTCTTCCATTT
>DNYS01000057.1:380-14440 GCA_003506735.1 Nitrospinota bacterium
AGCAACTCCGGCAAACCGGGTTCGAAAATTGGGCATTTTCCCGAATCTAGTGATTCGATGCGCTTTTCATTGGAGTCCACGCAAATAACGTTGTTCCCCATATCTGAAAAAACGGCTGATGTAACGAGTCCGACATAGCCGCATCCAACAATGCAAATTTGCATAAGTGAAAATTCCCTTTTGTTTTTTTCCCGCCAGAATATGGAACAAATCAAATGGAAGCAATTCGGTGGGTGAACATGTTGTTTGCTCGCCGAATCGTTCAACTTCGAATATTGCCTAGATTATGGACTTTCTCCCGGGTCGTCGAATTTGAAAGGAGAAAAGGGCCCGCCGCCCAAAAGGCGTCCTCTCCGGTTAATTTTCTGCCTGCGGTTGAAGGTTGGTGCGCCTTCGCCTTCGAGCAGGCCCTGAATAATGAATGTAAGAAAAACCTCACTCGTATCCTGGGTATCGGTAAAACTCAGATTGAATCCCCAGCAGCACCCTCTGTAACGGAAAATCATGCTTTGCTCAAGCGTTTCGTTCTCGATGTTATTGATCCGTGTAAGGTATTCAACGAACCATTGCCGCGTAAGGGCATACCCCCCAGAAAAATTAAAATCACTTCGGCCAATCTGGGGGTCCGCTGAGCCGCTTCGGCTGCGATTCCATGTGCGATCCACGTTAAAATACCAGTTCCTCCCACCATCAAGAAGAAGGCCCGTTGTGTAATTGTCAATTTTTCCTTCATAGACGTTGTAGTTGGTTAGATGCGTAAGGCGAACCAGTGGAATGGGACGAGCCTGGAAAACCAATTCGGCATCCCCGAGGGAGCGCCGGGGATTGGTTCCCAAATTTTGCTCCCGGCGGGCCTCGTCGATGTTGAGCGTTTGAAAAAGGTTGGCGGCGAACAACTGGTGGGATTGGGATCCTTTGTCCTTCTTCAATTTCGTTAGTACTCGGTTTACAATTCCGTAGCGGATGGTGTTTTTGTCGTCGAAGCCATCAACGCTATCTATCGGAATGATGAGCCTCCTGTCTTTCGAGTCCATCGCAGGAGTGTAGGCATACTCAGATTCAAAGGATAGAATGTGTTTGAAATCCCGAAATGGACCGATTTCACCAATGTATACTTTGCTGAGCCGTGGGCCAACGATATTAACGGTGGAGAACCATATTTCGCGAGATAGCCCGGCTTCCTTCTGATCGTCGCGGGCAGGGTTGTCGTTCGCATCGGGGCTTCTCTTTTGGTTTGTCCAATAGGTGTATCTGACGCCAAACCGAGGGGTAATTCCCAGCCATGGGAAGGCCCTGAGAGGAAGAGATACCGAAGGAGCCATATCAAAGCGCTGAAGGACCGTGGTGTTATTATCCAGAACACGAAAAAACGAAACAAACGAGGAGTCCAAATTAAAGCGAAAATCGCTCGTCCCAATTTGCGCCTGGTCGATATCCAAGGAAGCCTCGGGAAACCTCTGGAATAATTGACCGTCATTCTCCCTAAGACCCTCTCTCCGCCGCATGGCCACCGAAAACTGACCGGGGACATCGCGAAGGTTATGGGTGAACGTCAGGCGTGTATCGGTCTCCTGGCGCACCCGATAATCAAGATTATTTTCGAGGGAGCGGTCAGCCCTCACTCGCGAAGCTTCTTCGACTACGGCTTTAAATTCGCTCCTGTTCCTCGGAAAACGAGAAACGTGGGCCACGTTGATGTCCCAAAGAGTGGTTTTTTCTCTTAAATCCTTGAGCGTCGATGCGCGAATTTTTCCGCTGGTGTTTTCGCTGAGGGCATACCGATACTCAGCGAGATATCGAGTGCCCCGGCGGGTGAAATAATCCAGGCCGAGTGTCACATCGGACCATTTGTTTATCGCCCAAAAAAATCGGGGAGAAATTTGGAGCCCGTTTTTATTTCCCAGGCCAACGGCAGGTGTTAAGAAGCCGGTCGCTCGTTTGGTTTTGATTGGAAAAATGGCATAGGGGAGAGCGGCCGCAGGAATACCCCTGAGGGAAATCATAGGTGATTGGAGGTTGGCATATCCCTCAATCTGGAAACTGGCTTTTTTCGTTTGAAAAGCCCAGTCGGGATTGTCTCCCTCGCAAGTGGTAAATGTGCCACCGAAAACTTCATAACGATCCTCAGCGATCCGACGAATGACGTTTGCTGTAACGTAATAGGTGGCCCCGATATACCCGCGGGCGTCATATATGACAAGCTTTTCGCTATCGAGATTAAATTCAATTCGGCTTCCTACGATTCGGTCGTTTCCTGACTGAAAAATAATATTACCTATGGCGACGGCGTCTCTTGTCTCGGTTTGGACTTCGATGTGATCAGCTTGAACGCGCTTGCTTCGGAAGCGGAGATCGATGAAGCCTCGTCCGATGATCCGTTTGCGCTTCCGGTCCTCCATAAGCTCGTCTGCAGAAATAGCGGCCGCGGCACGAGGGTCCCGCAGGATTCGGAGCCCTTCCTGTGGAGAGGATATTTTCGGCCCGGGGGTAAACCCAGGAGATGAGTCTTGATCTGGAACACCTTCCTGGGCGGAAACAGGAGATGCAACGATTGCCAAAGGAATACACAAAAAACAACCGCGGAGAACCTGGCGAATGAATAATCGAAATAAATACAATGGTTTGTTATGCATTATCCCTTTTGCGGCTCGTGGCTGGAGGGTGAGCTAGTGAAGGCCGAAAAAGCGGCTCTCCGATCAGGATGACTTTTTAGAAGTGGGCAAATTATGCCTCCTCCATGAGGAGAAGGCAACAAATCTCCTCCTAGCTGACTTCGGAGGCCACTGGTTCGGGCTGGGTCACAATTTCTTTGGATTTGCGGTAGCGCTTGTAATGAAGAATGGGACCGGAAACGGCATAGCCGGCCATGACCAGAAATGCAACCACCTGGGGAATGGCTGCTGCGATAAAGAGCGCGAGTACGGCGGCGACCAGTACGCGAAATGGTCTTTGAAGGCGGCCTCCTAGATCTTTGAAGCTGGTGTAGCGGACCGTACTGACCATCAAAAAGGCTAACATATATGCCAAAAAAGCCAGCAAATATGCTGGGAAGGGCGAGATAGAAGCCGGGACAAACTGCCTCAGCCCATAGTGCTCAGCCAGAAACACCCATGATGTCAGAACGCCGGCGCCGGCGGGAGTGGGCAGTCCTCGAAAATCGGCGGTGGCACCCAGGGTCTGCGTGAGAACGTTGAATCGGGCTAGGCGAAGCGCCGAACAGGCCGCGAAGATGAATACTGCGAGCCAACCGACGCGCCCAAATGGAGCCAGTGCCCATTTATAGATAAGAATGGAAGGCGCAATTCCGAACGCCGCCAGATCGCAGAGCGAATCGTATTGAAGTCCGAACGGGCTGGAGGACTTCGTCAACCGCGCAACCGCACCGTCCAAGCCGTCGAGAATAATTGAGATGAGGATGGCGAAGGATGCCCACCAGAAATCATTCTGAATGGCTGCAATAATAGCATAGAAGCCCGCGAACAGGGTCCCTGTGGTAAACAAGTTTGGAAGGAGAAATATGCCGCGCTTGAGCCGAGGCCGTCTTCGCCGCCTTCGCCGCCGCTTCCCTTGTTCCCACCGAGTGCGAATTTTATCTTTTAGTTGATCTGGCAATGACGGTTTCTCCTCCGCGAACCCGATCCCCCATGGAGATCGAAACCGCATAGCCGGGCGGCATGTGAAGGTCCGTGCGAGATCCAAATTGAATCAGGCCGATGCGCTCGCCTTTTGCCAAAGTGTCGCCCTTCATCCGCCAACTGACTATGCGGCGGGCGATTAGCCCCGCAATCTGCACCACCTTGAAATTCTCTCCCGAATTCGTCCGAATGTCGATAGCATTCTGTTCGTTGACCCGAGTTGCTTCCTTGTTAAAAGCCGCAAGGAATTTTCCTGGGCGGTAGTTAACTTCCCGGATAGACCCCTCCACAGGTGATCTGTTGATGTGCACATCATAGATGGAGAGGAATATACCCACCATTTTTCCGCCTTCACGGGTGTTTTCGATGGCGATGACACGGCCATCCGCGGGCGATACGACGGTGCCGGGATCGTCCGGAGGAGTCCGATCCGGATCCCTGAAAAATGCGATGACGCACATCGCCAAAATGAAGAAAAAGAATGCCCACCCACTCCCCTTCATCCAAACGGCGAAGAACCCCAATGAAAGGAGACCGATTGCATATCCCCAACCTTCTTTCGCTACGGGAAATCGGCGGTTCGAGTTATGTTGTGACATCGGAGCTAGCTTTTGAGCCCTTCGAGGGTTTTGGCGCCACGGCTCAGCGCAACCTTTCCGGTACGGGCGATTTCCTTGATGCCGTGCGTCCGGAGGAGTTCCAAGATAGCGTTGATTTTTCCAGTGTCTCCGGTTATCTCGATGACCAACGTGTCGGTGGAAATATCTATCGTACGGGCGCGAAATATTTCGACAATTTGGAGAACCTCCGAGCGCTTATCCTTCGGAGCCGCAACCTTGATGAGAACGAGTTCCCGTTCCGCGGTCTGAGTATCATCCATTTCCAAAACCTTGATTGTGTCGATCAGCTTGCTGAGCTGTTTTCGAATCTGTTCGAGAATCTTTACGTCGCCGCTCGTTACGACCGTTATCCGCGAAACGGTCGGATCCTGTGTCACCCCGACACAGAGGCTCTCGATGTTGTATCCGCGGGCGCTGAAAAGACTGGCCACTTTTGCGAGAACTCCGAATTTGTTCTCGACGAGGACGGCGAAAGTGTGTTTTTGCTCCGCCTCGGTTTTGTCTGTATTTTTAGGCATCAGGCAAGAGGCTCCCATTCTTCTGACATTCCGTCGAAGGGCAGGGCGATCATCCCGGTCCGTGCCATGTTGGATATTCCGTACTTCTCGAGAGTTTTAATGAGAATCCGAGTTTTGTGATCGTTGCCGCTCGCCTCAATTGTGACGCTGGAGTCGGATACGTTGACGATGTTGGCCCCGAACGCATTTGCGATCTGAAGCACTTCGGTGCGCTTTTCGGCCCCGGCGGCTACGGTAGCCAAGACCAGTTCGCGCGTGACTGAACGGTTGTATGGGAGTTGATTGACTTCACGAACGTCGTAGAGTTTGCGCAGTTGCCGGGCGATCTGCTCAAGAGTCTCTTTTTCCCCGATGGCGACGATCACGATTCGGGTGGTTTCCGGATTCTCGGTCGGTCCGGCGGCGATGCTCTCGATGTTGTAGCCACGGCGGGCGAACAAGCCCGAAACGTGTGAGAGCACGCCTGGATGATTGTTCACAAGAATCGAAAATACTTGCCTCATGTTATTTTCCCCGTAGTTTCGGGACCGAGTTGCATTTCGTCGTTTCCCATACCGGCTGGAACTATCGGCCAGACGTTCTCTTCTCGAGCGACATGAAAGTTCATCACAACAGGACCGTCAATTTCGGCTGCTTCCTCGAGTGTGGTCCGCACCCGATCCATATCCTTGATGTCGATGCCCCGAACATGATACCCCTCGGCGATTTTGGCAAAATCAGGGTTTTCCGGATAGTGGACATGCGAGTAGCGTTTCTCGAAGAACAACTCCTGCCACTGACGCACCATGCCGAGAGATGCATTATTCAAAATTGCTACCTTAACGGGAATATTGTAGGTAGCCGCGGTCGCCAGTTCGACCAGCGTCATCGAAAAGCTTCCATCGCCATCGATGAGCCATACATCCTTGTCTGGGCGGCCCACCTTCGCGCCAATAGCGGCGGGCAGGCCGAAGCCCATTGTTCCAAGCCCGCCCGAGGAGACCCACGAGTTAGGCTCGTTGAAGCGGATGAATTGGGCGGCCCACATCTGATGTTGGCCCACGCCTGAGACGTAGACACCATCACCACCGGAAATTTCTTGAATCTGCTCGATTACATACTGAGGCTTAATCGAGCCGTCCCAATCATACTGAAGGGGATACTCCCGCTTCCACGATTCGATCTGGCCGATCCAGGCTGGTCTTTCCTTTTTTTTCACCTGCACGCTAAGCAAGAGGAGAACGTCGCGCACATTGGCCAGGATGGGAATATGGGTCCGGACCCTTTTTCCAAGTTCGGCCGCGTCGATATCCACGTGGGCGATTACCGCATTCGTTGCGAAACTACCCACCTTGCCCGTTACACGATCGTCAAAGCGTCCCCCGAGGTTGATTAGCAGGTCGCAATCGCAAAGGGCCATGTTGGCATAGGCCGTCCCATGCATTCCGGGCATGCCAAGAAAAAGGGGATCCGTGCCCGGGAAGCCGCCCAAGCCGAGTAGGGTGTTGATTACGGGGATCCCTGTCCGCCGGGCGAATTCCGTGAGTTCGGTGGATGCACCTGCTTTGAGAATTCCCGCGCCGGCCATAATTATGGGTTTTTCGGAATGCCCAATAGCCTCAATCAAACGGTCGATGGCCTCGGCGTCGGGTTCGGGCATCTGAAAAATCGGTTCAGCCGAAGGCGCGACTTTGGTTACTTTTTGGGGGTTGTACTCCGCCGTAGCGATTTGGACATCTTTGGGGATGTCGATGACCACGGGGCCTGGCCGTCCGGTGGTGGCCACCCTGATAGCCTCGCGCACCACATTCTGAAGATCGCGGGGGTCCTTCACCAGCCAGTTGTGTTTTGTTACCGGGAGGGTGCATCCATAGGTGTCTGCCTCCTGGAAGGCGTCAGTCCCGATGGCGGGTGTCGCAACTTGGCCCGTGATGACGATCATGGGGACTGAATCCATCAATGCATTGCAAAGACCCGTGATGGTATTGGTCGCCCCCGGCCCCGATGTAGTGACGACGGCTGCCACTTTGCCGCTTACGCGGGCATACCCATCGGCCATGTGGGTGGCTCCTTGTTCATGGCGCGTGAGAATGTGTGGAAATTTGGATCTTTGGAGTTCATCGTAGAAGGGCATGATGGCCCCACCAGGAATTCCGAAGGCTATCTCCACTCCGTTTGCCTTTAATTCCTCGATGACAATCTGTGAGCCGGAAAGCTCCACGGGTGAATCCTCCTAATTATCCGGCAGGGCGCCCAACTTGCCCTTTAAAGGTTTTTTCTTTCTCGGATCTTCGAGAATCATATCCCTGTTCGCTCCGCCGGCCGGAACCATCGGAAAAACCAATTCGTCCGGGTCAACCGCCACGTCGAGAATGAAGGGGCCAGGGGTTTTAATCATTTCCTGAATAGCGGGCCGCAAATCCTTGCGGTCATCGATATGAAGTCCTTTCGCGCCATAGGCGGCGGCGAGTAGAACGTAGTCCGGGCCCACTTCCAAGCTGACCTCGCTGAAACGGCGATCCATGAATAAATCCTGCCATTGGCGGACCATCCCAAGGCCGTAGTTGTTGAGGATGAACACCTTCACGGGAATTCCGTACTGGACCGCAGTGGCCAGTTCCTGAAGCACCATCTGGAAACTCCCGTCCCCGGCAACGTCAATCACCAGTTTGTCGGGACGTGCCAGGGCGGCACCAATCGCCGCCGGAAAGCCGAAGCCCATAGTCCCGAGACCGCCCGATGAGATGAATTGGCGCGGAAACGACAACTGGAGAAATTGGGCGGCCCACATCTGATGTTGGCCGACTTCGGTTGTATAAATGGCGTCTTCGCCCACCTCTTCGCTGAGTGTGACGATGGCTTCCTGGGGCTTGATCGGGCCTCCCTCTGCGGTCTCAAATGTTAGGGGAAACTTCTCCTTGAGGTTATCGACATGTTTGCGCCACACCGTACGCTTTTGGCGTTTGACGAGCTTGTTCACCTCGTGGAGAACACTCTTCGCGTCGCCAACGACAGGGACGTCCACGGGGACATTCTTCCCGATGGCCGTGGGATCGATGTCGATATGAATGATTTTGGCCCCAGTCGCAAACTCGGAGATTTTTCCCGTCACGCGGTCATCGAAGCGAGCGCCGACGGCGATGAGAAGATCGCACTCATCGACTGCCTTGTTGGAGTAAGCCGTTCCGTGCATTCCGAGCATGCCGAGGGCTAGATCGTGGTCGCTGGGAAATGAACCCGCCCCGAGAAGAGTCCATGTCACTGGGATATCAGCCGTCTCGGCCAGTTTCATTAATTCCTTATTGGCATTGGCGTGAATGGCCCCCCCGCCCACGTAAAGGATGGGCTTCTTTGCTTCTTTGATAGTTTCCGCGACCCGTTTGATTTGCCTCGGGTGGCCCTTGGTTCTGGGCTTATAGCCCCGAATATTCACCTCCTCGGGAACCTGGAAGAAGGCCTCGCCCAAAATAATATCCTTGGGCATATCGATCAGAACCGGTCCCGGGCGTCCGGTGCGGGCGATGTGAAAAGCTTCTTTTAGCGTGGGCGCCAGATCCTTTATCTCCTTGATTAGATAGTTTTGCTTGGTGACCGTGCGCGTCATTCCAACAATGTCGGCCTCTTGGAAGGCGTCGTTGCCGACCATGAAGGTGGCCACCTGGCCGGTCAGACAAACGATGGGGATCGAATCCATGTATGCGTCCGTGATGCCTGTGATGAGGTTTGTGGCGCCGGGGCCCGAGGTTACAAGGCAGACGCCCACCTCGCCACTTGCCCGGGCGTAGCCCTCGGCCATATGGGCGGCGCACTGTTCGTGCCGCGTGAGAATGTGTTTGATGTTGCTGCGCTTAAGGAACAGATCGAGGAGCGTCAACAAAATAGCCCCCGGATGCCCGAAGATGTACTCGACTCCCTCGAGTTCGAGGCACCGGTAGATGATTTCGGCTCCGGAGAGTTTTTTGTTTTCAAGTTTGATGGGGGAACGGATTTTAGCAGTCACGGCCGATACTCCTCAGCCGGAGCGTCCTTGGTTGCTTCCGGCAGATTGGTTGATCCGAAAAATTTTCCCGAGGTAAAATCAAATCAGGGGGAGGCGCGTAAGAGCGCACCGCCCCCTCCCTACGACAGACTCATTTACCTGAGAAGCAATTCTCGAATACATTAAGCCGCAACCTTTATCTCAAAGGGCCAAAAGCGGTCCCCAACTCGACTGCCCTGGTTCTATCTTTACTTATGGGTTTCCGCCTAGCCTCTGGCAAAATAACTGCCGAAAACGGCCAAACTATATGCTTCTTTTTGATGCATGGTCAAGTGTAAAGTGTTGATCTTGCACTCTGATCAAACTTTTTGGTGCCTTCCGGCTTAAACATTAGCTCCCTTGGAGCTGGATTTTTTCCATCTTCTCTTTGAGCGAAAGCTTTTCTTTTTTTAATTGCTTAATCTGGGATTCTTCCGATACGGTTGGAAACCGCAGTTCCTCGAGGCCGTTTATTTTCTCCTCCAAAAGGGTATGTTCAGCCCTGATCTGCTCTAGATCGTCCTCGTTGACCGTTGCCTGCTGATGGGGGCGGTTTTCATCGGTGGGATCCATGCTGTATTTCCCCTCTTTTCAAAGTGTTATGAAGCATTGTCGGGGTTCGCTCCCAGGGAAGTGAAGACTCAAACCTTCCCGGTATTTCCTAGCTTCGAACCTACGAAAATGCCCGCGCCGGGTCAAGTTTCAAAGCTGGGCCAAAGGGTTTCCGCCCTGGGTTTCCGCCCGTAAATCGGCTGAAGATCAGCGACAGCGGAGGACCGCCCCTGGGTCATTGCCTGCCACGCCAGCCGAGCAACGCTTTCCGGAGAAATGGTTACCCCGCGGTGTAGAATTCGTGATCCCGAATCGCCACCTATGATTCCGACAGGAAAGTCTTTTTCTGCCGCAACGATTAATATTTTTCCATTTTCCGGAAGTGGGAGGAAATTGCGCCTGCTGAGGATATCCTCTCCCGCCCGGACAGCGGTTGGCGCACCATCGGGTTGAACTTTGGCAGGCTTGTAGAGAGCCGAGAAAAGCTCTCCGTTCCGGGCATCTCGGCATGGAAGAACCCATTCGGGGAGAGTACCTCCCTCGTTCAGCCAGCTCCTCAGCGCGGCATCCGCCAGGGCGTCCAAGGATGATATCCCGAAAAGAGGGCATCTCAGCCCTATGACCAACCCTTTTGCCGTTGCCAATCCAATCCGAAGGCCCGTGAACGATCCGGGGCCGAGGGCGACTCCAACCGCCGCGATGGACTCTTCGCGAGCGTTAGCTTCGCGCATGAGATCGCGGATGGCTGGAAGTAGGATACGAGAGGTGCGGATTCCAGCGGGAAGACGCTTGGTCCGAACCTTCTTGGTGTACAGGTGAAAAAGGGCCACTCCGCCCTCGGGTGTGGAGGTGTCCACCGCAAGGATCCAGTCTCGCCCATTGATGGCATCACTCTCTTGCTTTGGCGCATCACCGGTGTCATTCCTCATCGCTTTTCGATAGGTAATAGGAGAGATGCTCGAGTTCGCTGCCCAGGGCCACATATTTGATTGTGACGTGGGAGTGGGCGGTGGCCGGAGTGGGAGCAAAGTTCAAAATTTCCCGCACTCTTGCCCCGACAAGCTGGGTGACGACGCCCTGCGCCGCTTCGCTTGGAACGGCGACAATTCCACTTTCGATTTTTTTTATCCCGCACGCCGAACATTCCGAAATAGGCTAGATCCTTTCTGATTTGAGGCGGGTTGAGTCCGCTCCGCCTGGCCAGATCCGCCGATGAGGCGATCCGGATGCCCTCATCGGCCATCTGGTTGAACATTCGCTGGTAGGCGGAAAGGCGGCGGATGGTGGGGTCGGGCATTTCCCCCCTGGAGAGTTCAGAAAAATCGAGGGGTAGGGTTCGACCCGGGTATTTGGCGGTTGAGCGATGCAGTCTTTTCCAGTTTCGCTGTCCGAGTGAATCGGCCATCGGCATCGGCCCGCGCCGCGGGATGGGAAAAAGGGAAGGGGGGCAAAGCGGCGTTGCCCCCCTTTCTGGCCTGCCAGAGGTTTCCCTAAGCGAGAATGATGATCAGGCAAATAACAAACGTATAAATTACCAGTGATTCGATGAGGGCGAGACCAATGATCATGGAGACGCGAAGATCGGCGCCCGCACCTGGGTTGCGTGCGGTACCTTCGAGAGCACTGGAAATGCTGCGTCCCTGAGCGAGGGCTCCCCCGGTGGCCGCGATTGCCAGTGCAAATGCGGAGGAGATCACCCTCCATTTCAAAACTTCTGATCCGCCCGCGCCTGCGGCAGCGGCGGCGAAAACGTCAGTCACCATAAAAGTATACGAGAAGACGGCGAGCCCAATCATTCCGAGCCTTTTCATCATGCGAACATTCTCCTTGTTGAGGTTTTGGTTCCAACAACCATTAATTGGCGTGAGCGTATTCTTCACCATGTTCATCGTTGTCGTGCCCTTCGAGAGACCCGGCGATGTATATCATGGTCAGAAGTACAAAGACAAAGGCTTGAATAAAACTTCCGAAAATAACGAACAGCTGCATGGCCCAGGGGAGAGGCAGGAAAAGCTGCAGACAAAGCAGCATGAGAACGCCCAAGACGAGTTCCTCGCCTGTGATGTTTCCGAATAGGCGCAGTGTCAAGGAAAGCGGCCGAGCGAGGTGGGAAATGATCTCGATGGGGACCATGAGAGGTGCCAGCCACATGATAGGGCCGGTAAAATGCTTAAGGTATTTGAGGCCGTTCTTTTTGAGGCCGATGTAGTGGGTGGCCAGAAATACGGTCAGTGCGCATCCCACGTTGGTGTTGATATTGCTGGTTGGCGCCATAAAACCAGGTAAAATTCCGATGACGTTGGACAAGAAGATGTAGATAGACAAGGTGAAAATGAGGGGGAAGTAAGGTCTTCCCTCCGGCCCCAGGGTGTCCTCCATCAGTGAGGCGACTCCCTCGAAGAGTGTTTCGAGGACATTTTGTGTGCCAAAAGGGATGGTCTGAAGGGCGCGTGTCGCCAGGGCCGATATGGCGATGAGAAAGACCATAACGGCCCAGCTGTAAATCACATTTGGATAATCGTCGAATCCGGGGATGAACCCCAGGTATAAAAATGGGTGAAATTTATCCATGACTTATGCCCTTGTTGCGGCTTCTCCTTTGATGAGGGCGAACGCTCCAAATAGGACAATTCCCATTACCGGTGCCGAAAGGCCGATTACGACACCGATAACCGGGAGACGCCCCCAAGCGAGAGCGCCGGCCACTGCGGCCAAAAGGACGATGAAGCGGGCACCATATATGACATGATGCCACCATTTGACGCGGGGGCTCTCGCGCCGGAAAACCCGGGCGAAGCAGATGTCCATTCCGCGAAAATTGCCCAAGCCCAGTGCCCCGCCTATGGCGATAGCCGCGGCGTATGAAAGCGAACCCACTGCCAGCGCGCCGAGCGATGCGGCGAGAAGTGCGGCCCACCCGGATATTTGTATGTTCTTTAGAATAGGCGGCGGTTCAAAAGTGGCGGACAACAGGTTGCCTTCCTTCTAACGGGCCAGTTTCATCACTTCGATGAAGGCTGATATGAATCCCAAAATGATTCCCACGACCATGATCCAGGGGTAGGTTCCCAACAAAGTGTCTATCCCGTAACCGAGTCCCGCCCCCACGAGCGGGGCGGTCACGAAATTCCACCCGACAGATGCCGCTCTGAGCGCCTTTATCCTCGATCGAAAACGGTCTTCGCTTTTTTCTTCAGAGCCCGGATATTTGGGGGCCGGCCCCCCCCCTGAAAGGTTTTGGGTCATCTGAACAACCGTTCCTTTCAGCCGCCCCTAGGAGCTACGGAGCGGCAAACTACCAACCCGAAATGAGAGTGTCAAGAGAAAAGCCCGTTTGATCGTTTACCCCCAGTTGGAGAAGTCCACCCCCCCTCGTCATGTCCCGATCTGAAGCAGAGTCCGTCCGCCTCCAACGCTCAAAATTTCCCCGTAATATCCCTCAGCCCCCCGAAATTTTCCTCCACCGTACGCAATTAGCCCCTCTCACCGGCAGAACTTCCCGCCAGAGGAGAAAACATAGGGCCAATTGATGAATATTCCGCTACAGGAAATTCGCGGAAATGCCAGGTCCCGATCCTGATACACTCGAAATCCTCTCTCCACGGTGCGGATAGGCGTGTTCCCGCTAGTTGACAAAACTCTGCCCAGCAAAAAAACCTACCAAAATTCTACAGCCGCCGCAGGCATTTCCAGTCCATCTGGGTGTGAGTATCCCCCGGCTGCTCTTACTTTCCAGGTCCCACGGCTTTCTTTTTTCAGGTGCGAGTAGCAAGGCGGAGAGCCCAGTCCGGAAAATACTGAAGATCCCTATTCCGTCAGGGAAGTGCCGATGGATGTGCCAATTGTATTCGGTAGTAGCAGCGAAAATATCAGAATTATTGGCGAAAGATAAATTTCAATAGTCATCATAATGGCGAATATTCGGCCTGGGAATTGCTCTAGCCATTAGCAAAGTATTATTGGATTGAGGGGAGAGTACATATATTTTTGATGGCGGATTCCTATTTATGCTAATTATCTTTGCGATGAAAGGGATTCAGTTACATTTTTCATTAATGACCGGTCGGTTGAGTATGGCGGATTGAAAAAAACATTGTCAAAATATTGACATATCGCTCAAATTGTGCTCCAATCTTACTGAAATTTAAAAATAGGTAAAAATGCTTTGGCATAGCTCGAATGAATCGAGAGTGTGAATGAACAATAAAAGCGCAGTTCTTTGCGGCTATGGACGCAAACCTATTGCCATGTTGACGGAATTTTTTGAGGCAAAGGGATTCGAGGTGGTGTCAGCGAATCGTCTGGACCTTTTGAGGTCCAGGAAAGCCAGTATTGTATTCTGCTCCATTTCTGATGATCTCTCCGAAGACTATTTCACCACTCTCCTTGACGATATCCAGGTCATGCGAATTGCCAGGGAAAATCTCCCCATCTACTGCACATCAGATGGAAATAATGTAGACCGGATTGTTCGGGTTATCAGGGCAGGTGCCACCGATTTTGAAAATTGGAGCATGGATAGAAATTCAATTCCGGAGAGGCTCCTCAGCCAAGCTGAAATGTCGCCCGAGGAGGACTCGGATCCATCGGATGGCACCGATAGCACCGATTTTCACGGAATATTGGGACAAAGTACTGAAATCAAACGGGTTTTTAAAATGATTTCCAAAGTAAGCCGAACCTCAAGCACAGTACTTATCATGGGAGAGAGCGGCACCGGGAAAGAATTAGTTTGCAG
>DNYS01000057.1:14527-22214 GCA_003506735.1 Nitrospinota bacterium
CGAACTCTTCGGTCACGAGAAGGGAGCCTTCACCGGGGCGACAACGGCGCGCGAGGGTAGGTTTCAGATGGCTGATGGTGGAACTATTTTTCTGGATGAAGTGAGCGAGATGAGCCCGAAGCTTCAAGTGAAATTTCTGCGGGTCCTACAGGAGAGCGAATTCGAGCGTTTGGGTGGGGGAAAAACCATTCACGTCGATGTGCGCGTTATTGCGGCAACAAACATGGATTTGGAGGAATCTGTTGCCGAGAAAAAATTTCGAGAGGATCTATATTACCGTTTGAATGTTATTCCTCTTGAGGTGCCCCCGCTTCGTGAAAGATATGGCGATATATCTATTTTGGTTCAAGCATTTATAAAAAAATTTCAGGAAAAAAATTTAACTCCAATAAAATCCATCGCACCGGATGCCATGGCCGCAATTCAAAATTATCACTGGCCTGGAAATGTTCGTGAGTTGGAGAATCTGATTGAAAGAATGGCAATCTTGGCGGAAGGCTCCGTTCTGAAGTTGAACGATCTTCCAGAGCGTTTTTTGTCGGGCGAGCAATTAGAATCGGCTGCTGAACCGATAAACTTGCTCGATATTCCGGACGAGGGAATTAATCTGAGGGCGGTGATCGAGAATATTGAAAACCGTTTAATCGAGACAGCGCTGGAGAAGAGTGGAGGCGTCAAGAACCGGGCGGCACAACTCCTTGGATTGAACCGAACGACATTGGTCGAAAAACTCAAGAAAAAGAACCTGGAAGGGGCCAAAGCGGGTTAGGCATATATAAGTTATAAATTACCAAATATTTATATAAATTCAACAAGAGTTTATTGTAATCATGAAGGAGTGTGAAGTTTACCCCCCGAAGGTTGGAAGCGGAGGAGGGAAATTGTTGCCCACTCTCTACGGAAAACATGTAATGGCTCGGCACGCTGTCAGGGTAATGCTTTGCGCTCTCTTGCCCCTCGGGATGGCGATAGTGCCTTTCGGACCTCAAATTTCTCTTGCCGGGGCTGCCGAAAAAAAGGGTGACGCAAAAAAAAAGGTCAATCCAATCGAGGAAATGAAGATAAACCCGGTTCTCATGTTCCGGGTGGCTCTCCGGTATAGCCAGCGAGGACTGTACACCAGGGCGATACCAATTCTGGCGGCCTTCGTCCAAGCCTTTCCCAACAGGGTGGAGCATCGGCGTGCTGCGTATATGCTGGCGGACGCCTACTTCTTCATTGCCAAGACTGGCGTTTCCGTTATGTATGATAATGCAATCGCGGCATTCACCCACGCACTGGTGCAATATCCCCAGGCCCCTCAGATGCCCTCGGCCTATATGAGGCTGGGGCGGGCTTACAAAGCGAAAAAGAAATATGCGGAAGCCCAGGTTGCCTTCCGCTCCTTGCTGAGGCTGGCGCCAGAAAGCCCTCAGGCCCCTCAGGCGCTGCTGCAAATCGCTGAACGCTACATGGTCCTGGAGGATCCCAAGAGCGCCATAGTGGAGTACAGCAAGATTTTAAAAAAATATCGGGGGTCGCCCGCTGAGAAAGATGCGCATTTCGGCATCGCCAATGCCCTTTTCAAGCGAAAATTATTCCCGGATGCCCTGCGCCAGTTCGACGTGGGGAAAAAGCGCTGGCCCGAATTCTTTAGGGTCCGTTCGAATCTCCTGTATAATTATGCCGAATCCCTGTTCCAGGTTCGCAATTTTTCAAGGGCGGGGGCCGCCTTTCTTCGAATGGTGAACGTGAACCCGACCTCTGATTTTTCCCACCGGGCGCTTGCCAGGCTGGGAGATATACAGCTGGAGCTGGGGAGGACGGAAGAGGCGATCAGGGTCTATTCGCGGGTAATTTCGACCTATCCGAAGACAGAAGGAGCTTGGGTTTCTCTCATTCGAATCGCCGATATCGGGGTCGAGGGTAAGTTTAAGCTCAAGCCCAGTTGGGTTTTTCAAAACGTCGCGATGCGCGATCCCCAAGGCGCCTATTGGCGGGTCATCAAAGAAGATCGGGTGGGCCGTCTGGCGCATGTCGCCTATCTGCGAATCGCCGCCTACCATTTAAAAAATGGCGATCTTCGAGATGCGATTAAAGCCGCCCAGACCTTTTTGTCGAAGTTTCCCAAGTCGAGATTGGCGAATAACGCCAATATTATTATGGCGCGTGCTTACTTCGAGGAAGTGGGCCGATTTTACAGGCGCGAGCAGTTCCTGCGTGCGATCCGCACCTATGGCGAATTTCGGTCTATCGTTCCGGATCGCGCGAGCATCCTCGCTAAGCCCTATAAGGCCATGGTTGAAGCCGGCGAAAGCTATCTGCGTCTTGGCTTGTACAAAGAAGCGAATAAAATTTTTGAAAAAATTCTCGGAGATCCCCAAGGCATCATCTCGGCCGGGGGGGAGGCGATATTCCGCCTTGCCCAGTCTTCTTTGCTATCCGGGGACAGAAAAAAGGCCAAGGATTTGGCGCTCAGTTTTGTCCGGCGGTTCCCCAAAGGCGAAAGGTCGCCTTCCATCCGGGCTATTTTGGGCGAAATTGGCTGGCTGGATAAAGATCCTCGCACGGCGGTTGATATGATAACCGAAGCTTTGAAGGGGAACCTCGATAATGAACTCCGGGCGCGGACGCTGTTCGTCCTCTCGGAGGCAAACGCCGAGATTTTTCATTATGCCGAATCCATCGAGGCGCTCCGAAAGGCAATTGCGCTTTATCCCAAGGTGCCGGGGAAGGTAAAGCCTTTTTCCCTGGAGTTGGCCAGCTTTCGCCTTGGCGATGTGCTTTACGAGGGCCGCCGCTGGATTGGTTCCCTGGTGGCATATATGGGAGCTGTCGAGGCATTTCCCAAGAGCAAGCTTGCCGGATGGGCGTATCACCGCATCGGAAAGATTCAGGTGCATTTGAACCTGAAGGACCGGCTCAAGGCATCGAAAAAACCGACCGTGAGCGCCGTGAGCGATCGGTTCTGGAGCAGTATTACCCAATTTCGGTTGAATAGCTCCAAATGGGAGAAGAAAAACCGTTCTCGAATGGACCAATTGGAGCGTGAAGGCCTGGCGAATTAGCCTTCCCATTGATCCATCCATGCCCTGGTGAGGAAAGTCGTTGGGTGAAGTTCTTTTGGTCGGCCCTGAGGATGTATTTCCCGCCGAGATGGAAGAGTGTATCCACGGCCAGGGCCATTCAACCTGCCGGGCTCTAGGTTCGGGGCAGGCCCTCATCGAGTCGGATAAGGCCGATAAGCTTTTGGCATTCATCGACGCAGGCTCCTCCCTATACAGCGCACAGGATTTGATGCGGAAAATTCTTGTCCGGCGGCCCGAGGCCTGCGTCGTGGTTACGTCCAGCGAGCCATCGGTCGATATGGCCGTTGAATTTATCAAGGATGGGGCGTGGGACTTTTTAATTCGCCCCGTTGAGCCGGAAAAGTTGGCTTTGGTGCTCGATCAGACCATTGGTGGGAGCGATAAGGCAGCGGCTCCAATCGATGAAGATGAAGAGGATGGCCCAGCCATCATCACGAACGACCCGGCCTTCAAAAAACTCCTTTCCATCGCCGAGCAGGCGGCGGGCGCGGCGGCGGCAGTCCTAATTCAGGGGGAAAGCGGCACCGGGAAGGAGATGCTCGCACGTTTTATTCACATGAAAAGTCCTCGGAGGGATAAGCCGTTCGTGGCCATTAATTGCGCCGCTCTGCCCGAGGCATTGCTGGAGAGCGAACTGTTTGGCCACGAAAAAGGTGCATTTACCGGAGCCATTTCCAGGCGATTGGGGAAATTCGAGTTGGCCAGCGGAGGGAGCATCCTGTTGGATGAAATCACCGAAATGCAGTTGCACTTGCAGGCGAAACTCCTCCGCGTTCTCCAGGAACAGGTTTTGGACCGGGTCGGGGGCCAGGCGCCTGTAAATGTCGATGTGCGGATAATTGCCACCACGAACCGTCCGGTCGCCACCTACATCGAAGAGGGAAATTTCCGCGAAGACTTGTATTACCGGCTCAATGTCATTCCCCTTTATATTCCCCCCCTCCGGGATCGGAGGGGAGATATACCTCCCTTGATTGGTCATTTCATAAAAAAACATAATAAAAAAAATAACAAATCGATAAGCAAGATATCTGATGAAGTGTATGAAGTATTGCTGCGCCTTCCTTGGAAGGGAAATGTGCGGGAACTGGAAAATGCCGTTGAGCGGGCCGTTGTCCTTGCTCCTGGGGATGAGTTGCGCGTGGAACATTTGCTCCTTGACCAAATTACTCAAGATTCTGTCGCACCGGCCTCATCGCAAAAAGAAAATGGCCTGGAAACAATGGTGGGTATGACAGTTCAGGAAATGGAGCGTCAGCTCATCATCTCCACGCTCGGCAAGGTCAGTGAAAACCGGACCAAGGCCGCAGAAATGCTCGGGATCAGCATTCGAACCCTCCGCAACAAATTGAAGGAGTACCAATCCCAGAGTTCTTCTTCATAAAAGTCAATTTGGTGACGACTTTCATAATTCCGTCGTTCGTGAATTGACGAGTATATCCTCGCCTAATCTCGATTTCTGTACCCATAAATTCTTTATATTCAATATGCGCAATAAATACAAATACTTATAACGTACGATTGTTCGCCATTATTCTGGCGTGATACTGGCACAATAGTTGCTTTCTTTTTCGGTGACTTAGTGGAGAAGCGGGAAATCATCCACTAGATGCCTATATTGAAGGGTAATGAGGAGGAACAGACCGATGCCGGGTCCGGAGCTATTCAACGATACGATGTTTGCTTACCAACGGGTAATGGATTTCCGAACTCAGCGGCATAATGTCGTATCCTCCAACCTGTCCAACGCTGAAACTCCTGGCTATGAGGCAAAAGACGTCCAATTTGAAAACATCTTGAAAGAAGCCATTACAACGGAAAAAGGCTTTCCGTTGGTGAGGACGAACAGCAAACATATCGACCAGGGGGGGCAAATCGAAATCCTCTCGACCCGGCCCCAGATCGTCAAGGTGAAATCGCCCATCGCATCTTTCGATGGAAATACCGTATCCGTGGAAAAAGAAATGGCAAAGATGAGTGAAAACAGTATGTTATATCAAGCTGAAACAGAGGTTCTTGCCCGGCTGTTCAAGGGGATTAAGGTAGCTGTAATGGAGGGAAGGTAAATATGGACCTTTTCCAATCTATGCAAATTAGTGCTTCCGGGTTGGCAGCCCAACGCATTCGAATGAACGTCATCGCCAGCAACTTGGCAAATATAAACACAACGAAAACTCCCGAGGGGGGACCCTACCGCCGCAAGGATGTCTATTTCCGTCCCATTGAGGTCAATGAATTGGGCGGCGGTTCCGATGTGGCAAGGGCCCGAATTTCCTTTAAAAACGAGTTGGAGCGCGAACTGAGGGGTGTGGAAATCAGCCGGGTCGTTAAGGATCAAAAAGATCCCCGCCTCGTTTACAATCCCTCCCATCCGGACGCCAACGACAAGGGATACGTGTCCATGCCAAACATCAACATGATCACCGAAGTCGTTACCATGATGAATGCACAGCGTTCCTACGAGGCGAACGTGACGGCCATCAACGCAACGAAAGCCATGATTAACAAATCCATGGCGATCGGCAGATAGATAAACTGAGGGATAAAATGGCGAATATCAGTCCAATTCAAAACCAGCAACTTCCCGGCCTTTCGAATAGTCAGAAGCCCAACACCGGTTTTTTTTCACTCGATGGGCTTCCAAGCCAAGTGGATGTCAATACCCCCAATGATTCAACCTTTTCCGGGATGATCTCGAATCTGCTCTCCACAACGAACACCAAAATGGTGGAAGCAAACCAAAAAAGCCTTGAGATGCTTGCAGGGGAGAGCAAAAATATTCACGAGGTGATGATTTCCCTCGAGAAGGCGGATATATCGTTCCGGTTTCTGAACCAAGTGCGGAACAAGGCGGTCGATGCGTACACCGAAATATTCCGGATGCAGCTATAGCCTGGTTTTTGGGGCCTGCCTGAAGGTGGGCGGAGGCGAGAGCCCCGCCGAATGAGGAGTGAGCGATGAATCTTTTGATTCAACTGGTGCATCAATTCTGGGAAGTCATAGTTGGCATGTCGGCTGCCCGGCGCACCGCCATTCTTCTATTCATGGGCATCATTATCTCCTCTCTCATCGGCCTCATGGTGTGGTCCAGCCGTCCTGATTATCAAGTTTTGTATTCGGGTTTGGCCCAGGACGACGCCGGAACGGTGCTGACCCGTCTCCGGGAAAGGCGGATTCCGTACATTCTCGATGGAAACGGCACAGTCATAAAGGTTCCCAGTTCGGTGCTTCACGAAATGAGGCTAGCCCTTGCAGAGGAAAACCTTCCGTCCGGCGGAGGCGTAGGGTTCGAGATTTTTGACCGATCGAGCCTGGGAGTGACGGATTTTGTTCAAAAGGTGAATTTTCTCAGGGCTCTTCAGGGAGAACTGGCGAAAACGATCACGCACATCCGGTCGATTAAATCAGCCCGGGTCCATATCGTGATGCCCGACAGATCGCTGTTTAGCGAGGAAAAAAGGGTGCCCACCGCCTCGGTTGTCGTGGGCTTGTCCGGGGCCGCCAGGCTTTCCAAGCGCCATGTCAATTCGATCGTACAGCTTGTGGCGGGCGCGGTAGAGGGCCTGGAATCGAAAAATGTCACGTTGGTGGATAACCGAGGGAATATATTGGCCGGAGGCAAGGGAGACGATGATGCCGATCTCTTTTCCGCCACACAACAGGAATTCGAGGCCAATCTCGAGGGCCGAATGGAACGGCACATCGAATCCATGCTCGAGAAGGTGGTGGGCGTGGGAAAGGTCGTTGCCCGCGTGGATCTGGATTTGAACATGAAGCGTGTGGAACGGACCCGAGAAATTTTTGACCCGGAAAAACAGATTGAGCGCAGCATTCGCCGCATCAAGGAGTCGAACCAGAGCGGCGCGGCCGGGACCGGCGGCGTCCCCGGCGTTCAGGCCAACGTCCCGGAAAGCGAAAGAAATAAAAATGTCGCTGCAGCCGCGGGAGGCACCGAGCAGAAAAGCTCGCGGACTTCCGAGACCATCAATTACGAAATCGACAAAACGATCGAGCGGACGGTGGAGCCCGTAGGCGAAATCCGGAAGATTTCGGTGGCCGTCATGGTCAATGGCGTGGCGGGCACCGCCCCCGGTCAGTTCCAGCCCCGCCCGAAGGCTGAAATCGACAAATTTAAGCAACTCGTCCGGGCGGCGATTGGAGCGAACACGCAGCGCGGCGATTTGGTGGAGATTCAGTCCGTACCCTTCGTGGCGCCGCTTTCCCCGGAGGAGGGAGGAATTGTCCCTGTCAGCCAGCAGGCTTTCATTACCGATATGATTCAGTATATCGTCGGAATTATTGCTTTGGTCATGATTTTCCTCTTTATCGTCCGTCCGATTCTGAGTTGGATCACTTCCGTGGAGCTTAGGGCCGCGCCGCCTTCTGGGGCTCTGGCGGCTGGAATGGAAGCGTTGGCACTGCCTGGCCTGCCGGGAGCCGCCGCTCTGCTCGCGGAGCCTGAGGTGCCAGCGGCTATGACCCAGGAAGAGATTCAAATGGGAGAAGCTGCTAAAATATACGACCAGGTTTACGATTTTGTGTCGAATAATCCTGAAGAGACGGCAGATCTCCTTCGAAGGTGGGTGAGAGAAAGCCCGACCTCACCGTTGTAGGGGGAA
>DNYS01000227.1:0-162 GCA_003506735.1 Nitrospinota bacterium
TTGGATTCGGTGGACCCCGGGGGCGGGGATCTGGTGTCCGCCGTCCAGGCCATGCGCCGGGCGGGCGGCGGGGAGGATTTCGGCGGATTCTTCTCGGAGGGCATGGCGCAGATTCCCCCGCTCTGGCCGCTCGCGATGCTGAACCCGATCGGGTTTTGCCAG
>DNYS01000227.1:289-2332 GCA_003506735.1 Nitrospinota bacterium
GCGATCATCGAGGCGGCCGAGGCGGTTCGCGAGGGAAAGGCCCGCGCGGCCGTGGCCGCCGGCGCGGGGACCGCCATTTCGGCCCGGTCGGTGGCCCGCTACCGGAAACAAAAATTGTTGCGAAAGGCCGAGGGGCCCGAAGCGGAATGGCCCCGGCCCTTTTCCGGGCGCGGCGCCGCCGCGCTGGGCGAGGGAGCGGGCGCCGCCGTCCTCGAGCCCCTCGAAGCCGCCCGGTCGGCGGGCAAACCGATTCAGGGTGCATTGACGGGGTGGGGCCGGGCCACCGCGCTGGAGGGCGCGGGCGGGCTCTCGGGAGCTATCCGGGAGGCGGCCCGCCGCGCGATGGAGGCGGTGGAGATCGGGCCGGGCCGGGTGTGCCTGGTCGTGACCCATGGCGCGGGAACGCCGGCGGAGGATGAGGCAGAGGCCGAGGCGCTCTCGGCCGTTTTGGAGGGGCATCGCCCCCGCGCCCTTGCGACAAAGGGCGCATTCGGCCACCTTTTGGGTGCGTCTCCGATTGTGGATTTGCTGCTGGCGCTCCGGGCCCTGGCCGAGGGGGAGGTTCCGCCGAGCCCGGGGGCGGGAGCGGCAGCGCGCGAGGTGATGGATTTTTCCCAAGGCCCGGTGGCCGCCGGAACGGGAGCGGCCCTGGTTTTGTCCCAGGGGTTCGGGGGAGCCTGCGCGGCGTTCGCCGCCGAGGCCCTCTGAGCCGGTGCCGCCGGAGGGAGAGGATTTTGCGCTATCTATACATTGACCGCGTTACGGAAATCGAGAGCGGAAAGCGCATTTGCGGGGTCAAGACGTTTCCCCTCTCCGAGGCTTATTTCAAGGGGCATTTCTCGAAGGCGCCGCTGGTTCCGGGGTCGATCCTGATCGAGGCCATGTCCCAGATCACGGGCTGGCTGGTGGTCTACACCCACCGGTGCGAGACCTTTTGCGCGATCTCGATGATCCAAAACGCCACGCTGCCAACCGACCTCCGGACGGGGACGACGGTCGAGCTCCACGGTGAATTGATGGACACCGACAAGAACTGGAGCCATTGCCGGGCCTGGGTGGAGCGGGACGGAGAGCGGATCGCGAGCGCGGATCGGTTCCTGTTCCCCCATTTCAAGGAGCAACGCCCCGAGGAAACCGCACAGTTCTACCGCGACATCGGCTGGCTCGAGCCCCGGTGGGACTGGAGGGCATCCTGATGCCCCGCGAGGTTTGGATTACCGGAATGGGCATGGTGACGGCGCTGGGTGCGGATTTGAATACCTCTTGGAGCCGCGCCCTGGCGGGCAAGTCGGGGATTCGGGCCATATCCTCCTTCGAGGCGGATGAGATGCCCGTCGCGGGGGCCGGCGAGGTGGAGGACAGTGAACTCGAGTCCCTGCGCGAGCGGCTTCCCGGGGATCTGGCGGCCGAGCGGGAGCGGCGGGTGCTCTTCGCGCTCGACGCCGCCCGGAGCGCCCTCGCCGATGCGGGCCTGGCGCCGGGGGAGAGCGATCCCGCGCGCTCGGGCGTCGTCATGGGAGCCGGGTTGAGCACCTACCGGATCGAGGATTTCGCGGCCTGGATTCCCCCGGGCGGCGGCTTCGAGGCGGCCCGGTTCGCGGCCGAGCTTGAGAAGACCCACCCGGGGGGATATTTTCAGAATCCGCCCGAGCGGGCGACATCGCTCATTTCGAAGTGGGCGGAATTTTCGGGGCCCTCGGCCACCCTGACCTCGGCGTGCGCGGCCGCGGGCCAGGCCATTGGATTGGGAATGCGGATGATCCGCCGGGGAGAGGCGGATCTCGTCCTCTGCGGCGGGGCGGACTCGATGATCAACCCGGTCGGGATGGCGATCTTTTTGCTGCTCGGCGCGGCCTCCACGGCGGCGGTGGAGTCGGCGGCGCTGTGCCGCCCGTTCGACCGGCGGCGCTCGGGGCTCGTGGTCGGAGAGGGGGCGGGGATGCTGGTTTTGGAGTCGGCCGATCGCGCCGCCCGGCGCGGGGCGCGCGTCCATGCCCGGCTTCTGGGCTATGGTTCGAGCATGGACGCCTACCGGGTGACGGC
>DNYS01000227.1:2435-2663 GCA_003506735.1 Nitrospinota bacterium
GGCGATCAAGGAGGTGTTCGGGGAATCGGGGGCCCGGCTCGCCGTGAGCTCGACGAAGCCGTTGATCGGCCACCTGATAGCCGCCTGCGGCGCCCCCGAGTTGATTTTCACGGCGCTCAGCGTGGCCCGCGATGAGGTGCATCCCACCCTGAATTTGGAGAATCCCGATCCCGGGTGCGATCTGGATTATGTTCCGGGCGAGGCGCGGAAAATGGCGGTGCCCGCCGC
>DNYS01000227.1:2831-3050 GCA_003506735.1 Nitrospinota bacterium
ACCGGGGGCGGCCGGGGCATCGGCCGGGCCTGCTGTCTCGCCCTGGCCGAGGCCGGCGCGGCGGTGGCGATCAACTACAGCGCCTCGGAGGAGGCGGCGGAGGAGGTGCGGGCCGCCATCGAAGAGGGCGGCGGCCGGGCCGCAACCTACCGGGCGGACGTTTCCTCTTTCGAGCTGGTCGGGTCGATGTTCGAGGCGCTGAAGGAAGACTTCGCTGCC
>DNYS01000266.1:0-227 GCA_003506735.1 Nitrospinota bacterium
TGCTCGGCCACCCAATAGCGGTGGTAGCCCAGGCGGTCGGCCGCTTGGGCAAGCTCTATCGTTTCGCGGATGGCACCGGCCGCCGAGCCACCGCCCCGAATCGGGGATTGGTCCAAAACGCTAAGACGAATCATCAAAAAAATTCCGCAAATGAAGGACAGATGATTTCACGTTCATCCATCCGCCCAAATATCGGGTTTGCCGCACAATCCGCGCGAGAAACAGTG
>DNYS01000266.1:486-10301 GCA_003506735.1 Nitrospinota bacterium
GGGCTGTCGAGGCGATAGCCCCGGAATCGGAGCCGATGGGCCACCGGGCCATATTAAGGGAGTCCCGCCATGGTGGATGACATCGCCCGCCTTCCCGCCTCGGAAATCGCCGGGCGTGTCCTGGCCGGAGAGCTTTTGGCCGCCGATGTGGCGGAGGCGTTCCTCCTCCGAGCCGAGAAGATCGGCCCGGCCCTCAACACCTGGATCACCCTCGACCGGGAAGGCGCCCTGAATCAGGCCCGGATTATCGACGAGGCCATGGCGGAAGGCAAAGACCCCGGACCGCTAGCCGGCGTTCCGGTGGGCCTAAAAGATATCATCGACGTGGCCGGACTCCGGACGACTGCCGGAAGCCTCATCCTCAAAGACCAGGTGGCGGCCGGGGACGCACCGCTTACCCGAAAAATCCGGAAAGCGGGCGCGGTCATTCTGGGAAAACTCAACATGCACGAGTTCGCCTTCGGCCCCTCCGGCCACAACCCTCACTACGGAGACCAGAAGAATCCCTGGGACACGAAAAGGGTCACCGGCGGCTCCAGCGGGGGTTCGGGAAACGCGGCCGCCACGGGCCAAGCCTCCATCACCATCGGCTCGGACACCGGGGGCTCTATCCGGATTCCCGCCTCTCTTTGCGGGGTCATCGGGCACAAGCCCACGTTCGGGTTGGTCACCAAGGCGGGCTGCGTATCGCTTTCATGGTCACTGGATTCATTCGGCCCCATGGCGACCTCCGCCCGGGACTGCGCCCTGATGATGTCCGCCATCGCCGGGCCCGACCCGGAAGATCCCAGCTCCCTTCAGGTGGAGGCGCCCGATTTCATCGGCGCCCTGGACAAACCGCTTGCCGGGCTCCGGATCGGACACGCCCGAAACTACTACGCCGATCAGTCCGACCCCGCCGTATGCGAAGCTATCGAGGAGGTGGACCGGGCGCTGGCCGATGCGGGCGCCCAGGTCGTCGAGGTGAACATTCCCGGCTTGAAGACGGCCTACGGCGCAGCCACGAATTTTATGATGCCCGAGGCCGCGGCCTATCATGAGAAAAACATTCGGGAGAGGCCGGACGATTACGACCCCAAGGTGCTTGAGCGCCTGAAAATCGGTTTTTTCATTCCCGCGACATCCTACATTCAGGCCCAGCGCTTCCGCTCGCAGTGGACCGCGCAGGTGCTCAAGGAGGTTTTCGGGAAGGTGGACCTGGTCCTTGCGGCGGCAACGCCCATGCCCGCTCCGTTGCGCTCGGCGAAAACGGTCACGGTGGCCGGGAAAAAATACGACGCGCGGGGCCACCTGATCGCTTTGACCCGGCATATCAATTTCCTGGGCTTTCCCTCGACCGGGTTTCCGGCCGGTATCAGCGACGAGGGCCTTCCGTTGGGAGCCCAGCTCATCGGACCGCCGCTTCACGATCACCGCACCATCGCGGCAGTCCATCAACTGGGAAAAGCGGGAGCCATCCGCTTTCAGTTCGCGCCGTTCGAGGGATAGCGTGCCGACGGGAAACCCTTGCGAGGTGAACGGATGGTCTCTCGGAGTTCATTTACTCCGGGCGCGCCCCGCCGGGGCCCATCGGAAATTTCTTGCAAAGCTCCCGAACATCATCGCGTACGGAGGCGATGAGTTCTTCGTTTCCGATGTCTCCCAAAACGTCAGCGATCCAGCCGCCGATGGTCTCCATGTCGGCTTCCTTCATCTTCCGGGTGGTCAGTGCGGGAGTTCCGATACGGATACCGCTCGTGAGCGTCGGTTTTCGCGTGTCGAACGGAATGGCATTTTTATTCACGGTGATTCCCGCCCGGCCGAGCGCCCCCTCGGCCTTCCTTCCGCTGAACCCGGCCTCCCTCAAATCGAGAAGGAGCAGGTGGTTGTCGGTTCCTCCCGAGACCAGCTGGATTCCCTTCCCCTTCAACGCCGCCGCTAGCGCCTTGGCGTTTTTCACAATCTGCGCCGCATAGTCTTTGAAGGCGTCCGTCGATGCCTCCTTGAGCGCCACCGCCTTGGCCGCGATGACGTGCATCAACGGACCGCCTTGCATCCCCGGGAAAACGGCCTTGCTGATCGCGGCGGCGTGGTCCTCGTCGGTGAGAATCATGCCTCCGCGCGGCCCGCGCAGCGTTTTGTGGGTGGTCGTGGTGACGATATGGGCATGCCCCGCGGGGGAGGGATGCTCTCCCGCCACGATGAGCCCGGCGATGTGGGCGATGTCGGCCATGACGACCGCGCCCACCTCGTCGGCGATCTGGCGGAAGGGCTTATAGTCGATGGTCCGCGGATAGGCGCTCGCGCCGACCACGATGATTTTCGGGCGGTGCTCCCTGGCCTGGGATTCCACCTCGTCGAAGTCGATGACGTGATTTTCGGGGTCCACCCCGTAGGCTGCGACATTGAACCACCGCCCGGAAAATGTAACGGGATGGCCGTGGGTCAGGTGGCCGCCGTGGGAAAGATTCATCCCCAAGATGGTATCTCCCGGCTCGAGGAGGCCGAAATAGACGGCGGCGTTCGCCTGCGCCCCACTGTGGGGCTGGACCGATGCGTGGTCCATCTTGAAAAGATCTTTGGCACGCTCGATGGCCAGAGACTCGGCGATATCCACGTACTGGCATCCGCCGTAGTAGCGCTTGCCCGGAAGGCCCTCAGCGTACTTGTTCGTCATGATGCCCCCGACCGCCTCCAGGACCGCCTCGCTGACGTAGTTCTCCGAGGCGATGAGCTCCAGCCCGTCCTCTTGCCGGACGGTTTCTTTTTCCATCGCGTCGAATATTTCGGGATCCATTAATTCGAGAGCAGATGCCATGAAACAAACCTCCGGAAGAACATCAAGTCGAGGATTCAGGGACAACCAAGGCGCGGCAGGACGGCTTCTGCCTAGAAAGGCGGACGCTAACAAAGAGGCCATCCGGCGTCAATTCTCCCGCCCGCCCCGGCCTCCGGGGTCTCTGCGAATCTCTGGCATGAGCGGCGGGCCGGGCCTATAATACTTTTTTCCAATGACTCGAGTGGAGATTCCCGTATGGTGAAAAACCTCCTGCAATCCTCGCCGGGGGGGCCTCCCCGGATGGCGCTTCCCGCTGAACCGGAGGAGATGGGTAAATCCGGGGAACTTTGCGAGATCCTTCTTTCCCGGTCGGACGAAACCGGGGACGCCCTCGATGCCCTGATATCCCTCACCGCGCGCCATCCGGACGCACTCTCGGGCTGGACCGCTCTCGGCAAGGTTGCCCAGGCGCGGGGAAAAATTCTAGAGGCCTACGCGTATTTTCGCGTGGCCTATCCCCACGGACTCGATCGTGCGCGCGCCGCCGGCGGGCGGGGGGACGGGCCCTTCCCCTGAGAATTTCCCGAAAACCGCCCGTTCCTTCTCGCCGTATCCGGGCTCATGCATTGCGCCGACGAAATCGGCGAGACGGGCGAGGCCGAGCGGTGCTGGAAGTTTCTGGCCATTCTCGACCCGGGGCATGCGTTCGAGCGAAAGCCCGGCTGAGCCGGTCCCCCCCCTTTCAATCGTTCTGTTGGCGAAGCGTCCCGATCATGTCAGAATCGGTTCTACAGGTGCGTTCAACCGCTTGAACGCCGCCGTCCCGGCGGGCATCGATCATTTCGAATGCGGCGCCCGGGATATCCTCCAGGCCTCCCGAATGCACCTGTGAGGGACCGCCCATGGGAAAGCTCGTCGTCGTATCCAACCGGTTGCCATCCATCTCCGAGAAGGAAACTTCTCGTTCGCGAAACCGAAATGTGGGCGGGCTGGTTTCGGCACTGATGTCGGCGCTGGAGTCCAGCGGCGGCGGAATGTGGTTCGGCTGGAGCGGAAAATCGAACCCGGACGAAAAAGCCAAATCCGCCTCTTGGAAATCCGGAAACATCCGCATCGTGGGGTTTGACCTCACAAAGCGCGAAATCAATGCCTACTACAACGGGTTTTGCAATCAGGTCCTCTGGCCCTTGCTCCACAGTTTTCATAGCGAGGTGAAGCTCCACAGGTCGGAAAGCCACTCTTATGGCTTCGTTAACACGCGCTTCGCCCGGGAGCTGATGCCCTATCTGGACAAGAACGACGCCGTGTGGGTAAACGATTACCACCTGTTCCTGCTCGGCCGGGAGCTTCGAAAGCTAGGATACGAAGGCTCCATCGGATTCTTCCTCCACGTTCCATTTCCCTCCTACGTCACCTGGCAGATTCTCCCGGACCCGGAAGAATTTCTCAAAGCCATGATGGACTACGATTTGGTGGGCTTTCACACCCGGACCTACCGGGACAACTACGTTTATTCGAGCCAGCGCCTTATCGATTCTTCATGGGACGGAAAAATTCTCAGGGCCGGCGGGCGGAATCAGCGGGTCCAGATGATTCCGATCGGCGTGGATCCGGAGCGTTTCGGGCCGACAGGTGGGGGAATCTCGCCGGGCCGCCCCAGGCGCGGACTCCAGGAGGAGGCCAGAGAGTCGAAGGTTATTCTCGGGGTGGATCGCCTTGACTACACCAAGGGCATTCCCCAGCGAATTTTGTCGTTCGAGGCGCTCCTGCACCACTATCCGGAATACCGGAGAAAGGTTTGCATGTTTCAGATTTGCGCCCCCTCGCGGAGCGATGTCCCCGAGTACATTGCGCAAAAACGAGCGGTCGAGAGCAACGTGGGCCGCATCAACGGCGAATACGCTGAGCACGACTGGGTGCCTATCCGGTATCTCTATCGCTCCTACCCCCACGACCGGCTGAGCGTTTTCTACCGCGACGCGCACACCTGCCTCGTCACCCCCCTCCGCGACGGCATGAACCTTGTGGCCAAGGAATATATCGCCGCCCAGGACCCGAAAAATCCGGGCGTCCTGGTGTTGAGCAAGTTCACCGGAGCGGCCGAGGAGATGACCGAGGCGGTGATCGTCAACCCCTATCTCACCGAGGACGTGGCCGACGGAATCGATCGGGCGCTCTCGATGCCCCTCCAGGAGCGCGTCGAGCGGCATGATATCCTTCTGGAAAAAGTGGTTCTCCACAGCTCCGACTGGTGGTTCAAAACCTTCCTTAAAGAGCTGGGGGCAACGACGCCCGGTTAAGAACCTTTCGCCCGCCAAGGGGATGATTGCAAGAGAAATGGACATAAAAAAGCGCGCCCCAAAACGGGCGCGCTCTGCATGACAGCCGCTCCATTTGGGCAGAAAGGCATCACCCGCCCATATATTGTCCCATGAGAATAATCCGGTCGCCCCCGCGCACCTCGCTTCCGAGATGGTGATTGATTCCCAAAAGCGCATCGTTCACGGCAATCTCGATATGCTCGCTGAGTTCGGCCGAGCCCCGGTCCCACAACGCTTCGTCCAGCTCCCGGTGCTGGAGGCTGAGGCGCTTCAAGACGTCCCGGATCGTATCGCCAGGCCGGATCTCCTCGGCGAATTCCCGGCTCTCACTGCCGTCCCCGCCGACGAACACCGTCGCCCAGGCCACAAGCTCGATATGAACGACCTGCTCATCTCCGCCCACCGAATCCTCCATCGCGGCCCATTTCGAAACCAAGCCGCCGCCGGGCGCATTATACCTTAGCCGCGGCTTCTTTTCCCCAAAGCGGTTCGATCAGTTCATCGAGATCCAGTTCGGCCAGTGTCTCCGGCGTGGGCCGGCCCGATTTCCGATCGTAGCCGACGGTTTCATACCAGACGTCGAGTATTTTCTCCCAGTGCTCCATGATGCCCACCCCCTTGAGAGGGCCATCCACCGGGGTGGAGCCGTAGCGCTTCGAAGGCCGCTCAAGCTCCGGGCCGATGCCGCACCGAAGATTGAAAGCGCGCAGGAGCGTCGCCGTTCTCCGGCCGTTGGTCATCGCCTCATCGCGCCGGATGTCCCATCCCGTCGCCGCCTCCAGGGAGCGGCAAAGCACATCCAGGCGGACGCGGGTGGTGAATACGCACGCGCCCAGCGAGTCCTCAAAATACCGCCTGCCCCGCATGGTTCCCACCAGCCGGGGAACCGCCACGGGGTCCTGGGCGTCCGTCCGGGCCGGAAGGCCCAACTCTGTCGGAAAGACGGCGGGCGCCGAATCCATCGTCCCGCCGCCGCCCGTGCAGGTGTCGATCATCTCCTCCCACCTGGAGCGGTGGTCGTGCCCGCGCGGCGAGTCGCCCTTTATCGTGTATATGGCGCAATCCGCCGCCTCCCCCCCGATCTTCTCGGAGGCCCGCTTCACCCCCTCGGCCAGAAGGTCGCCCATTCCCTCGCGCCGGCAAATCATCTGGAGCAGGCGGTTCGACCCCTCGGCATCCCCCCATTCGAGGTGGAAACCGAGATCCTCATCGCTGATGTAGCCCTTTTCCTGGCACTCCATCACCCACCCGCAGAGCCAGCCCCACTCGTTCACATCCACGCAGGCCCGGTCCACCTGTGTATTCAACCAGGCCACCTCGGTGGGCTCGGTGCAGCCGGTGGCCCATCCCGCACCCGACCAGCCCTCATACTCGGGCTCATCGACAATCTCGCCCTTGTGAGCTCCGGATGGGATTACCTGCATGTGGCAGTGATACATCCCGCAGGAGTTGCACTGATGGCCACGGTGTTCGAATCCTTCCCGGAGGCTGGGCGCCTCCCATTTTTTGGTTTCCACTTCCTCGGGCCACTCGTTGGTCGTGTAGTTGCGGATGGGCAGCGCACCCATTCCGTACAGGTTCCGGACCCCGCCCAGGGTCCCGTACATATAAAGGCCTTTCGTGCTCGGATCGTTTTTAAGACTGTGCACGATTTCGTCCGCAGCGGCGTAAAGCGCCTTCATGTGCGCGACGGAAATTCCCTTGCCGCCCCGCTCGATGACGACGGCCTTGACCTTTTTGCTTCCCATGACCGCGCCGCAGCCGTTCTTGCTCGCCACGTGGCCGTAGTCACCCTGGATTGCGGCGAAGCGGATGAGGTTCTCGCCGGCCGGTCCGATCGAATACACGCTGAGCTGGTGGCCGCTCAATCCAATCTCTTTTTCGAGAGCCTGCTGGGTTTCCCAAGTGTCCTTGCCCAATAGATGCGACGCGTCCTTGAGGTCCACCCGGTCTCCCTGGATATGGACATAGACCCACCCTTCGGACCTTCCCTGAAGAACGAGGGCGTCATAGCCGCAAAGCTTGATGTTCGCCCCAAAAAATCCGTTGGCGTTCGTGTTCGTGCCGCCGCCCGTCATCGCGCCCCGCGTGACAACGGTCAGGCCCCCAGTGCCCCAGATGGGCAGGCCGGCCAACGGACCCGTGGCCATGACCAGGCGGTTTTCCGGGTGGTCCCATGTAACTTCGGGAGGGACTTCCTCCCAGAGAATTTTGGCTCCCAGCCCCGCGCCGCCTATATATTTCCGTTGATCCTCGGGCGAAAACGGATCGGCCCAAGTCTTCCCCGCCGAAAGGTCCACTCGAAGGATTTGTCCCGCATATGCGTATGATTCGCTCAAGGTCGCTTCTCCCGATTCTATGAAGATAGGGCGATATCCCGCTCCGGCACTGATGGCCGGCCCAAAAGCGTCTGCGGAATCAACTCTCCCGCGGCGCCCGTAGCGAGATATGCGCGCTTGATATCAAAAGGGTTGTTTTTCAGGTGACTCTTCCACTCGGAAAGGTCGCGCCCGGTCTGGACGAGACCCTTGAGCATTCCCACATCGTTGGTCGTCCAGATGTCCCGGGTCTTCCCAAGGATGATGGCGCCGACCAGCCGCCCTCCCCGGAAGAGGAGCTTCCGGTAGGCCGGTCGATCAGCCTGAAGGGCCTCGACCGTCTCCGCCTCGGCGTCGTCCCAGCTTCCGAAGCTGGCGATCTCGAGATCGAGCACATCGACGATGTTCATGAGCAGGCTGCCCGAATAGGCCGTGTCCACACCGGCCATGTTGGCGCCGACCACACGCCCGTGCTCCATTGCGGTCGGCTCGATGGCGTGGACCGCCTTGCCCGCGGTTACCCGGTCGGGGCCTTCGGCGACATCGCCCGCGGCGTACACATTGGATTCGCTCGATCGGAGGTGATCGTTAACAACGACACCCTGGTTCACCTCGATTCCCGATCCTTCGAGCCAATCCAAATTCGTCTTGATTCCGGTGGCCATGATGACGAAATCGGCCTCGATGTCTACATCCTCCTTGAGCTTGACTACCTTACCGCCGTCCGGGCCATCCTCGATGGCAGTCACCTCCACCCCGGCCTTAATCTTCACGCCGCGCTCTTCGAGCCAGCCCTGAACGATTCTCGCACCCGTATCGTCCACCATGCGCGGGAGGATTCTCGGAGCGATCTCGACTATGGTCAGCACGGCGCCCCGCTTGACCAGGGCATTCAGGATGGTGAACGAGATGAAGCCCGCGCCGATCATTGCGACGCGCGTGCCCGGCTTCAGGACGCCGGCCACCTCGCGCGCCTGATCGAGCGTCCAAAAGCTGTGGACACCCGGGCCGTCCGCGCCGGGAAAGGGGGCGCGGACCGGCGAGGAGCCCGTTGCGATGAGCAAATCGTCGTAGGCGATCTCTTCATCGTCATCGAGGATGAGTTTGTTGTCGTTGGGATTCAGCCCGGCCCCCCAGCGGCCAAACCGGGTTTCCACGCCAAGCGATTCCAAGCGGGATTCACCGGCCGTGAATACGTGTGCCTCCCCGATTTCCTGGGCCAGGTAATACGGGAGAACCATCCGCGAGTAGGGGTTCTCGTCCGATACAAGAATAATTTTCGATTCGCCCCCGTCGATCTCACGAATCGTCGTAATGGCGTTCCAGCCGGCGGTTCCCCCGCCGACGATGACGTGACGTTTGGCAGCCATATCAGTTTCCCCCCGGTGCAAGCGCACCGCCGGGGCCGTGCGTACGCTCTTCGGCGAACGGTCCGACCCAATCCGCGGTCTCGCCTTCTTCGTACAGGATGGCGTCGCGCGGGCAGACGTCCACACAGGCAGGCGCTCCCCCGCAGAGGTCGCACTTAAAAGCCTTATGGCGATCGGGATCGTAGAACATCGTCCCGTACGGGCAGGCAATCGTGCAAAGCTTGCAACCGACGCAAATATCATCCACGACATCCTTTGCACCTGCCGGACTGATCAGAATGGCCTCGACGGGACAGGCCGTCATGCACCACCCCTCGTCGCATTGCAGACAGGTGTATGGGGCGTAACTGGTGTGATTTTCGAATGCGGATACCCGAATCACGGATTTGGAAGGCTGGAAGGTGCCGGTCTGCTCATAGGAGCAGGCAAGCTCGCATCTCATGCAGCCTGTACACAGTTCGGGAACGATCTTGAGTGCTTTCATCCTCTCTCCTCGAAATGCGGAATGAATCGCGCCAAGCCGGAACCGGCATCTCCCGGCACCGCTATCCGGAAAGTCTTCTTCTTCGTATATCCAAAGTTTCGCAAAGGTTGGGGGATACGGTCAATCGGCGCGGCGGGTCTCCAAAAGCGCGAAATACCCCCTATCCCCGGCCTCGGAGGGTCATGAATTGGCCGTGATCAGCGCGGCTCCGGCCACGATGATGCCCGTGGCCAGGATTAGCCGTACCGTGATCGTCTCCAATCCCCGCAAAAGCGCCGCCGAGAGAAACAGCACAAATATGGGCGTCATGCGGATTAAAGGAGAAATCACCGTCAGGGGGCCATCCCGCAGCGCCGTCCAAAAGTTGAGCGCAGCGGCCATGGCGAAAATGCCCGCGGGAATGCAGGCCAAAGCGAAGGAGCGATCAAGGCGGAATTTCTGGGGAGCCGGCAGGAAGCGGGAGGCCGTCATCAAGGTCGAATTGGCGACGATGGAGGAAAAAATAACCCCTAGCGCGGGGGCGCTCAGGGCGAGCATCCCCCCTTTCCGTAAGTAGGGCGTCAC
>DNYS01000266.1:10352-27488 GCA_003506735.1 Nitrospinota bacterium
TCTCCCTTGTCGCTCGTCAGGAACACCAGCCCGGCGACGATTAAGGCGATCCCGACCCACACCTCGACAGCCGGCCTCTCCCCCAAAATCAGGGCCCCCATCATCGATGCTCCGATGGGAGAGGCCGCTACGACGGCGTTCGTCCGGCCGACGCCGATCAGTTTGTTCGACCCATAGGCGAGAAAACGGGCCGCCCCCTGCCCAAGGAGGCCCACCCCTACGAAGAAAAGAAACGCCTGGGCCAGGGACCCATCGAATGAATCCGAAAACGGAACGAGAAACAGGGCCGTCACCGACATCCAGAAATTGATCATGATGGTCACGGTCAGAGGGGAGGCGCGCTCGGTCAGCCTCCGGACCATGATCTGGTTGCAGGCGAAGAAAAAACTTCCCAGGAGAGCCCGGTACTCCGGTGGGATGGCGGAAAAAAGGTCGGCCAAAGAAAGACCCGCCGCAGTTAGAGAAACTTCAAGAGCCCGGATTATCGCACGCTCAAGGGGATCGGCCATAGCGCGGCGCGGCGGATTCGGTCAAAATGCCGGGAGAAAATTTCCCAAACCTGAGCCGCATTGCTTTCGCATGAGGAAATCTCCTGTGATGAGTGACGATCTATCCACGCCGGGACGCGATCTTTTTCCCGAATATCCACAAATCCACCTCATGTACGCGAGAGAGGTCCGGGGCCTGACCGATGAGCAGGTCGATACCCTTCAGCCGGAGAAAAGCTGGGGAACCTGGTCCATCCGCCAGCAGGTCAATCACATCGCTTTCGCCCACTACCGCTGGTTCCTTCGGAATTGGGGCGAGGCGCTGTTCGGCGGCCGCCTCCCGAGGGATGAATCGCTCCTGGACACCGGCGGCGCCGACCGGCTTATAGACCCGAAGCGGTTTCACGAGATGCCCGATCTTCTTGCCGCCGTTAAAGATGCTGCCGATCTCGCCTGGGAAATTCTCGGGAACGAAACCCTGGGCAGCATGCGGGAGAAAGTCCAGTCGCGCCGCATCCCCTCGGATCACCGATGGCCCTCTGGCGACGGGCTGCGGGAGTGGACGGAGAACGTCACCCTGAAATCCCACTCCCGGGGATTTTGGAAGGACGACACCGACCCCGAGTTATTTCATTACGACCTGGAATACACCTTCCGCCATGTCTTGTGGGAGGCCTACGCTCATCTGAAAACCATTCAAGCGCATAAAAAGGCGATGGGTCTTCCGCCGGTAAACGATATCCCCGAGGTGGGGTATTTGAAGGTTCTAAAGTGGGAATAGGGTCCCTGAACGGGGTGTCATTCTCTTTCCTCCATGAGGAGCGAACTTTGAAATGAGCGACGATTCAAGCACACCCGGGCGGGCGCTGTTTCCCGAATACCACCGCATCCACGGCCTGTACGAGCGGGAAATCGAGGGCCTGACCGACGGGCAGATGGACACCCTGCAACCCGAAAAAAGCTGGGGGATATGGCCCATCCGCCGGCAGGTGAGCCACATCGCCTCGGTTCACTACCGCTGGTTCCTCCAGGCCTGGGGCGAGACGCTGTTCGGCGAAAACCCGCCGCGTGACATCTCGCTCACCGACACCGGCGGGACCGACCGCTATCTCGACCCCAAGCGGTTTCACGAGATGCCGGACCTGCTCACCGCCCTCAAGGACGCCACCGCCCTCGCCCTCGAGATTCTCGGCGGGGAGACGCTGGGCAGCCTGCGGGAGAAAACGCTCACCCGCCGCATCGACCCGAACGATGCATTCGCAACCGGAGAGAACCGCTTGGAATGGACAAAAAATGTAACCCTGAAGGCCCATTCAAGCGGGTATTGGCAGGATGAAAACGACCCCGGCCTTTTCCACTTCGACCTCGAATACACCTTCCGCCATATATTGTGGGAGGCCTACGCACATCTCAAAACCATCCAGGCGCACAAAAAGGCGATGGGGCTCGGCGTCCGGGTGGATATTCCCGAGGTGGGATATTTGAAATATCTCAAGTGGGAGTAGGCCTCTGGACGAGGGGGCCGTCCGGCGGGATGTAATTCTCCATCTCCGAGATCAAACGAAGCGGATCGCCGTTCACCGTGAACAGTTCCTCGTAGCTCTCCGGCATGAACCCTTCCCCGGCGGCGTGGCGGAAAAAAGACAGCAGCGGATCGAAGTAGCCCTCCACGTTCAGCAAACCGGCCGGCTTTTTGATAAACTGCAGATAGAGCCAAGAAAGCACCTCCATCATCTCCTCGAAGGTTCCGAGCCCACCCGGCAGGACGATGAAGCCGTCCGAGAGTTCGGCCATGACGGCTTTTCGCTCGTGCATGGTCTCGACCACCCGGAGTTCGGTCACGCCATTGTGCGCCACTTCCAGGTCCATGATTCCCTTCGGCATGACTCCGATGACCTCCCCCCCGCCCGCGAGCGCGGCGTCCGCGAGCACCCCCATCAGCCCGACGTGACCCCCGCCGTAGACGATGCCGATATTTTTCTCCGAAAGAATGGTCCCCAGTCCCGCGGCGGCATCGCGGTATACCGCTTTGTTCCCTTCCCGGGAGCCGGTGAATACGCAGATTCTTTTTAGTGTGACAGCCATCGGTAAAATCCCGTTATGGAATGCGAAATGCCCCGCGGCGATTCCGGGGGGTCGTCCCCGAATATATATACCGGATTTCGCTGCGCGAAAAGGATTGAAACCAAACATCTTCCCGGAGCCCTCCCGGCGGGGGAATCTTGCATGCTATGATCCGGCTCTATCGCAAAATGGCCCTCCTGCCCCGGCGCTCCGATTCGTGCCCGAAAAAGGGCGGCCGGACGAAACCGAAAGGGGAGCGATCTCGATGGCGGCGCCGCTCGAAGGCGTAAAGGTGCTCGATCTGACCCGGCTCATCGTCGGCGGCTTCTACGGGATGCTCCTCGCCGACGCCGGAGCCGAGGTGGTGAAAGTCGAGGTCCCCGGGCGGGGAGACACCCTCCGCGCCTGGAAGCCCTCGTGGTGGAAGGTGTACGGGCGCGGGAAAAAATCGATGACGCTGGCCCTGAACCGGCCCGCCGGGCAGGAGATTTTGAAGGAACTGGCCTCGAAGGCCGACGTGCTGGCCGAGAATTTCTTCCCCGGGAAACTCGAGTCCTGGGGCCTCTCGCCCGAAGAACTTCATGAGATCAACCCCCGTCTGGTCATCGTGCGCATCTCCGGCTGGGGACAGGACGGCCCCTACCGGGATCGGCCCGGCTTCGGAACCCTAGTCGAGGCGGCCTCGGGCTTCAGCGCCATCAATGGGTTTCCCGATTCGCCGCCCCTCCTCCCGCCAATTCCGATCGCCGACATGACGGCGGGCCTGTACGGGGTCTCCTCCACCATGTTCGCCCTCTACCACCGGGACGCGCTGGGAGGCGGAAAGGGCCAAGTCATCGATCTGGCCCTCTACGAGCCCTTGTTCACCATCATCGGCCCCTATGCCGCCGAGTTCGCCCTGAGCGGGAAAAAATACGGGCGCACCGGAAACCTCTCCGAAAACTCCTCGCCCCGGAACTGCTACCCGACGAAGGATGGCCGCTGGATCGCCATTTCCGCCTCGACCCAGCCCATGTTCGAGCGCCTGGCCATATGCCTGGACCGGAGCGACCTCATCCCCAATCCCCGCTTCGAGAGCAACAACGCCCGCGTGGCCAACAACCCGGCGCTCGACGAAATTGTGGCCGGCGAAATCCGCACGCGCTCCTGCGAGGAGAACATGCGGCGCTTCACCGAGGGAGGCGTCACCGCCATGCCCGTCTACGACATCGAGGACATCCTGGCGGACCCCCATTTCCAGGCGCGGGAGCTCGTCAAGAACATTCCCGATCCCGATTTCGGCGAAGTCCCCATGCAAAACGTCACCCCGCGCATGTCGAAAACCCCGCTCGATATCCGCTGGACAGGCCCCCCGCTCGGAGCGCACACCGACGAAATCCTCTCCTCGTGGATCGGCATCGGACCGGACCGGGCGGGCGAGCTGCGGAGCGAGGGCATCATCTAACCGCGCCGGGCTTGACCTCCAAACCACCCCTCGGGCAAATCCACCACCCGAGAAACCCCAAATCGAAGTTCACCCGCAAACTCCCGAAATATTCCGAAACCGACCACCCCCATAAAAATTGCGATTCATTTTTCCATTCAAACTCCGCATACCGGTTTCCTCCGGGGGCAGCCCGCCCCCTCCCGGCGGAATCTCCCGCCAGCGCGGTAAACATAGATCCAAAGGATGGAATGACCGCAACCGGAAATGCGCGGAGATTCGTTTCGGATCCAAAAGCCCTCTCAATCCCTCGCTCCGGGCGGCGAACACGCCCGGACCGCGCAGCTAGGCCGCTGCGAATATCAGGATCGAAAAAACCGCGCAGGCCACCCCGAGGGCCCTCCGGGTGGAGAGGCGCTCCCCGAGAAAAACGATGGCCAAAAGGCCCGTGAGAACGAAACTGAGTTGAGCGATAGGCGCGATCACGACCGCGTCTCCGTGGGTGAAACCCACCGAAAGCGAAACGTAGCTGGATGAGGTCAATATTCCACAGGCGAGGGGAACCCAAAGAGCGCCGCCCCGCCGGGGCATGGAGTCTCCCGAGAAAACGGCATAGGGGAGCGCCATGCAAAATACGCCCACGCTCTGAGCGAGCGTCATGGCCGCCGGATTCGCCCCCATCGCCAGGCCGAGCTTGATAAACAGCCCGATGAACCCGAACAGGCACATCGCGCCGGCAGCGAGCGCCAGGGAGCGGCGATCCCGCCCGCCCGCGATGACGCCGACTCCCCCCGAGAGAACGGCCGCTCCCGCCAGGAAGAGGGCGATGCCCTTGAGGGGGTTCACCTCCTCGCCGATAAAGGCGATCGTCAGCAGGGCCGTTATCGCAAAGTTCAGGCGGACGATGGGGATCAGCGAAATGGCCTCCCCCCGGCGCATCGCCAGGAGGATGAAAAGAAACGCCGTGAAGGCGAGTGCGCCGTTCAGCAGGCCCAACCACAGGCCGGGGCTCCAAGCGAGTTCCGAGCGGATAAAGGTAAGCGCGAAGGCGGTGGGCATATAGGCGAAGTTTTGGAGCAACATGAACGGGCCGCCCCGCAGATCCCAGCGCTGACCCCATTTATAGAGAAAATCGCTCGTTCCCAGGCATCCCATGGAAATCAGGGCGAAAACAATCTCTGGGGGCACGCTCTCCTCCGCTCCACCTTTGCCTGGAATCCACCGCCGCACTTTCCCGGAACCGGGTGTGATGCTACGTTCGGCTCTCTGCCAGTGTCAACGTTTGCGAAACCAGGAGGCGGGATGAGCCGCGAATATCCCCTCCGGCCCATCGTCGGCGTCGGGGCGATTGTGTTCAGCGGAGGAAAAGTTCTGATGGCCCGGCGCGGCAATTCGCCGGGCCTTGGAAACTGGAGCGTTCCGGGAGGCGCGCTGAAGCTCGGCGAGACCTTAGAGGATGCCTGCAAGCGGGAAGTATTCGAGGAAACGAACCTGACCGTCGAGGTCGTCTCCCGGTGCGCCGTCCTCGACAGAATCACCCGGGACGATTGGGATCGGGTGCAGTATCACTATGTCCTCGTCGATTTCGTATGCCGCCCGGCGGGTGGCACCCTCCAGGCGAGGAGCGACGCTACCGAGGCGAGATGGGTTTCCTTGGAGGACCTGGACGGCCTCAAGCCCATGACCCGGGGAACGGCCCGGGTCATTCTCGACGCCGCCGAGGATATGCGCGTCCGGAACATCTCGTTCTAGACGGACGCGCAGCCCGCGTTTTTGACAGCCCTTCGGGGATGGCGGAAAATCGCGCCCGATTTGGCACCTTCAGCGATGGACTTCGTTTGATGAAGGGATGATATTGGACGATCGGTCGGCCGGCGACTCAGAAAACGGAATGGACAACCCGCGGGACACCTCGCTTTTCCTGCGTCTTGTGAGCCGCGATCTCGGCGAGTCTTTCGCCGATTTCCGCCGGCGGTTCAACGATCTCACCGAGGAGCCCAATTTGATCCGGCTCCGTGAAAATCTGGGAGAACTCACGGAATCCGTCTACAGGATGGACCGCCTCGTCCGGGATCTGGCCGATACGGCGGACATCGAAAGCGGAAACCTGACGCTGAAGGAGGAATCTTTCGACCTGGCCGCCCTCTTGAGCGGGCAGATCAGCAAGCGCCTCCGCCGGTTGCGGGGCTACCGAATCCAGCCGGAAATCCCCTCCTCTCCGCTGATCGTCACCGGCGATCCGGATCGTTTTGCCACCCTGATCAACGATCTGCTGGACGCGGTGATTCTGCTTTCCCCCGGGGGGGGGACCGTTCTGATCCGCCTTATGCGCGGGGATTCCGAAATTTCTCTCGCCGTCGAAAACCGGGGGGCGAAACTCCCGCCGGGAAAGCTCGAAACCATCCTCGACTGGCTGGACACATGCCTCCAGGAGAAAGAGGGCTTCGAAGGGGTGGGCCTCGGGCTTTACCGGACTCACCTGACCGTCCAGATGTGGAACGGACGGCTGGATGTTGCCATGCCGCCCGAAGGAGGCTTGTTATTCACCCTGCGGATTCCGCACCAATCGTTAAATGTTCCCAAAAATGAGTGATCCCGGCCGCATCTCGGCAAGCGATTTGATCGAATTTGCAGCCGAAGTAACCGAATCCCTGGGAGCGCCGCCGGACCGCGCCCGCGTGACGGCCGAGGTGCTTGCGGCCGCGGATCTGAGGGGGATTTCCAGCCACGGGGTGGCGGGCGGAACGGGCCTTCGTGAGCTTGTCGATCGAATTCCGCTGGACGCCATCGACGCGGCCGCCCTGCCCGAGGTTCGGCAGAAAGAGGGCTGGGCCGTCGCCTCCATGAACGCCAAAGGAGGGCTCGGACACCCCGCGGCGATGGAGGCCGCCCATCTGGCCGGCGATCTGGCCGAGGAGTTCGGAACGGGGCGGGTTCATGTCTACGACGCGAACCATTTCGGCGCGGCCTGCGTCTATGTCGAAGCCCTGATCGCGCGGGGATTCGCCGCCCGCGCCACCTGCACCGCGGGCGCGTGGATGATTCCCTTCGGCGGAAACCGGATCCGCATGGGGACCAACCCCATCGCCTGGGGGATGCCCTGCGGCGATGAGGCCATCGTCATCGACATCGCCACGACCCAGCGGGCGGTGAGCCCGGCCATCCGGGCCGTGCGGGGAGGCTTTCCCATTCCCCCCGATTACTTCAAGGACAAGGACGGCAACATTCTCGAAGGAATTGTCTCCTACGAAAGCCTTCTGGCGGGGTCGGTGCTGCCCCTGGGAGGGGAAGCCTTCGGCTACAAGGGATCGGGCCTGAACATTCTCGTTGAGTTGGACAACGTGATCGGCGGGGGCTCCACCAAGCGGATCAAGACCATGCGCGAGACGCCCAAAAGCCGCGTGTCGCAGACCTTCGAAGCCTGGCGGATCGACTTTCTTTATCCCGAAGAAGAAGCCCGCCAGCGCCTCGCCGACACCGTCTGCGACATCCGGGAACACGGGGCCCCCGATATGCTCCTGCCCGGCGAGCGGGAAGCCCGGCGAAAGGCCGAGGCCGAGGCGAACGGCATTCCCTACGAAGAGGCCCAGTGGGAGATGCTTCGCGGCATCTCGGCCGACACTGGAATTCGCGTTCCCGATCCGATCTCGGGCTAACGGCGGGGCTGCCGGAGGGCCCGGCGGCGGATAATTTATTCGGAGGGATCGTCCTCGGCGGGAGGACGGGCGGGCTCGCGCCCGCATCTGATTTTCTCGATTTGGCGATCCGTCGCTTCGGTCACCGTGAATTTCCAGCCGTCCACCGAAATTTGCTCGCCCGGTTTCGGGATGCGTGCGAACACCTCGAGCAGGTAGCCTCCCAGCGTCTCGTAGTCGCCATCCGGAATCGGGACCGAGAGCTCTTCCTTGACCGCTTCGACCTCCATCCGGGCGTCCACCAGGATATTGCTGTCCGCGAGGTGTTGATACAGCCGGCCCTCGTCCACGTCGTATTCGTCGCTGATCTCGCCGACGATTTCCTCGACCAGGTCTTCTATCGTCACGACGCCCACGCAGCCGCCGTACTCGTCCACGGCCACTGCGAGCTTGATTTTTTCCCGCCGCATCTCTTCGAGGAGATCGTCGGCCGGCTTGGACTCGGGCACAAAATATGGCGGCCGCACCAACTCTGGTTTTAGCTTGAGGGGGCCCCGGGCTTCCTCGCCGATGGCGATGATGTCCCGGGCATTGACCACGCCGACGATGTGATGAATCTCCTCTTTGTATATGAGAATGCTCGAATGCCCGGCCGTCTTGATCCGCTCGATGACATCCTCGATTCCCAATTCTTCATCCACGGCGGAAACCTCCACCTGGGGGACCATGACGTTCGCGACATCCAGCCCGCCGAACGACAGGATGCGACCGATCATTTTCCGCTCGCCCGCCCGCAAATCACCCTCGCTGGGCTCTTCCACCAGGATTTCGAGTTCCTGGCGCGTGACGAACGGACTGCTGTGCCCGCCGTCATTTCTGCTCAGGACCGACCGGATCAAGCGGTTGAGAAGCCAGACGAAGGGATAGACAACGCTCCTTGCCCGCCAGACCAGCCGGGCCAGCCGGGGAGCGAGAATGTCCGCCCGGTCCTGACAGTAGCTCTTCGGAACGACCTCGCCGAAGATCACCAGGATCGGAATGACCACCAGGACCGACAATAGCTCTCCGTACCGGGGTCCGGCGATATCGATTGCCACATAGGTGGCGAGCGTTACGTTGGTCACGAAAAACGTATTGTGGCAGGTCAAGATGGTGCCCATGAGCCACTCGGGCGCATCGAGGAGGCGAAGGGCCGTCTCGGCGCCCTTATCGCCCCCCTTCGCCAGGGAGCGGAGCCGGGCCCGGTTCGCCGAGATGATGGCGATCTCCGAGCCCGAAAACACCGCCTCGCCCAAAAGAAGCAAGATTCCGATAAAAATCAAGAGGGTGGTGGACATCATTCGCCCTTCTCAATCTTCTCTGCGCGCACCCGGACCACGCGCGTTTGATCCGCCTCGAGGACGATGAACTCGACCCCGCCGTGAGAAACCCGATCGCCCGCCTCCGGCACGCGGCCCACCAGGGTAAACACCAGGCCGCCCACCGTATGGACATCCGGATAATCCGAAAGGCGCCAGCCCGTTTGCTCCCTGAATTCGGGCAGCAGAAGCCGCGCCTGGCACAGGAACGAGCCGTCATCCTGCTTTTCGATTTCGGCTTCTTCCTCCTCATCGAACTCATCGCGGATCTCCCCGAAAATTTCATCGAGCAAATCCGCCATGGTCACCAATCCGGTCACCCCGCCGAACTCGTCGGCCACGATGGCCAGGTGCGTTCTCTCCTGCCGGAGAAGCCGGAAAAGCGCGTCGAGCTTCGTTCCCTCGGGCACGATCAGCGGCTTGCGGAGCATCTCCCGGGTCAACACCCGGTCCGCCTCGAAAGACGTCTGGTGAAAGACTTCGAGAAAATCCTTCAGATACAAAATGCCCACGATATGATCGCGGTCGCCCTCGTAGACGGGCACGCGCGAATAGGCCGCCTCCCTCACGAGCCCCGCGACATCGCTCAGAGGGATTCCGGCCTCCCAGCATTCCATGTCCGTCCGTGGAATCGTGATCTCGCCCACCGTACGGTCGTGAAACTCGAAAATATTCCGGATATAGGTCCGCTCCGTGGCGTCGAGTTCGCCCTCCTCCAGGCCCGCTTCGACCAGGGTGAGAAATTCGTCCTCCATCAGGATGTTGCTCTGATCCCGGGTCCCCGCGCCGAGCAGGGAAAGCACCGCGTTGGAGATAATGAGAAACACCCAGCGGAGCGGATGAATCAGCCTCGTGAACAGGGCCAACGGAACCGCGAGAATCCGGGCAAACGATTCGGGATAACGGGCCGCCACGGACTTCGGGGTAATTTCTCCGAACACCATCAGAAGCGGAATCATCAGGATCGGCGCGAGCCAGGTCTGCCCCTCGCCCAGCAGGAGCACCACGCTCCCGGTAAAGAGCGCCGAGGCGATGATATTGACGATCTCGTTTCCCATGAGGATGGAGATGATCAGCCGTCGGGGCCGCTCAAGGAGCAACCCGATCCGCTCGCCAAGCTTGCTCTCTTTACGAAGGGTTCGTACGCGAACGCGGCTCAGGGAGAAAAACGCCGTCTCGCTCGCCGAAAAGCAGGCAGAAAGGCACATCAGCAGGACAAAAGCGGCGAGCCGGAGAATGATTCCCGCTTCCACGGCTTAGCCCCCGAAACGCAGGCGGATGTGCATACCCGCCCGCTCCCACTTGGGGGCAGGAATTCGCCGATGACGCGAGTCCGGAGGTTGGGGCTCATCCGGAGGGCCCGAAGGGGACATTACAAATCCAAGCTCCTCAAATAATCCCTGAACGCCGGACCGATGTCGCTTCGATCCAGCGCATATTCCACCGTCGCCTGCAAAAACCCGAGCTTGTCTCCCGCATCAAACCGCTTGCCCTCGAATTCGTAGGCATAGACCGGCATTTGGTCCATCAGGAGACGAATCCCGTCGGTGAGTTGAATTTCCCCATTGGCATCGGGGACAACGTTTTCGAGGCATCCAAAAATTTCGGGCGGAAGAATATAGCGCCCGATGACCGCCAGATTCGAGGGCGCCTCATCCGCTGGCGGCTTCTCCACCATTCCCTTCAAGGGCGTCAGGCGCGGACCCGGCGGAGCCTCATCCGAGGGAACGGCGGCCCCGTACTTGGAAATTTCCTTCCGCGGAACCTCCATTACGGAAACGATGGCCCCTCCATGGGCTTCATGGATTTCGGCCATCTGTCCGATCGCCGGCTTCTCGCCCCGGATGATGTCGTCGCTCAAAATGACCGCAAACGGCTCATCTCCCACCACGTCCTTGGCGCAAAGAACCGCATGGCCCAGGCCGCGGGGGTTTTTCTGGCGGATGGACACGACACGCGCCTTATCGGCCACCTCCCTCACCACCGAAAGCAACTCCTTGTTCCCGCGCTTCGATAGATGCTCCTCAAGCTCATAGGATACGTCAAAATGATCCACTACCGAGACTTTTCCGCGCCCGGTGATGAAAATGATCTCATCGATTCCCGCGTCCAAAGCCTCCTGGACGCCTATCTGGATTTGAGGAATATCCACGATGGGAAGCATTTCCTTGGGAACAGCTTTGGTCGCGGGCAAAAACCGGGTTCCCAGCCCCGCAGCGGGAAATACGGCCTTGCGGATTTTACTCATACGGGTGGCCCGCTCGCAGGAAATGCCGTTGGGTGACTGGATGGGGGTATCGGGTCGTCCATTGCCCGATAATCGTAATAAACACGGGATATTTCGTCAAGGAATATGTTTTTCCAAAAGCGCCCGGTCAAAAGTATCCTCATCCCACACGGGGATTTCGAGCTTCTCGGCCTTGGCGCGCTTGGAGCCGGGATTCTCCCCAGCGATAAGGAAATCCGTCTTTTTGCCGAGGGAGCTACTCACCCGCCCGCCGAGCGCCTCCAGCGACGCCTTGGCCTCGGCGCGCGAGCGGCCCGCCAGGGTCCCGGTCAACACGAATGTCTTTCCGGCGAACGGGGCCCCTTCCGCATTCGTCCCCGAGGCGGCCGGCGCCTCGGGGGACACCCCGGCATCCATTAGATTCTCGACCACCCGGCGTGACCGCTCATTCCGGAAAAAAGCGGCGATGCTCTCGGCCACCCGGGGGCCGACTTCATGGACGGCGGTCAGCGTTTCGGCATCCGCCTGGCGGAGCCCATCGACGCTCCCGAACCGGCTGGCCAAAACCTCGGCCAGATGCACGCCGACATGGCGGATGCCGAGGGCGAAAATGAACCGCGCCAGGGGCCGGGTCCTGGCTTCGTCCAGCGCGGCGAGAAGATTATCGGCCTTCTTCTCGCCCATCCGCTCCAGTTCAATCAGCTCCTCGCGGCGCGGCTCGAGCCTAAACAAATCCGCCGGCTCTTTGACGAAACCCTCGTCCACGAGCTGGATGACAATCTTTTCTCCGAGGCCTTCGATATCCATCGCGCCCCGGGAGGCGAAATGCCGGAGACTTTCCTTGACCACCGCGCCACAGGCCGGGTTCGGGCACCGGACCGCCGCTTCATCCTCGTCGCGGACCGCGGAAGTTTCGCACACCGGACATTTTTTCGGAATTTTATATTTCCGCGCCCCCTTCGGGCGCTTTTCCCGGACAACCGCTACCACCTCGGGGATGACATCCCCGGCACGCTGGATCACCACCGTATCGCCCACGCGCACGTCTTTTTTGTCCACCTCGTCCTGGTTGTGGAGGGTGGCGCGGGAGACTTCAACACCCCCCACGCGAACCGGCTTGAGCACGGCCACGGGGGTGAGAACCCCGGTCCGCCCGACCTGAACGATGATGTTCTCGACGAGAGTATGCTCCTGCTTGGGCGGAAATTTGTAGGCAATTGCCCAGCGTGGGGCGCGGGAAGTACTTCCGAGTTCTTCTTGAAGCTCGAATGAGTCCACCTTGATAACGGCGCCATCCATCTCGAAGGGGGAACCTTCCCTGCCCTCTAAAAGCTCCCGGTAGCACTGGATGGCCTCGGTCAGGTCCGTACAATGCCTCCACTCCGTTACAGGAAGGCCCCATCCTCGAAGCGTTTCGAGGAGATCGGATTGGCTCTCGAAGGCATGGCCATTCACCCGGCCCACGCCGTACAGGCAGATTTTGAGCGGCCGGGCCGCCGTGATTCTCGAATCCAGCTGGCGAAGGGAGCCGGCGGCGGCGTTGCGCGGGTTCGCGTATGGGACCTCCTCCGCTTCCAGGCGGGCACGGTTTAATTTTTCGAATCCCTCCAGATCCAAAAAGACCTCCCCGCGCACGGCAAGATGGGCCGGCGGCACGGGCCTGTCATCCGGGGTGCGCAACCGAAGGGGGATTCCCCGAATCGTCCGGAGGTTCGGGGTGATGTCCTCGCCGCGTGCGCCGTTTCCCCGCGTGCCCCCGGAGAAAAAGAGACCGTCGCGGTAAATCAACTCGACCGCAAGGCCATCCAACTTGGGTTCGATGGTATAGGCCATGCTTTCGATCTCGCGGTCGTAGGTCTGGAGAATGTAGCGCCGGGCGCGATCCTCGAATCCGCGAATCTCCTCCTCGTCCACGGCGTTCTCCAGGCTGCGCATGGGCGGATCGTGAACAAACGCGCCGAAAGCATCGAGCGGCTCGGCGCCCACGCGCTGGGTCGGGGAATTGGGGTTGACCAAGGAGGGGCATTCCGCTTCGAGGGCCTGAAGCTCCCGCATCAGGCGATCGTATCCGGCATCCGAGACGAGGGGATTGTCGAGCGCATAATAGCGGTAATTATGGTGATGGAGTTCTTCGGCCAGCTTTCCCGCCCGGGCGCGGATTTTTTCGGAAGGTTTTTTTTGACTGGTCATGGCTCTTCGGTCAGGCCAGCGCCGAAAGGGCATCCCCGGCCAAGGGGGGAGGCGGAGCCTTCGTCGGCGCTCGCTACAAGGATTTCAGGCGCTTCGCCGCATTGGCAGCCGCGCCCGAATTCGGATATTTTTGGACGACCCGGCCCAGGAGCTCTCGCGCGCTGGCCTTATCTCCCAGGTTCATGAACGCCAGCGCCTCCTTGAGGAGGGCATCGGGCGCCTTGTCTCCGTTGGCGTAGTCCACCTGGACTTTGTTGAAGGAAAGAATCGCCCGCTCGAAATTCTTTTCCTGGAAATAGGATTCTCCAATCCAGTACTGGGCATCGTCCGCTAGGTCGTGGGTCGGGTTTTTCAGGATAAACTGGTTAAACAACATGCGCGCCTTCGGGAAGGTGCGTTCTTTTTGTAAGACCCGGAGCGCCTTGTTAAACTCCGCCTCCGGGGCCGGAAGAGCGGGCGGTTTAGGCTGGCCGGCACTGGCGGAAACGCCCGCCGGCAGAGACACGCCCGCAGGTACGCCCGATGGAACACCGGCCGACAGGACTCCCTGGCTGGGAACGCCCGCGCCGGCCACGCCGCCCGCCGGGACAATCCCTTTCGGAGGAGCCGCCGGAGACGCCTTTCCCGCCGGGGTGCCTGCGGGCCGGATTTCCTGCACGGGCTCATCCCGCTCCGGCGCGGAACCGCCCCGGGCGCCAGAGGAGCGCAAAAAAGACATCTCGTTGTCCATGGCCTCCAGGCGCCCCCGAAGTTCTTTCCACTGGATTTCAAATTTTTTGGAGGACGCCTCGGAGGTTATCCGGTTTTTTTCGAGGAGGTCGATCAGGGCTTGAAGCTCTTTTCTCACTCCCTCGATACGCCCTTCCTGATTCGCCAACCCCCGGCGCAAGGCATTCAAGTTTTTTCCCAACGAGCGAATGTCCCCGCTCAATCGGTTCGTCAACTGCGCAACCCGGGAATCAGGCCCCGGAGCGTTGGGCGATGGATCGCCCTCCAGAAGGGCCTCCTGGCAACCTGTCAGGATAAGGAAGAGAGCCGAGACGGACAATAAAGAGCGAATATTGAAGCGGTGAGATAACATAAGAAAAAAACTCCCCGGCGGATCACCGCCGGAGAATCCTTTGGGTCGCGACAAATAAGATCCTTAATTCATTCCCGCGGGAACACCGCCAATGACGTTGAACTTCGCCCGGCGGTTTTTGGCCCACGCCAGTTCGTGACTTCTCGCATCGGCCGGACGCTCTTCGCCATAACTCACAGTATCGATTCGCGATGCGGAGACGCCCAGCGATACCAGATAATCCTTGGTTGTCTGGGCGCGCCGGTGACCCAGGGCCACGTTGTATTCCGCCGTGCCCCGTTCGTCGCAATGCCCTTCGATCTGGATGCGAAGGGTCGGGAATTCGAGCAGGAACTGCGCCTTGCGGTCCAGCCCGGAGCGCATGTCCGGCCTGATTTCCGACAAATCAAAATCGAAATATACGAGATCGCTTTCAAATTCACTCAGCGTTCTTTTAAAAGAAGCTCTTTTGCGCCTGCGATCCGACTCCGTCATGCTCCCTTCGCTCATGGCTTTGCGAGGTGCCGACTTTGACGATGACTTTTTCAAATTCGGCATATACGTATTTACCGCCTCGCCGGATTTTACCGTCTGCTCTGCACATCCGGCCGCAAGCAACAAGACTCCACCTACAACAGCGAATTTGAAATGCTTGGCATATCCCGTCGCGAACATTTAAAAGTCCTCCTCGCAGCCCTCTGGAAAAATACGGTCAGAGCGGGAAACATGAAAATAAAGCCAATTTGCCTTTTTGGAAAAACACACCCCATCCCCAGGGCGGGATAACGCTCCCACAGCTTTTGATACACGACTGCTTAGTATAAGGCCTTGATGGGTAAGGGGCAAGCCTTATCACAAAAATTTCGGGCCACTTTACGGCAGGGCGGGGGACCAGGAAGGCCCCTGTCCGGGCTTCAGGCGCATCAACTGGGTACCCGCCGAGGTCATCACGTAAACATATTTGCGCCCGGAGCGATCCGAGGAAAATGCAATATTTCTCCCATCCGGGGACCATGTGGGAGATTCATTCCGCCGCTGCCCCCCCGTCAGGCGGCGCAAATCGCTCCCGTCGGGGTTCACGGTGACGATATCGATGGAGGACCCATCCGTCACCCGGCCCGTAAATGCGATCCGATCCCCCCGGGGGCTCCATTCCGGCTCGGTATTATAGGTCCCCCGGCGTGTAATGCGCCTGACGCCGGCGCCATTCGTGTTCATCACATATATCTGAGGGGTGCCGGAGCGCCCGGATGAAAATACGATTTTTTTCCCGTCCGGAGAAAAGGCCGGCGAAACATCAACGCCGAAATTCCGGGTGAGGCGTTTTTTCACCCGGCTGAACATATCGTACAGGTAGATTTCGTAATTCCTGCCCGTCAGCTGGGCAAAGGCGAAATACCGGCTGTCCGGTGAAAAACTCCCCCCGATGGCCTGGAAGCGCCTGGAGCTGACCCGAAACTCCCTTCCCCCGTTCGTGGGGAGGATAAACACGCCCGGCGTTCTGGATTTAAACGAAGAGTAGGCCAGCCATTTGCCGTTGGGCGACCAGGCGGGGGCGTTGTTTCCCTGCCCGTTCCGGGTTACGCGGCGGAGGGAGGCGCCATCCCAGTCCATGATATAGATCTCGCCCCGATGCTTGTTCGATCGGCGCGACACAAAAGCGAGCTGGGTATCGAAAACCCCCTTTTCTCCGGTAAACCGCTCGAGCACCGCATTGGCGAACCGATGGGCGAGCAGCCGCCAGTTGGAAGCGGGATAGCGGTATCTTTTCCCGAGCTCCTGCACCCCGCGCGCGGTGTCGTAGAGATACATTTCGACTTCGATCGAGTCGCCAAAAATCCGGTAGCCGCCCTTCACCAGCCCCTCGGCCTTGATGACATTCAGCCATTCCCGAAAGTTCTGATCTTTTTTGCGGATTCCGGCCGTGAGTGGATTTTCCAGAAATCCTTTCCGATCCCTGACGAAAAACAGCCCGCTCCGCCGGAGGTCGGATTCGATGACCTTGGCAATCCGAAGGCCAAGCGGCTTGCGGCCGCCCGCCAATGGGCGCAACTCGGGGATGGCGAGCCGGATTTTTCTCACGTTGGGGGAGTAAATGTCGATGAAAACCCGCTCGTTGGCGGCTCCTTCGGCGGACCCGCCCGGGACGCCCGGCGCCGAAACCCCGGCGGCAAGGAGCCCGGCCATCAAAACCCTTCCGAGGCGGCAGGAGGATCCGCCGCCAGAACAATATTTGGTCATACAAAATTTCCTGTTACCGGCAAAAGGTCTGCCCGCAAAAACGGAAACCCAAAGGGAGCCATTTTTCTTTCACCGTATTGGGCGGAGGCGGCAGGGACGGATTCGCGGACCGCGCCACCGCGCGGAGCACCGCGTCGTCGTAAATCCGGTTGCCGCTGGATTTCTCGATTCGCAGCCCGCGTATCTTGCCCAACCGGGACACATCGAAGATGACCTCGGTCTTGAGGCTCTTTATGTCGGCCAGGCTCCTTGGAATCGACCAGTTTCTTCTCACGCGGTCCGCGAGAAGGCCATAGTATCGCTCGATATCCCTGCGAGCGACGCCGCCGCTGCCCCCGCCGAGGCTGCCGCCTCCCTGGCCGTCGCCGCCCCCCTCGCCGGGATAGTCCGCCCTGGGTTTTGGGCGTTCGCCAACCGCATTTCTCGCCAGTAATTCCCCGCTGTCCAAAG
>DNYS01000266.1:27689-33571 GCA_003506735.1 Nitrospinota bacterium
CCGTTTTTTCTTTTTTCTGCGGACCGACCTTCTCTTCTTTTTTCTTTTCTTTTTACGGATAGCCTTTTTTTTCTTCCGTTTTTTATCGGTCCGAATTTTCTTTTTCGGTTTTTTCCGCTCCGGTTCGGCCTCTATCTTTCTCGCTTTTGGGCCGCCGGATATGGGCGGCAATTGGAAATCTTCGATCCGGTCGCCCGATTTTCCGCGCGCCGAGCCGCCGGGAATCTGATCCGCCCCGACCAGACTGACCGCCGTCCCGCTCCCGTAGAAACGGTAGTTCGCGGACGAAGGCGACCACGCCACCGCCGCAAACAACACGACGTGCAAAGCGATAGAGATGCACCAAGCCCACCGGAACCTCCGGTCGCCGAGCAGGGAGCGCGCGCCCTCGAAATGCGAGGCGCCGCCCCGCAACCCAAGCTGGGCGCTCCCGCCAGGGTCTCCCTCCCGGAAACGGGCGAATGGACGCTTTGCCATGGGAGGTATCCTGTCTCAGCGGCCGCGCCGGCGGCGGCGGGATTTCCCGCCCCGGCGCTCAAGAGCGTCCGTCACCATGTTCAGGCGGGTGATTCCGGCCTTCCGGACGACGGCCATCGTCTTCACCACAATCCCGTAGGGAACCGCCCGATCGGCGCGCAGGAAAATCTCTTTCCGCGCCCGGCTTTTGAACAAAGTTGCCAGCTTCACGCCGAGCTCCGACAGCAGGACCGGGCGGTCGTTGACAAAAAGGTCTTGGTTGATGTCCACCGTGATGACAACGGCATCCTCGGCGGCCGTCGAGGGAGCGGCGGCGACGGCGGGCAGGTCCACGTTGACCTGGCTCCTGTGCTGCTCGAGCAACGGGGCCGTAACCATGAATATGATCAGCAGGACGAGCATCACATCCACGAGGGGTGTGACGTTGATTTCCGCCAGGTGTGTGCCGCCGCCGCGGCTGATATTCGCAGCCAAGATCGCCTCCGGCGTTTACATGGTCATGAAATGGCGGCCTACGAGATTGAGAAAATCCGCGGTGAAATTTTCGATATCATCCGCGAGAATCTTGATACGATTCTGTAAATGGTTGTAAGCGATTACGGCGGGAATCGCAGCCGCCAGCCCCAGCGCCGTCGCGATCAGGGCCTCGCTGATGCCGGGCGCCACGACGGCCAGACCGGCGGCCCCCTGGGTCCCGATATCGCGGAACGAGTTCATGATCCCCCAAACCGTACCGAAAAGCCCGATAAACGGCGATGCGCTGGCGGTGGTGGCCAGAAACGTGATGAGACGCTCCAGGCTTGAAATCTCATGATTCGCCGCGCGTCTGAGCGCGCGTTCCACGCTTTCGACCCCCGAAAGCTCCGCGGTTAATACATTTGTGTCCTCAGCGCCGCCTTTTGTTCTCGCCTGGAGAACCTGCTCCGCCTCCCGGTATCCCGCCGCGAAAACCTCGGCGATCGGGTTCCCCTCGATGGCGAGGGCCTCCTCGTAGAGCTGATCCAGCCGTTTGGCCTGCCAGAATGCCGCCAGGAATTCATCGCAGCTTCTCTTGGCGCGGCGGAGTTCGAGCACCTTCCAGATAATGATCGTCCAGGAAGTCAGGGAGAAAAAAACCAGTATCAGCAGCACAAAGAAAACCACTCCGACGGAGCCAAAGGCGAGGCTCCATACGTCGATTCCGGCCGGCGCCGGGGGCATGGATTCGCTAACGGATAAAGCGGGAGCCAGAATCGCCTGCAAAACCAACCTCCAAGGACGGGCAAGGAAGTATTGCTTTTTTAAAAAAGCCCGTCAATACAAATTGCTTCAGCGATTCGTTGACATCAATTCTAAGCTCCGGCCATAATCGGTTTCCTAAACCGCCTGCAGGTTTTTGTCCATGACGCTCGATCAGGTGAAATCAGCCGTTTGCGGGAATATCGATAAAGCCGCACCCGCGCTATGGGCCATTTCCCTCGACCTGCACCGCCATCCCGAAACCGCCTTTCAGGAAAAGCGCGCCAGCGCCGCTATCGCCCAATTTTTAGAAGACCGGGGGTTTCGCGTCGAGCGGGGGGTGGCCAACCTCCCCACCGCCTTCCGGGCCAAACGCTCCGCCAAGGGCAGAAACAAGCCAGCCGTCTCATTCATGGCCGAATACGACGCCCTGCCCGGGCTGGGCCATGCCTGCGGACACAATGTCATCGCCATGGCCAGCGCCGGAGCGGGGGCCGCGCTGGCGGGCACATTAGAGCCGGACAAAGGAGGCATCCAGGTCCTCGGAACGCCCGCCGAGGAGGGCGGGGGCGGAAAGGTCATCATGGCGAAAAACGGCCTTTTCCACCGGCTGGACGCCAACATGATGATGCACCCCTCGGCGGAAACACGGACGGATGTGAACTTCCTCGCCCTGGCCGAACTTCGGTTCCGGTTTTTCGGAAAAGCCTCCCACGCCTCGGTCGCTCCCGAAAAAGGGATCAACGCCCTGGACGGCGTTCTCGCCACCTTTAACGCCATCTCCGCCCTCAGGCAACATCTTCCCCCGGGGGACAGGGTCCACGGCATCATCACCGAAGGCGGCGAGGCGCCGAACATCGTCCCGGAAAAAGCCTCCGCCTGGTTTTACGTGAGGAGCCTAACCACCGAGGGGCTCGAAAACCTCGTCCGGAGGGTGTCGGATTGCGCCCGCGGGGCGGCGCGCTCGGCCGGAGCCAGGCTCCGGGTGGAAAGAAATCCGATCGGATATGCGCCCATGCGGGTCAATACAGCCCTGGCCTCCCTTTTCCGGAAAAACCTGGAGAGCCTGGGAGTCTTCGAGCCCGATCCCCTTCCTCCCCTCGCGATGGGTTCCTCCGACGTGGGAAACGCCAGCCAGGAAGCGCCCACCATCCATCCCGAGATCCAGATGGTCCCGCCGGAGGTTTCGGCGCACACCCATGCCTTCGCCGAGGCGGCGGGAGGCGCGAAAGGAAGAAAAACCCTCGTTTTAGGAGCGAAAGCTCTGGCCATGACCGGCGTGGATATTCTTCTCGATAAAGAAGCCAGGGCCCGCGTCAGGTCCGAATTCCAGTTCCGCGGCGGGCGGGCCCTAAAAAATGCCCCCAAATGATCGAACCCGCATAATGGGCCAAAGGACCGCTTTATGGACCCTGGCGCTGCTTCCGATCTCCGCCCTCGTTTCCATTTCCGAATCCCGGGCCGCCCCGAAAAAAAACCTGTGGATTCCCATTCCCTCCCTGGCCGCTCCAAATAAAAGCCTGAAAATTCCCATACCCCCGGTCCCCCCACCCTCACAAAAAGCGCCCCGAAAACGGGCGAAGGCACCGAAAATTTCTCCCCTTCCGAAATTTGTCCTCGAACGGATCGAAAAAAGAAATTACGAGGGGCTGATCGACGGGCTCAGGGGCCAAACGTCTGACTGGAATGGCCGCCGGCCCTTTTTGTTCGGGTATGCCTACCTCAAGATGGGCCGCTACCGCGATGCCGTTTTTCATCTGAAAAGAGCCCTGCGCCAAGCCCCCGACCTCAAGGGCTACATCCTCCACTTCATGGCAAAAGCATCGTTGGCGGCGGGCGATGACGAGGCGGCGCGAAAAACGCTGGAAAAACGGGTCCGTCTCGGCCGGGCGGGTCCCCGAGGCCCATTCTCTCTGGAGACGCTCGCCCGGCTGGAACTCAAGGAGGGAAGGCCCCTCCGCGCCGCAAACTGGCTCCGGGAGCTGGTCCGGCGTTTTCCGGACCATGAAAAGGCGGCCACCTTCATCGCCCGTCGGGCGGAAGCGCTGGACAGGGCCGGGAAGACGCGGGACGCCGCCCTCGCCTGGCGTCGGATCTGGCTGCGCTATCCGGAAAGCGCCATCTCGAAACGCGGCCTGGCCCGGTCCAGGGCGCTGGGGCAAAACGTAACCCCCCCTCTTAGGCCCATCGGGCCACGCGACCACTTTCTTCGGGCGCGGCACCTTCAAAAGGCGAATCACCATGAAAAAGCCCTGAATGGATTCCGCGAGTTGAACCGGCTTTTTCCAGATTCCCCCTTCCGGCGCCAGGCGGCCCTGTACTCCTCGTTCGCGCTGTTTGCGCTCCGAAAAACGGTCCGGGCCGCCAACGCGCTGGCGGCGTCGCTTCATCTGGTTCCGCCCGGCTCCCCGAACCGCATGCGGATCCGGTTCTATCTTTCCAGAAACCACCTGCGCCGCCACGATCAACCCGCCTTCGAGATGGAGGCACGGGCGCTTTTGGAGGAAACGCCCGAAGGCATCTGGGCGGCGCGCACGCGCTACCTTCTCGCCAGGGTCAGCGAGGACGATAAGAACTTCGAAACGGCCGTCCGCTACTATCGGGAGGTGATTCAAAAACACCCCTATTCACCGCACGCCCTGAAAGCCCGCTGGCAACTCTCCTGGATCCGGTTCCAGAAAAAAGAATACCCGGAGGCGTTCCGGGGTTTCGAGGAAATGGAACGCCTCTATCTGAATCACCGGCTCGCCTCATCGGCCCTTTTTTGGGGGGCGGTCTCCGCCCAGAGATCGGGGGAGCGCGAGAAGGCGCAGGCGCTTTTCCGGAAAAGCGCCCAGAAGTACCGCCACCGCTACTACGGACAACTCTCCCGGAAAGCCCTTCGGCGAATGGCGAAAAAAACAGGACTCCCGTCCAAACCTCTTCCGCTTCCGGCCGCCGGCTACCGGGACTGGCTTCGCCCCCCCGCCGGATCGGTTGGGCAGGCGTCGCTCCCCGGATGGCGCGCGGCGGAGATACTCGCCTCAATGGGATTCCACCTGATGGCGGCCGAGGAATTCAAGCGAATGGGCCCCGCGCGTTATTTCAGGTTCCGCGCGGCCCGTTCGTATTTCCGGGGCGGGCGGAACGACATGGCTATCCGGATTATGCATAAATCGTTCTGGGACGCCGTCCGGTCGGGCGGCAAGGATCTCCCGCGGGAGTTTTGGAAAATCGTCTTCCCGCTGCACCCGGCGAAAAAGAGACCGGGAGATGCCGATCCGCTTCTGGTCAACGCCATCATCCGTGCGGAAAGCCTCTTCGACCGGAGAGCCTTCTCGCGCGCGGGGGCCATCGGCCTGATGCAGATCATGCCCGCCACCGGCCGCCAGCTATCGAAAAAGCTCAAAATCCGCCTGCAGTCGTCCGACAAGCTGTTCGACCCCAAACTGAACGTCCGCCTCGGCGCCCGTTATCTGGGCGATTTGGTGAGCGAATTCAAGGGTGCCCTGGTGCCGGCCATCGCCAGCTACAATGCGGGAAAGAGGGTGGCGAAAAAGTGGTGGCGAACCCGCGGGGAGGAATCCATCGAATCGTTCGTGGAGCGAATTCCGTATCAAGAAACGCGAAACTATGTAAAAAAAGTTCTGGGCTACTACCGCGAGTACCAGCGCATCTACGCCCCCTCCCAAACATCCACGGCGCACGCCGGGCGGTGACATGAATTCTCTCGCGTCGCGAACGCATACGGCCATCGGTCTGATGTCGGGCACCTCGGCGGACGGGGTGGACGTGGCGCTGGTGCGGATCGCCTTGGGCCCCCCGCCCCGGGCGGAGGTTCTCGATTTTCGCTCGGTTCGCTACCCCGCCGGACTGCGCCGCCGGGTGTTGGCCGCCGCCGGCGAGCCGGGGTCCCCCACCCCGGAAATCTGCTCCCTTCACCAGGAAATTGGAGAGGCATTCGCCGGCGCCGCCATGAGCCTGTTAGAGGCGGGCCAGATAGAGTCAAGATCGGTGGACTTCATCGGCAGCCACGGCCAGACGGTCCGCCATCTTCCGGAAGGGGGAGAGGGGCCGGAAGGGCCGCTCGCGCCCTCGACGCTGCAAATCGGAGACCCCGCCGTCATCGCCGAGCGAACGGGCTGCACCGTGATCTCCGACTTCCGGGCGCGCGACGTGGCGGCGGGCGGCATGGGCGCGCCGCTCAC
>DNYS01000297.1:0-4338 GCA_003506735.1 Nitrospinota bacterium
CCGGGCGACGCCCCGTGCCAGTGCTTCTCATCCGGCGGGATGTAAACGACGTCGTCGGGACGGATGCTCTCGGCCTTCTTCCCGTTTTCCTTGTCCACCCAGGTCTGAACCCACCCGGCCCCCTTCACAACGTGGAGGACCTGTCCGGCCGGGTGCGTGTGCCAATGCGTCCGCGCCCCCGGCTCAAATGAGACGGTGACCACCCGCACCAGGATTTTCTCGTCGATGCTCACAAGCGGAGTCATCCCCACCCGACCCGTGAAATGCTCCCTCTCTTCGGGGACCGCGCGCGGGGCGTCCTCTTTCGAAACGATTTTCATATTCAAATCCTTATTGCGGCCCCCAGACCGATTCGCATACAAACGGATCTGGCGACCGCCTCAGAAAGCCGACTTGATCATGCCTCCGTCCGCGTAGACCGATTGCCCGGTAATGTAGCCCGCCTGATCAGAGGCCAGGAAGACGACAATGGGGGCCAACTCTTCGGGCTCGGCGAATCGCCCGAGAGGGACGGCCTTAGAGATCCGGCCGAAGAATTCCTCTTCGGTGATCCCCTCCTTCTGGCAGGCGGCCTCCGCTCGGGCCCGCCACCGGTCGTTCATCAACCGGCCCGGATTCACACAGTTGACCCGGACGCCTTTGGGTGCCAACTCATTGGACAGGCTCTTCGAGAAGTTATTCATTGCCGCCTTGGCCGTATTGGACACGATAGCGTTTTCGCTGGGCTGCAAGCCCGAGACCGATCCGATGTTGATGATGCTCCCGCCCCCGGCCTCGATCATATGGGGCACGACGGACCGGCAGCACCGGATCACCCCCCGGAGATTGACCGCCAAGTTCGCGTCCCAGTCTTCCTCTGAAAGATCGAGGAAGGCTCCCAGGTGAGACTGCCCCGCGTTGTTGACGAGGACGTGGATGCGGCCCAGATGTCCCACCGCCTCCTCCGCCATTCGCTCCACGTCCTCCGCGACGGTCACGTCCGCTGTGATGAGGAGCGGTTCAACGCCGGTCGCATCGGCCATTGCTCGAGCCGCTTCGGCCAGCCCATCGGCCCGGCGGGCGGCGATGGCAACACGCGCGCCCTCCACCACGAAGGCCTTGGAAATGGCGAAGCCGAGATTCTCGCTGCCTCCAACGACCAGGACGCCCCGGTCCTTCAGGCCAAGATCCAATGTCCGTCCTTCAAGGTCGATCAGGAGGCGACGGCTACCGGAACAGGAAATTCGTACAAGACCTGTCCGTTCCCCGCCGCGCCGCAATACTCCGCAAACGGTACGGCCGGCAGGTCGTAACCGCCTCCCCCCAAGAGGCCGTAGAGCATGCTGAAATCCGCCATTCCCGTCTCCCCGGCGCAGGCTTCCCGGTAAACCGGAATCATGCTGAGGACTTCCCGGTGATGGCCTCGCTCGAGTAATTCGCACACTCGAAGATCGACCTGGCGGTTGAACTCGGAGGAGACCTCCCAGCGGTGGGCCATGACCTTGTCGTTGGACCAGAACTTGTGACTCAGGGCTCCGCTCGCGATGAAGGCGACCCGACGGTCAAATTCGATTATGGTCTCGGCGATGATCCGCCCGTACTCGAAATTCTCCTCATGGGTTGCGTTGACGTTCGCCCCGAGGGGCACGACCCTGAACTTTCCATCCGCGTTGAGATAACGGAGGGGAACCAGCGCCCCATAATGGAGATGGAGGCTCTTTAATTCGTGGGCGTGCGTGATAGCGCCTTTCGCAGTGGCGGTTTCGGCGATGGTGACGGCCAGCCCCTTATCCCCCGGGTAATCATAAGCATAATCGTGAAGGACGTGGGGCTGCTCATCCGAGGTGTAAAGAGCTTTGTGGCGCTCGGCGGCGTTGATGTGAAAGTTCACCGTGTTGATCCAGTGGGTGTCCACAATCAGGATGGTCTCGACACCCAGATCCTCCATCTTCTTGCCCATCTTGCGCATGCCCTGGCGGAATTCCTCATGCATTCCCTCCATCGGCTCATAAACGCCCTTCTCACCGGCATAGATGGAAGGCATGTGCGCAACCTTTGCGGCGTATAAAAGTTCGCCCATTCCTCATTTCCTCCAGATTGAGTGTTATTCCCCTGAGAACCTTTACCACGGCTCCCGAGACTGACTGCAAAAATTGAGACCGGTCGAAACCCGTTCCTGATCTAAAACTCACCGTTAGCATAACCGCCAAAATCCCTCAAGGGCGGGTCCGATTTGAGATACGATGAAGAGCGTTTTCGACTTGATCTGTCATACCGGATCAGCCGAAAGGAGGTCGGGTTCAGGGCGGCCCTTGGCTGGTTCGGAATCACAGGTTGAGAGCGTGCTGCCCCCTCCGGAAAGAGACCTCCATAGCGTTTTTCATCAACCTGCCGAATTTCTACGCCGGCGCCTTCCACGTTATGCGGCTTTCACCTGCTGAAGCGAGGCTTTCAGGATGTCCATGGCCCTATCGATATCCGCCGTATCGATGTTCATCGGCGGGGTGATCCGGATGGTGTTGCCGTGGATCCCCCCCTTGCCGAGGAGCAGCCCCCGCTTACGGGCCTCTTCGAAGACCTGGTTGACCGCATCGGGCGCGGGCCGCTTGTTCTCCCAGACCAACTCGAGGGCCTGCATCAGCCCCATCCCCCGTACATCGCCGATGATGGGGAAACGCTCCTTCAGCTCCTCCAAGCGGGTGCGCATGTGCGCGCCGGCCAGCTCGGAGTTGTGAACCAGCTCCTCGCTCACGATCACGTCGATGGTGGCGCGCGCCGCCTCGGTGGAGACCGGGTTGCCGCCGAACGTCGAGATCGTCAGCCCCCCCATGTCGTCGGCCACCTCGGGGACGGCGACGGTCGCCCCGATGGGCGCGCCGTTGCCCAGCGTCTTGGCCATCGTCATGACCTCGGGCTCGACGCCGAAGTGCTCAATGCCGAACATCTTCCCGCCCGTCCGCCCGAATCCGGTCTGGACCTCATCGGAAATGAAGATCCCGCCGTATTTTCGGACGATCTCGACCGCCACCTGGAAATACTCCTTGGGGGGGACGATGAACCCGCCGACGCCCTGGATGGGCTCGGCGATGAACGCGGCGATCTTCCCACTGGTGGACGTCTGGATGACCTGCTCCATGTCCCGGGCGCAGAGGAGGTCGCAGCTCGGATAGGTCTGCTCGTAGGGGCAGCGGTAGCAGTAGGGGTTGGCCAGGTGCACCACGCCCCCCATCGTCCCGGCCCCCGTCATCCGCCAGGGCGCCTGGCCCGTGAGGGACATGGCCACGCCCGTCCGCCCGCTGTACCCCGAGCGCAGCGCCACCACTTCGTGGTTGCCGGTGTGACTCCGGGCCGCCAGGACGGCGGTCTCGTTGGCCTCGCTGCCGCTGTTCGTGAAAAAGGATTTCTGAAGCCGGCCGGGCGTGATCTGCGCCAATTTCTCCGCCAGGTGAACGTACGGCTCGGTCAAATAGAGGCTGGAGGTGTGCTGAAGCTTCGCGGACTGCTCGGCGGTCCGACGCACGACCTCGGGATGGCAGTGCCCGACGCCGACGGTCAGGATGCCGCCGAAAAAGTCCAGGTACTCCCGCCCGTCCGCGTCGATGAGCGTCGCGCCTTGGCCCTTCTCGATGACGAGGGGCTCCTCGTAATACGTGAAGGCCGAGGGAAAAACGAACTCCTTCGCCTTGTCGCGAATCTCCTGGGATTGATTTGTGGAATCCGCCATGATGAGTGTCCTTTTCGATTGGGGAATGCGCGGCCTGAATTCCAACGAAGATTTCGTCGAGGGCGCGTCACGCCATCGGGTCAACCGTCATCGGTTTCGCTTCCGAATGCGGAGGGCGAACGCCCGCGGGTTGAATCGTCCGCGAACCGACGAGTTCAGCCGGACGTCCCAGTCCCTGAATCGCTCCACGCGGGGGCCATCCAGAGGAGAGCTCTCCCTTCTCCCGCTGGGTCGGCACCAGCACCTTGAGATCGATCAGGTTGGAGCCCTCGTAGCGGTGAGCGTTCTCGATGACCGCAAGGTTGACGAGCTGGGTCTCGAAGGTGTGCTCGAAGACGTGGTCCGCCCCGGCGAATCCCTTCTGCAAGTCCCCGAATGACGGGTGAGTGCGGAGCGAGATGTTCCGGGCGGCGTCGTAGATGGCGTCGTTGGGCTCGTGGATGACGGGCGCGCCCCCTGCGTATTTCGCGGTCCCGGTGACCTTGTGAAGGCCGTCGTTGCGTGGGAGCCGCTTTCGGATGGCCATCGTCATGAGGATTCTCTCCCAAACGAGAGGACAGGCTGAAAGACGTGCGCTTTCTCGGAGAGCGACCGAGAAACCCAATCCTCCAAAAAGGCGCAAGGGGCGGGGACCG
>DNYS01000297.1:4633-4834 GCA_003506735.1 Nitrospinota bacterium
CCCCTTTCCCCCCATTCCCGACGAGTGATAGAAGCTGCTCCCGGGAACCGTCGCCACGCCGTGCTCGCGGACGAGGCGCATGGCGAAGTCCACGTCGTCCGAAGCCCCGAAACCGGAAACGTCCGCCATGATGTAATAGGCCCCTTGCGGCTCGATGAACGGGATCTCCGCGCGCTGAAGGTAACCCTGCAACAACTCCCG
>DNYS01000127.1:0-7930 GCA_003506735.1 Nitrospinota bacterium
GTCAGGATCCGGGGAGCACACCAGGGGAGATCAGGACCCCTTGACGCCGATCACGGCATGTCGGCTTGTATGAACGGAGAAGTCGTCCAAATCGAAAATACGCAAAATGATCCGCGGGTCCAGTATCCCGAGGACGCGAAATCAGAGGGCATCGTTTCCATGTTATCTGTTCCGATGATATTGATAGACAAGGTCATCGGAGTGCTTCGCCTCTATACCTCGGAGACGCGGAGTTTCTCCGAGGATGAAGTCGCGTTTGTGCGGGCGATTTCCGATTTGGGAGTTCTTGTACTCGACCACGCGCGAAAATATTCGAGTTTAAAGGGTGATCACGATTCGCTAATCGCGAATTTTCAAACCTGGTTTGATACGGGGATGCACGACCCTCAGTGATTATTTTGAACCTTTTTATTTTATTAAAGAGATATCATATATTCAGGTGAGGAAACGAGGGTTTTAAGGGCGCCAAAAAGAAAATGCGACTTTAGACGCCGAATTTTTTGCATAGTGCGTTAATACTTTCTCCATCACTTTTTCGTCCTTGAATGGGAGCCGGTGGAATTGCTGAACGCTCTGGCGAAGAGAGCGGAGGAGGTAAGCCGTGCCGAAGAGGAGCTTGTATTCCAGGAATAAATTGGCGGCATGGACGTCTTTCTCCGCTCCCGGCATTTCTTCCATCGTCAGGTACATGTCGGAGGAGACATATACGTTTGGGCATATGTAGGGCACGCCGATCATCACGTCAATTCACGGCCAGCCCGCATGGAACCCAACCTAGGTAAGCTCCGGAAACGAGTTGGCAACCTGTTGGATGTCGACCGGATTGAACCCGAAATATTTATTCGCGCCTCCGGCTCATGCATAAACAAGGAGATTCCGATGGGGTACCGAACCGAATCCGACACGATGGGCGAAATCCAGGTCCCGGACGATAAATACTACGGCGCCCAGACCGCCCGCTCCCTAGATAACTTCAAGATCGGGGGAGATCGCTTCCCGCGCGAGATGATCCGGGCGCTGGGAATCCTCAAAAAGGCCGCCGCCATCACCAACCGCGAACTCGGCACCCTCCCCGGGGAAAAAGCCGATCTTATCCTCCGCGCTGCCGACGAGGTGATCGAGGGCAAGCTCGACGATCATTTCCCCCTGGTCGTCTGGCAGACCGGCAGCGGCACCCAGACCAACATGAACTCGAACGAGGTCATCTCTAACCGCGCCATCGAGATGGCCGGCGGCGTGATGGGATCGAAAGACCCCGTACATCCCAACGACGACGTGAACCAGGCCCAGTCCTCGAACGACACCTTCCCGACGGCGATGCACATCGCCGCCGCCGAGCGGATTTGCGGCCACCTCATCCCCAAGGTCGAGCGGCTCCACAAAACCCTCGCCGCCAAGGCCGAGGCTTTTTCGGACATCATCAAGATTGGGCGGACCCACCTCATGGACGCCGTGCCCCTCACCCTGGGCCAGGAGTTCTCCGGCTACGCCGCCCAACTCGAGGCTTGCACCGCGCGAATCCGCTCCACCCTGGACGGCCTCTACAGCCTAGCCCTGGGGGGCACCGCCGTGGGAACGGGGCTGAACACCCACCCCGAATTCGCCGCGAAGGCCGCCGCCCATATTGCCGAGATCACCGGGCTCCCCTTCCGCTCGGCGCCGAACAAGTTCGAGGCCCTCGCCGCCCACGACGCGATCGTTTTCACGAGCGGCGCCCTCAAGACCCTCGCGGCGGCCCTGATGAAGATCGCCAACGACGTGCGCTGGCTGGCCTCGGGACCCCGGAGCGGCATCGGCGAGCTCATCATCCCGGCCAACGAGCCCGGAAGCTCGATCATGCCCGGCAAGGTGAACCCCACCCAGTGCGAGGCCCTGACCATGGTCTGCGCCCAGGTCATGGGCAACGACGTGGCCGTGAACGTCGGGGGGCTCTCGGGCAACTTCGAGCTCAACGTCTACAAGCCCGTCATGATCTTCAACCTCCTCAACTCGATCCGCCTGCTCGCCGACTCGTGCGCCTCCTTCGATGAGCACTGCGCCACCGGCATCGAGCCCAACCGGCCCGTCATCGAGGAATTTCTCAGGCGCTCGCTCATGCTCGTGACCGCCCTGAATCCGCACATCGGCTACGACAACGCCGCCAAGGTGGCGAAAAAAGCCTTCAACGATGGCTGCACCCTGCGCGAGGCGGTGATCGAGCTGGGCCTGATGAGCGGGGAGGAGTTCGACAAGGCCGTCCGCCCCGAGGAAATGACCGGACCCAAGGGGTAACGGAACAGGTGTGCTCCGCGAAAAGTGAATCTCACTGGCCTTGTATCTAACCCATATGAGCTCTTCCTTTTCATGCTGATAGGAAAATGGGTGCCGACTCCTGCGCATAGCGAATTAGAACCTATCTCAAAATTGTTTCAGCAGGATGAGGGCGCAAGCGAGTTGAACGAACCCGAGGAAGTTCTGGACATAGTACTCCCAGCGAATCAGGATTCGGCGGTGCCACTGGATCCAGGAGAAGAAGCGCTCCACCAGCCACCGGCGCTGGTAGCGGCGCAGCCGCCTTCCGTCTTGGATGCGCAGCTTGCGGCGGTTCCTGCGGTGCGGCGCGATCATCCGGATTCCCTGCTGGCGAAGCTCCTCGTCCAGATGGTCGCTGTCGTAGGCTTTGTCGCCGATCAGGTTCTCCGGCTTCGCTTCAACCATGTAGAAGTCGAACGTCAGCTGCACCAGGGTGACCTCATGGTGGTTGGCCGCGTGGGTCGAGGCCGCCAGGGGCAGCCCGCCCCGGTCCACGATCCCCATGATTTTCACGCCTTTCCCGCGCTTGGTGGGGCCGACCCCCTCGCCGCCGCCCTTGGCCGGGGAGAACATCGCGTCCACAAAACACTCCGACTCGTCGAGCCCGCCCTGCTCGCGCAGTTCGTTGGCCAGCGCGCACAAGACCTCCCGCAGAACGTCCCGCTCGCACCATCGCTGAAAGCGGCGGTGCACCGTCTTGTAGTTGGGGTAACACTGGGGGAGCATGTGCCACTGGGCGCCCGTGTTGAGAATCCAGAGCACGGCCTCCAGGACGCGCCGCGCGGGAACCGGCTTGCGTCCCGGCCGCCCGTCGGGAATGTTCTCTTCGGGAAAATGCCGGCGAATCCTTTCCCACTGCGCATCCGTCAGGGAGATGGCCATGCCTTATTGTACGCATGAACATTCCCTTACTCAACAAAAACCTAATTTCGAGATAGGTTCTAAGCCTTTATCTTATAATCCTCCATCCCTCGAATTAGGATATAGGCAATAACGAATTTTGAAATTTCGGAAAAGAGGCATACGGAGCGGCAGCCTTCCGCTTAAATGCCGGGCTCTTGAAAAATTTCGCGTTCCTTCATTCGTAGGATGAGCGTTTTGATTCTTTTATCCAGGGCATTTTTCGCCGAATCGCCGCCCCAGCGAAAAAACCCCTGCCCGCTCTTCATTCCCAGCTCTCCCTTTTCCACTTTTTCTTTCAGGAGAGGGGAGGGAGTATCCCTGTTGTCCAGGTCTCCCTGAAGATATCCATGAATATTGAGAAAGACATCCAGGCCGGAGGCGTCCATCCCGGCAAAAACCGGCAGAACGCCAAAGCCGTACACCACCTTATCGATGTCCTCGGGCGTCGCGATTCCCCTCTCCAGCATGTAAATGGCCTCTCTTCGAATAGCGGTCGAGATTCTCACCCCGATATGGCCAAGGGTTTCCTTCACCAACACGACATCCTTTCCCACACTTTCCAGGAGGATTTTGGTGGCCCGAAAAGTTTCCTCGGATGTTTCCGCTCCCCGGACGACCTCCACCACTGGGCGGAGCGGGGTGGGCGTATAATGGTGTGCGACGATCAATTTATCCTTTCGCCGGGCGTTTCTCCCGATTTCCGAAAGCCGGAGGCTAGAGGTATCCGAGGCGAGGATGGCGTGCGGCGGGCAAAGGGCGTCAAGCCTCTCGAAGATTTCCTGTTTCAGGGGAAGATTCTCGGATACGGATTCCATGACGAAATCCGCGCCCGAGGCGGCCTCTTCGAAATCGATCGTTGGATGAATACGCGAGAGGGTCTCCCGCACCTCTTGCTCCATGTACAAATCATTTTCCTCGAACAAATCGAGGTAGAACCGAATCCTCTCCATCGCCAAGGACGAACTCTTCCGCGCCCTGTTGTAAATGGATACCTGGTATCCCCCATGGGCAAACTGAATCGCCAGCCCCTGGCCCACGTACCCGCCGCCGATGACGGCGATTTGCCTGATACCGGCCATCTTTCCTCCCGCTATAAAATCGCGACACCTCTTCCGAACACTTCATTCCGCTCGATCTTGTCGAGGACTTCGTTCACCTCCGATAGCGGGAACGAAAACGAAACCACCGGTTCGATTTTCCCCGTTCTCACCAATTCGAGCGCCTTATGGAACTCTTCCTTGGTGTTGTAGCGGCAGCCCGTGAGGACAACCTCCTTCATGGTGAGGGCGTCGGGATCGATCTCCAGCCGGTCGCCGGGCCGGGAGCCGATCCGCACGAGGGTTCCCGCGGTGTCGAGACACCGGTAACACGCGGCGAGGGATTCGGATGAGCCGTACAGATCGATGGCCACCTGCACGCCCCCGCCGCCGGTAACCTCCATAACCGCCTCGTCGAAAGAGGAATCGAAAGGCCTCTCGGCCGTGTTGATGACCGCTTCGGCTCCGTATTTTTTCGTTTTTTCGTTTTTCTCGTCCGAAACATCCGCCCCGATGACCCTTGCCCCGAAGAGCTGGGCCATCTGCACCATATGAATTCCCACGCCGCCCGCCGCGCCGACGATGAGCAGGTGATCGCCGGGCGAGACCTTGGCACGCTCCCGAAGGGCATGGAGGGAGGTGGAAACGGGGCTCACGAGGGTCGTCGCCGCCTCGTCCGAGATATCCGGGGGAATGGGAAGCACGTTTCTTCCGGGGACCTTCACGTAATCGGCAAACCCGCCGTCTATCGCCAGCCCCACGATCCCTTTGTTGTTCCTGCACAGGGTCTCACGGCCATTCCAGCAAAACTCGCAGGCGCCGCAGTTCAAATAGTCGTAGACGGCGACCCGGTCCCCCGTGCGTACGTTTTTGACCGACGCCCCGGCCTCGGCGATCTCTCCCGCGATTTCGTGCCCGAGGATCCGGGGAAGCACGACGTTCGACTGCCCGGCCCGCGTTTTGACATCGAGCATGTCCGGAGCGCAGGCCCGCACTTTCACCACCACTTCGTCCGGCCCGCCCCGGGGGGCCGGGACATCCTCCATCCGGAGAGGGCTGGAGAACTCGCGAAGCACCATGGCGCGCACGCGCTATCCCCTCCCTTGGATATTTTCGGTTTCGAGAAGTCTCCCGAGCTTGAGCCGGGCGGTATCGTGCGTCTCTCCGTGGAAGAGGCACCCGATCGCATCCCGCCAGTATTTCTGGACCGGGTAATCGCGCATAAAACCGTACCCGCCGAATATCTGAATGGCGGCGTCGCAAACGCGGGGCGCCATCTCGGAGGCGAAAAGAACCGAAGTCATCCCGAGCCCGGATTCGAATTCCCCCGGGTTGTCTGAATGCCAGGCGGCCCTCCAGACCAGATCGCGGGCCACATCGACATTGACCTTCATCTCGGCAAGGCGGAGGGAGACGATATCGTGCTCGAAGATGGGCTTCCCTCCCTGGACCCGCTCCAGCGCGTGCTCGATGGCCTTCTCAAGCGCGGCCCGGGCGATGCCCACCCCGAACGCGCCCAGCGTGGGAGCGATTTTCCCGAAATACCGGCTCTTCGTGCCCGTGCCGTTCCCGGCGCCGTCCGGCAACACATCTTCACCGGGGATCCGGCATTTCTCGAAATCCAGTTCGGATTCGAGAAAAATCCTCGTCCCCATTTTGTCGTGGACCTCCCCCAGCCGGACGCCGGGAGCATTTTTCGGAACGATGAAGGTGAAGGTTTCCCCAGAACCGGGGGCCGCACCCCTCGCCCTGGCATCGACGATAAAAAGCTTGGCCAGCGGCCCGCAGCCCACGAAGCGTTTTTTTCCGTCCAGCACCCAGCCGGAGCCCTCCCGCGCGGCGGTCAGGCGCAGATCGTCCGGCGGGGTAATCGGGCCCAATGTCCCGTCCCCCAACAGGCAGGTATCGTCTTCGGCGAACATGGGAATGTATTTCGATTTTTGCTCCTCCGTTCCGCACTCGAGGAGAAGCCCCGCGAGCTTCCACGACTGATGAACGGCGGCGGCGAAGCCGGCCTCCGCGGCCATGAGCTCTTCGAGCAAAACGCAGTGAGTCAGCACGCCCATGTCCGCTCCGCCCCATTTTTTAGGCAGCGGCAAATTCTTCAGGCCCAGGGACGAAAACTCCTTCAAGGCATCCCAGGGAAACGGCCCTTCCGGGTCCTCGGACGCCACCCGGTCCCTCTCATCCGCGATGGGCTGAAGCTGGCGTTCCCCGAATTTCTGGCACTCTTCTTTCAGGGCGGTTTGATCTTCGGTAAGAGCGAAATTCACCATGATAAAATTTCCCTTTTTCGCGAGGGATTCAAAATTCCGGTTTAAAGCGTGGACACCATCTGACCGGCGAGAGACCTGCCGATTTTCAGCAACCGGACATCGACCGTGTTATTGATGTGGTTCGTCATGAGCGCGTCCCGGAAAAATTTTTCCGCCGGGAACCCGCGCGTATACCCGTCCTTGCCGAAAATGTGCATGGCATTTTCGCATACCGACCTGGCGCAAACGGTGCTGAAATAGCTCGATATGGCCGCGTCCCGCTGAACATAGTGTTCCCGGTTGTCCGAGCCCCATGCCGCCCTCCAAATCGCGCTTCTCGTCGCCTCGATCAGCGTCAGCATGTCGGCCAGGCGCACGGCAACGGCATCGTTCCGGATAAGGGGTTTGCCGCTTCGGATCGTTTTGCGGGCATGGGAAAGGGCGGCCTCATAAGCTCCCCTGGCAATCCCCAGGCCGAACGTCGCGACCATCGGGGCCCCCCTTCCGTAGTGTCTCGCCCGATCGGAAAATCCCTCGTTTACGCCTATCAGGACGTCCGATTCCGGAACCCGGACATTTTCCAAAATGAGTTCGGCGTTCATAAGAAGCGCCCCGCCCACTTTGTCGTGGGTGCGGCCAATCCGGAGACCCGGGGTATCCCGCCACATGAGGAACTGGGTGGCTCCCTCCGGGGCCGGCGCCCGGGGGTCAGTCCTGCCAACGACAATAAAGATCCTGGCAAGGGTTGCGCAGGCGACGAAATGCTTGGTTCCGTTCAACACCCATTCGTTTCCCTCCTTGACGGCGGAGAGCTGGATCCCGCCTTCCACGCCCCTATAGGGAAAGGTGTTGTCGGTTCCCGAGCCGGGCTCCGTCTGGCCGATGGAAATCAAGCAGGTGTCGTCCTCTATAAACGGGAGGAGATATTTTTTCTTCTGCTCCTCCGTCCCCTCCCTGCCGATGTGCTGGGACAGCCTCCAAACCTGGTGGAACGTGGCGGCGAACCCCGGCTCGACCGCCATCACCTCCTCCAGGAGGATGCAATGAGTCAGGGTGTCGAGGTCCCTTCCGCCGAGCCCCCTGGGAAGTCCGAGCGTGCGCAGCCCCATCTTGGAGGCGGCCTTGAGGGCTTCGATCGGAAAACATCCCGCCGGGTCGATCTGGGACTTCCGGTCACATTCGGCCGCGATCGGTCTTAGCTCCTTCTCGCAAAATTCCCGTACAAGGCTTTGGAGTTCTAATTGCTCGTCCGTCAGTCTCATGTCAACCATTTTTCGTCCCTCGAAAAGGCCCTTCGGGAGTGGCGATGAATAATCTTTAGCAACATTATTATTCAATCCAGAATTATGCAGCAGCGCTCTCCGTTTAGCAATTTCCGACCTTTTCTTCTTCCTCGGCGGTGCTTCCCGCCGAGAAGTCCACAAAGTCTGTAAAAAGATACCC
>DNYS01000127.1:8016-9168 GCA_003506735.1 Nitrospinota bacterium
TTGGATCCCCTGAAATTTCAATACTTTTGAAATTTGATAAAAATCCCATTCAAACTGGAATTTAAGACTTGACCGTTTATTTGCACAGGACGAGGACGGGACATCCAAGCAGTCATCTGATGTTAGAATGACTCTATTCAAGTAACCCTGTGGAAAATGTCGGAAAGGATCACCTTTGCAGATCGACGCTGCGCTCTTTGCTGCCTTGGCCGCCGCCCTCTCCTACGCATGCGCAGACATGGCCGCTCGCGCTGGCCTGCAACACACCAACGCCTTTGTGGGCTCGACGATCGCATTGGCGAGCGCGCTCTTTTTCCTCTCGGTGGTCATCCTGATCCAGCGGACGCCCTTCCCCGCGCCGGGCACTCACTACCTATGGGTGGCCGCGGGGGGTGCCTGCAACCCCGGGATGTTCTTCATCTTCTTTCTGATCGGAATATCCAAGATCGGCGTCTCCCGCGCCGCGCCAATCAAGGGCACCTCACCCCTCCTGGCAGCGCTGCTGGCCATACTCATCCTGGCCGAGCGTCCATCTTGGGTTCACCTGGTTGGGGTCTTCCTTGTCGTCTGTGGAATCGGCGTAATCACCTCGGGCGGCACGGGAGAGCGCTTCCGGCGGCGGGACGTCCTCTGGCCCATCGCCGGGGCGGTTGTCTCGGCTTTTGCCGCCGTCTTCTGGCGGGCGGGCCTCCCCGCCTTCCCCGACTCCATCGCGGGCTCGGCCGTCGGCGTACTTACTGCGCTCATTGTCGTGGCGGCGTACACAGTCTTCGCCGCGAGAGGGGAGTTTTTAGAGGGCGTCCGGACGGCCTGGAAACCTTTCCTGCTTTGCGGCCTGGTGGCCGCAAGTGGCTACTTCTTCTACGCCAAGGCGCTTCAACTCGGCGAGGTCTACCGCGTGTTTCCCCTCATCCAGACCTCGCCGCTCATCACGGTCGCCTTCTCTCTCATTTGGATCCGGAAGGCGGAAAACATCACCTGGCGGGTCCCCGCAGGCGCGGTCCTCTCCGTCGGAGGTGCGCTCCTCGTGAATTTGAGGTGAGAAAGGGGTGTACTCCGCAATAATTGGATCCCCGGGAAATTCAATGCCTTTGGAATCTTATAAAAAAATATTTCTCCCAATGATGATAAAGAGACCGCTGAAAAACTATT
>DNYS01000050.1:0-1910 GCA_003506735.1 Nitrospinota bacterium
ATGCTGAATGAGAGGATTTTCGGTACTTGGACATGCCCTCGGCGGCTATGTGACCAATTTCGGTGCGGCTCAACGAGGCTGCTAAACTTACTAATGTTGGGGACCATTATTGAAGATTTTGGCAACTTTAGAAGGTTTAGCATACATACATAAATATGAACCAAATTTCCCAGGTTCTTAGAGGACTAAGGATTGGAGGTTTGAGGTTATCAAAAAGGAGTGGTGCGCCCCTGATCGAGCAGAGGAACTGAGGCGCACTTACTAAGTCAGTTCACTGCGAACTATCAGCTACAAATTGAATTGAGCGAATATATGAGTAATGCTTAGCTAGCTTAGGTTTACAGTTCAGATGAATTTTTGGACACAATGGGATGGATCGCTTTTGCAACTAGGTGTTGATGGTGGGGATTTTGACCTCATGCCCCCACCACGCTCACCTCTTACCCCATTCAATATACATGAGACTCCCATTTTGCGGAGCACAGGGAGATCAATACGGGAAACACAGCCGGAATTGTGAGTGCTCGAAAGGGAATCAGTGCAGTAGTCCCGGTTGCCACATAATTCCGGCTGGTATAATTTTACCCGGAACTATTTCCAATTAGCCATGTCCGTTTGCACGAGGAATTTTCCGCCTTTTTGGGAATGACGTGTGCGGGAGAAAAGGCGGTGGTGGTTTTCAAATCCAGGATGGAGAATTGAGTTATGGCGGATAATTTTGGCGGAAGGTTTACCGGTCAGTGTGCTATCGTCACCGGCGCGGCGACTGGAATCGGGGAATCAACGGCGAAAATGCTCGCCGGCGAAGGCGCCCGGGTCACCGTGATGGATTTCAATGCCGAGGGCGCGGGGGCCGTCACCCAATCGATTAGCGAAGGAGGCGGGAACGCCCGCGCCTCGGTGGTCGATCTCACCGACTGGACCGCGACCGAGGAGGCTGTCCGGGAGGCCCACTCCGGCGCGGGGCGGCTCGATATCGTTGTGCACAGCGCGGGGGGATTTCCGAAGTATGTGAGTCTGCTCGATTGCCCGGTGGAGACCTGGGACGCTGTGGTGAATTCCAACCTGAAATCCATGTTTCATCTGCTCAAGGCGGCAGCGCCCCTCATGATCGAGGGCGGATACGGACGATTCGTTTCGCTTTCGAGCATGGCGGCGCGAAGCGGTACGAACCCGAATCCCCCGCATTACACTGCCGCTAAAGGCGGGGTGCTCGCCCTGACGCGCCAGGCCGCCCTTGAGCTCGGCCCACACGGGATCACCGTTAACGCTGTTGCGCCCGCAAACGTGAACAGCCCGCGGGGGCTCGCAAACCGAACCCCGGAGCGAATCCAACATATCGAAAAAACAACCCCTCTCCGGCGGCTTTCCGAGCCGGATGAAATCGCCGAGGCCGTCGTATTTCTTTGCAGCCCCGAGGCGAGTTACATCACCGGCGTCACGCTCGACGTGAACGGCGGCGCAACGATGGTCTAGCCAGACGAATGGCTGCCGGTACGCTTCCCGACAGAATGGCGGCGTTGGTCCTTGAGGTGTGTTCCGCAATAATTGGAATCCCGTCCTGTCCAAAAATTTATCTGAAATAAAGTCCCTTTTCTACAAGGGTTTATGATGCGAAGATGCCTCATCGCAAACCTGTGCATGGCGAATTAGTAATTCGCCATGCACAGGATCCTCGTTGTCATGGATCAGTTCACCCGGCGGATCATCGGCTTTGGTGTTCATAGAGGCGATGTCGATGGCCCCGCGCTATGCTGGATGTTAAATTAGGCCACGATTGCTAAAGGCGCGCCCCGCCATCTCAGCTCTGATCACGACCCTTTATTCCGCTACCACCAGTGGAGGGCCAATTTGCGGATTCGGGGAATCGACGAAATCAAAACTGTTCCTCATGTGCCGATTTCCCATCC
>DNYS01000050.1:2007-6760 GCA_003506735.1 Nitrospinota bacterium
GAGCGGCTTGTCGGCACCATCCGGAGGGAATTTCTAGACCAGACTCTTTTCTGGAATGAGCGCGATTTGGAAGAGAAGCTGGGGGAGTTTCAGGATTACTACAACGCACACCGAGTTCACCAAGCATTAAACCTGAGAACACCCGATGAAACCGCCGGGAAGGGACCGCCTACGCTGGCGGAATTGAGCAAGTCTGCATGGCTACCACATTGCCAAGGTCTGTTTCAGACACCGATCGCTGCTTGATTAGGAATTCGCCATGCACAGGGCACGCTTCATGACATTCGGGGCTCTTCTAATCCCGGTCCGGTTTCCAGTCCGGATTGCTCGGCCATTCCTGAATGCGGGAGGTGAAGCCGTCTCCATACCGCACCCGGAAGAGAATGGCGCGCTCCGGGCCGCTGGAAAACTCATGCAGTTCCCCCGGTGGATGAACGATAATTGTACCCGGGGTCATTTCGACGGTTTCCCCGGCCACGCGCATGGTCCCGCTCCCCTGGACGCAGTAGTAAATCTCGGTGCAATCGGGGTGTGCGTGGTAGGGGCCGATTTGGCCGGGTTCATGGCAGGCTATCGATACGTCTCCATTTTCAAGCCGGCCCAAAATTTTCTCGGAGTGCCGATCGGGACTGAAATTCTGCTCTTCCGCCACGCGGTATGTAAACATGGTTGCTCCTCTTCCAGTTTTAGCGGGATATCCGTCTCTCTCCCGGCGGCATTGCCCCTGGAATGACTCTCAAACTGAGATTTATGTTCTTTGCCTCGGGTCGAGGGCGTCGCGAAGCCCGTCCCCCAATAGGTTGAAAGAGAGCACGACCGCCATCAGCGACAATCCGGGGATGGTGATCAGGTGTGGCGCCAGCGCCATGTACGAGCGGGCGTCGGCCAGCATGGTTCCCCATTCGGGGGTGGGGGGCGGGACGCCGATACCCAGAAAGCTGAGCCCCGAAGCCACCCGGATCGAGGTGGCGATGAGAAACGTGGACTGAACGACAATGGGACCGAGGGTTCCCGGAAAAATATGCCGGAAGAGAACCCGGCGGCTCGTGCCGCCCACGGCCCGGGCGGATTCCACGAATTCGGTTTCCTTGAGGACCAGGACCATGCTTCGAACCAGCCTGGCATAGGTGGGAATGGCGAAAAGCCCGACCGCCAGCATAATGTTTCCCATTCCGGTTCCGATGATGGCGATCAGGAGGATGGACAGCAATATGCGCGGGAAGGAGAGCATGACGTCCATCCCCCGCATGATGATAACGTCTGTCCAGCCGGTGAAGTAACCGCCGAGCAACCCCAGCAGGATTCCTCCGAAGGCGGCGATTAAAACCGAAAACACCCCGATCAAAAGCGAGGTTCTCGCCCCGAAAATAATTCGGCTCATCACATCCCGGCCGAAATGATCCGTCCCGAAGGGATGGGCAATGGAGGGAGGCTTCAGGGTCGCTTGGAAGTCGGTCAGGATCGGATCGTAGGGAGCGATGAAGGGGGCCAAAATGGACATGAGGATGAAAAAAATTACAAAGAGGCCGCCGGCCAGCGCGACCTTATGCTTGCGAAGAAGATTCCAGGAAAGCTTCCAGGGACTAACCTGGGGATCGTCTTCCACAAAAGGCGTGGGGGCGGCTATCGATTGGCTCATTATTTCGAGGTCCCGTAGCGAACGCGTGGATTCAAAACCGCGTAGAGAACGTCCACAACCAGATTGATGAAGGCGAACGTCAGGGCGAAGAACAAAAGAGAACCCTGAACAGCGGCATAGTCGCGCAGCTTGATGGCCTCGACGATATAGCGGCCCAGGCCGGGCCATGCGAATACGGATTCGGTGATGACCGAGCCTCCCAGCAGATAGCCCGACTGGAGGCCAACGACCGTGAGCACCGGAAGCAGCGCGTTTTTCAGGGCATGGACGTAGGTCACCTTGACCTCCGTCAGGCCCTTGGAGCGAGCCGTTGTGACGTACTCGCTCTTGATGATTTCGAGCATGGTGCTTCGCGTCATCCGCGCAATGATCCCCGCGCCCGTGAGCCCGAGGGTGATCACCGGCATGATGAGATGTTTCCAGGTTCCGCTACCCCCGGCGGGAAGCCACCTGAAATGGACCGAGAACGCTCCCATGAGGAGCAGCCCGAGCCAAAATGAAGGCATGGATATCCCCAGGAGGGAGCCTGTCATGCTTATGTAGTCGAATTTCGAGTAGGGATGCGTGGCGGATATGACGCCCGCCGCCAATCCGACAATGGCGGCCAGGAGCATGGCCCAGAAAGCGAGCTGAAGCGTATTGCCGAACCGCCTGGTTACCTCGGTCAGGACGGGGAGGTCCGAGAGGATCGATTTGCCCAGGTCTCCCTGAAAGGCGCGCTTCATGTATTGGATGTATTGGATGTGAAGGGGCCTGTCGAGACCGTAGATGCGGCGGATTTCAGCCACGTATTCCTCGTCGGCGAATTCGCCCGCGAGGGCTTCCGCCGGGTCGCCCGGGACCAAGTGGATCGAAATAAAAATGATCAGCGACACTCCGAAGAGAACAGGAATGAGAAGGAGTAATCTTCTTCCGATGTATTCGAGCATTCCAACTCCTCAATCATCCCGGATTAAAAAGGCGCCATGAATCGGATTGGCCATTATCGTTTCTATTTGCCGGATGACGGGCAAACGCTGAATGGCATAATTTTTCTTCACGGATTCTTTTCGGGAAAAGCACCGCACAGCCATGATTTTTATGAAGACAATTTACAATATACTTTTGAGGCCCCGTAAGCAAAGTATAAAAAAATTTTGGGGGGAGAAATTTTCGCGGCGAACCTCATGGGAACTCGAGCTCGGCGGACAAAACGAAACAGGCAGAAATTGGATCACCTTCTCATTCGGAGAGGGCCCGCGGTAGCCTGAAGCCTCGTTCCAGGCAGGTTAGCCACTGGCGTTTTGTTCCTCGTGTATCGAAAAGAGCGTACGCAGGCCATCGAGAATCAGCTTGGCTCGCCGGGCGATAGGCGAAGCTCCGTGGGCTCCCCGGCGAGATTGAAGAACCAGCGCAAAATGAAAATCGTTAACCTCCGAAATCGCCTCTCACGGACACGATTTCAGTTTGCTTAATTCGGCGGCAAAGTTTAAATTTATCCTACATATACAAACAAATATTGGGGTTTATACCATTCTCTGGCGCGATTTGAGATTTGGAAGGGATCTTGTAAACAGCGGGTTTTATCCCGCACGAGCGCCGGGTGCTACCATGCTCCGTTCGATTCGATGAATACGAAAGCTGCTTGCGATTTGCTCCGAAAAGAAATTTCGTCGCCAAGGATTTGGTCTCACTCCCTGGCGAACGCCGAAGGAGGTATTCCAGATTTTTTCATGGGGAGGGTACATACGATGCGAAGCATGACTTTCAAGAAGTTTGTTCTCGCGGCCTTTTGTTGCGCATTTGCGCTCGCCTTGGCGTCCGGTCCGGTCCAAGCGCAGACCAAGGTGGTATTCATCCACGGCGCCGAACCCAAGAGCCTCGACAATGCGCTCCATCCCGCGGGATCGGCCGACAACAACGTGCAGACAAGCCTTTACGATTCACTTACCTATCACCGCCTGGACGGCACCATCGAGGGCCGGCTCGCCACATCCTGGAAATTTTTAGATCCCAAAACGATCATCTTCAACCTCCGGAAGGGAGTGAAGTTCCACGACGGAACGCCTTTCAACGCGACGGCCGTGAAATTCAGCCTTATGCGCACGATCAACCATAAGCGCGCGCGCCTGAGAAAATGGATCAAGATGATCAAATCGATTCGCGTGATCGACGACCATACCATCGAGATGAAGCTCAAGTACGCCTACGCGCCCATTCTTTTGAACCTCTCCACCCCGGTCGCCGCCATCGGCAGCCCCACGGCGATCAAGAAATACGGGAAAAAATTTCGGCGCAATCCGGTCGGAACGGGACCCTTTATTTTCGTTAAATGGATACCGGGCGAATTCATTCGCTTCCGGGCGAACCCCAACTACTGGGACGGCAAGCCGAAAATCGACATTCTCGAGTTCCGGTTGGTTCCGGAGGATACGACGCGGGTGCTTCAGCTCCGGTCCGGGCAGGCCCAGCTGGCGATGTTCTTGCCTCCCGCTCAGCTACAAGAAGTTGCGAACGATCCAAAACTGGATCTCATCAAGGCCCCTCTCTTCCGGGTCATCTTCATTGGAATGAGCATGCTTCACAAACCTTTCGACAATCCCCTCGTCCGCAAGGCGATGAACTACGCCATCGACAACAAGACCATCGTCGAGAAGGTGATGCTCGGAGTGGGCCTGCCCATCCGGGGTCCCTACGGGCCGAAAGTCTGGGGCTACGATCCGGATTTCGAGAAAATGGGGTACCACTACGATCCCGCAAAAGCCAAGGCCCTACTCAAGCAGGCGGGTTATCCGAACGGTTTTGAAACCACGTTCTGGCATCCGACCGGCAGATATACGATGGATAAGGTGGCGGCCGAGGCCATCCAGGCGCAACTGGCCCAGATCGGCGTCAGGGTGAAACTCCGCACGGGATCGTGGGGGCTGGTCGCGCCGACCATCCGCAAGGGAAAGGCGCCCATGTACTTCTATGGATGGGGAATCTCCACGGGTGACCCCGATATGGTCATGTACAATAAATTTCACTCCAACAATTTCGGCCGAAGCGGAAACTACTCGCGCTACAAGAACCCCGCCCTCGATAAAATCATCGACAAGGCGCGGCAGGTTATCGACCCAGCCACCCGGAAGGCTC
>DNYS01000050.1:6919-12405 GCA_003506735.1 Nitrospinota bacterium
CCCCCCCCCCCCCCGCATTGGCACATCACCGGCCCCCTGCAAACGAACGGGTTTGTATGGGGGCCGGTTGCGTGAACCGGCGGGAATGGAGACCGGTTGTCCACCGGAGATTCCGGCGGTGTCTCCTACGTTTTTCGGTCCGGGCGCATGCAATTATTCAGAATTGGGGGAAGTGAGAATGGATTTTCATCTGTCTGACGAGCAGCGCGCGATCCAGGATCTTGCCCGGACGTTCGCCCGCGAAGAACTGATTCCCGGCTGCGCGGCGTTCGACCGCCTGGCGGACGGCGAGGACGCCTTCCCGTGGGACCTGGTCGAGCGAGGCTCGAAGCTGGGGTTCAACGCCCTGGCGATTCCCACAAAATACGGCGGCGCCGGAGCGAACGTCCTGACCCAATGCCTGGTCATGGAAGAGCTCTCGGCCGGCGACCCGGCCGTATCGAAAGTGTACAGCCACAACTGGAAGGCCCTGTTCGGGCTCATGGCCATCGCCTCCGAGGAGCAGGTCCTCCGGGTTATCCCCGATTTTATCGAAGACCCGCGCTACTGCCTCGGGATCGCCATGACCGAGCCGAACTCAGGGAGCGATAATTCCTTGCCCTACGCGGGGGACACCAAGTCGGGCCCGATGCTCTCTGCCGTCCGGGACGGCGATCACTATGTCCTGAACGGGCTCAAGAAATTCATCGCCATGGGCAAGCAGGCAAAAATGCTCACCGTATTCGGCCGGACCGACAAGAGCGTTCCCTGGACCGAAGGAACCTCGGCCTTTTTGCTCTTTCCTCCCAAGGAAGGCTTCGAGATCGGCCGTCTTCACGACAAGGTCGGCCTGCGTCTCTATCCCCAGTTCGATCTCCTCTTCGACAATGTGCGGATCCCGGTGGAAGACCGCCTCGGCGAGGAGGGCACGGTGCACGCCAGCCGGCGGAACATCACCAACATCGGCACCCTCGAAGCCACCTCGACCGCCCTGGGGATCGCCCGGCATGCCTACGAGCTCGCGGTCGAGTACGCCAAAGAGCGTGTCCAGGGCGGCAAGCCAATCATCGAGCACCACGCCATCGGCACGCTGCTGCTCGAAATGTTTACCCGCCTGGAAGCCTCGCGCACTCTTTTATGGCGCTCGGCCTGCAGCATCGACAACGGCGGGGACGACGATCCAAAGCTCGCCCGGGCCACGAAAGTGATGGCGGTAGAGACGCTGAACTATATCGCCTCCCACGCGGTGGAGGTCTGGGGCGGAATGGGCGTCATGAAAGAAGCCCCGATGGAGAAAATCTACCGCGACGCGATCCAGCTTTACCACATGGGAGCTACCAACCAGCTCAACATCCTCAAGGCGCTGCCCCTGCTTTAGGGCGGATGCCCGGCACGTGATTTTCAAAACGGATGCGCAATTCTCCGGAACAAGTCCGGCCCGAGGAAAATCGGACCTGGCCTGCAGCCGGATTGCTTCTCGTTCCTAAGTTCCTGAATGACAACACGGCTCAATCGGCGATTGTATCGGTTAAATTTAAAGTGGGGGGGAACCGCGATGCCTGATGCTGAAAGACTCCAGAATATGCTCGATAAATTTGAAATCCAGGAGGTGGTCACCGCCGCCTGCTATTCCCGGGATTCGGCGGACTGGGATACCCTTCGGGATTCTTATCACCCGGACGGGAAGGTTACCGTGAGCTGGCACTCCGGTCCGGTGGACGAATTCATCGAGCGCTCGAAAAAAATGATGGCCGCCCGGGGGCCGCAGGATTTTGTCAAGCACGTGAACGCGAACCAGCGCGTGCGGCTCAACGGCGACCGCGCCATCATCGAGTACGATGTTATTCTCCACAACAGACGGATCATGGACGGTTTCGCCATCGATTTTCATACCTGGAGCCGCTACTTTGATCAGGTTGAGAAGCGGGACGATAAGTGGCGAATTTTCATCCGCTCGGCCATTTACGAAAAGGACCGGATGGACCCGCACAACCCGAGGGAAATTCCCGACTCTTTTTATGAGGACATGAACCTAGAGCAATATCCGTTGAATATCCGCTACCATTGCTGGCGAAATGCCAAGACCGGACAAAAACCACCGGAAGGGCTTATTCTCGCCAGGTCGGAGAAGGAGAAGGAGGTCCGCGAGGCGGCGGAAAAATGGCTGGCGGGCGGTTGAACGAGAGGAACCGAAGGGAAGCTGCGGTGATCCGCCGCGGATAATTCAGAGGAGTTCATCTTGGCCACGAGCAATACGACATCATATAGCTGTATCACGGACCTCGGAGAGGGCAAGGCCTACGCCCTCCAGAATGTTATTCCGCTCGACGGACGGGTCAGCGCCTACCCCGGAAGCGCCAGGGGGTTTGCCCCGTCGAACTGTTATCTTCTTTGCGAGGACAGCGGCGCCATTCTTCTCGACACGGGTTTTAACGGGCACAGGCGTTCCCTGTTCGATCAGATTGGCTCGATCATTACTCCCGATACCCCGCTCTCTATTTATCCGCTCCGGATGAACGAGTTCATGTCCGTCGGAAACGCGGCCGCGCTCGCCAAGGAGTTCAATGTCGTGGAGTGTTTAGCCCGCAGTCCCGACATGGACTTCTGGCTCGATTTCGAAGTGGAAAAATTCGGTCCCAAAAGCGAGGACGAGCGGATTTTCCCGACGACCATCTTAGGAAACGAGCTCAAATGCCAAGTCGGGGGGAACACGGACCGGACCATTCACGGCATCAACGCGCCCATCCGCTTGATCACCACCATGTGGATTTACGACGAGGCCACCCGGACCCTGTTCTCTTCGGACATGTTCAGCCATGTGTGGCAGGACAATCCCGAGGGCCCATGGCTGCTGGAGGACGACGACCGAGTGACGACCTCCGCCTTTGTACGCTCGTTCCTGCTCAACACGCGCTATTGGTGGATCGAGGGTATCGAGACCGGACCCCTCCGGAAGGGCATCGCCGATGTCTTCAACCGCTACGACATCGAAACCCTCGCCCCCGGATACGGGACCATACTCCGCGGGCGCGGCTTGGTTGAACGCCATTTCTCAGTGCTCGACGAAGTTCTGCACGATCTGGATCGCTCCGTCGTCAATCCGCGCTACGTTCCCCGCGGCATGGAGAGATAATCATGATGAAACCGGAAGACAATCCACTCCCGCGTGAAATCGCCCCGGGAATTTTCTGGCTCGGCATTTGTCACGAACAACACCACAAGGGGAAGGTTTATCACTCCTACAATGCGGCCTACCTCCTCGTAGGCTCAGAAGGCTCGATGCTCATCGAAACGGGCCATCAGGGGGATTTTCCCGTCGTGTCCGGGCAGGTGCGGGACATCCTGGCCAAAGAGGGTTCGACGCTGAAGCACCTGTTTCTCTCCCACCAGGAAACCCCGCACGCCGGCGGGATCGGACGGATGCTCGATACTTATCCCGACATGACGGTCCACTGCGACGTCAGCGATTACCATCTGTGCTTTCCGGAGGAGGCACACCGGCTGAGAGATATGGAGATTGGCGATGTAATCGACCTGGGCAACCGGCAGTTCATCGCCGTCGAACCGGTCATCCGCGACCTGCGCACCTCGCTCTGGGGATTCGATACCGGCGCGCGGGCGCTCTTTCCGGGGGACGGCTTCGCCTACAGTCACTATCACTGGGACGGCCATTGCGGGAAAATCGCGGAAGAAGCGACCTCACTCGATTTGGCGGAAGTCCTGGGGGTGTTTGCGGAGCGGGCGCTGTTCTGGACCCGGTTTGCCGACATGAATATCTATGCGGACAGGCTTGAAGAGTTGCTCGAAGAATTCGATGTTGCCGTGGTCGCGCCGTCCCATGGCCTTCCGATCCTCGATCTCTCCGTCACAATGCCCAAGGTCCGCGCCGGTCTCATCGCCGGAGAGTGAAGGAGTCCCGCCATGCCGTCCGTAAACGTCAATGGTTTGAAACTGAACTATCTGGAGCGCGGGCAAGGCCCGCCCATCGTGCTTTCGCACGGATTCCAGAACTCGGGATTTGCGTTCACGCCCATCCTGGACCGGCTCGCGGAGCGGTTTCGGGTATTCGCTGTTCTCCGCAAAAACTCCATCCCCGTTCAGGCCGCAGCGGGAACGAGCCGATAATCGTGGTGAAGTCCATTTAGCACTGGCCGAGAGAGCACCTGTTTATCCTCGTCCAAATGGTGCCGTTTCTCTTGCAAAGGTCTGGGCAGCCAACTTGCCGACTCAGGAACCCCCTGTACTCCGCAAAAACTCCATCCTCGTTCAGGCCTGTGCATGGCGAATTACTAATTCGCCACCCACAGGGATTTTTTTCATTTTCAAGGGCTAATTTTCCCGAAATATCCCGTATTTGACTGTGATTAAAGGGTTTTGCGGATTTCATCCCAAAAACCGAGCAGGGAATTATCAGGGAAATTCGAATTGACCGGATCCAATATTTTCAAGATTAAGATTTCTCCATGCATAGGGACATTACGATAGGAGCGATTTTTCAAAAAAATGTCATAATTTGTAATGATGATGAACTCAATTGGGGAACACTCCCTCATTACGGGCTGATGGTACGGAATCCGGGAATGGGAGCGATTGCCGCATAATCGCGGGCAAGGCAAAGAGGACCAAGGGGAGCGGAATGAGATGAGCCTGACTAAGAGCGAAATGGATTACAAAAGCGAGATCAGGGACGGGATGCGAATCGACTGGGATGTTCCAATCGAGATGGACGACGGAATAGTTTTGCGAGCTGATGTTTTCCGGCCAATCCAGGAGGATCGCTACCCGGCCCTCCTGACTTATGGGCCCTATGCCAAATGGCTCCACTTTGAAGATGGCTACCCGGACCAGTGGAGGAGAATGATTGAGGAGCATCCCGATGTGCCCGCGGGCTCCACAAACAAATACCAAACCTGGGAGGTGGTGGACCCCGAAAAATGGGTGCCTGACGGTTACGCCTGTGTTCGCGTGGACTCACGCGGAGCGGGCCGCTCGCCAGGCCTTCTCGACCCCTTTTCCGCCCGTGAAACTAGGGATCTTTACAATTGCATCGAGTGGGCCGCTCTCCAGTCCTGGTGCAGCGGTAAGGTGGGGCTGAACGGCATCTCATATTACGCGATGAACCAATGGCAGGTGGCGAGCCTCCAACCGCCGCACCTTGTGGCAATGTGCGTATGGGAAGGTGCCTCAGATTTCTACCGGGAAATGGCCCACCACGGGGGAATTTTTACAACCTTCGGGGTTGGTTGGTACGAGAACAGAGCCAAGTCCCGGCAGCATGGCAGGGGAACGCGTGGCTACCGCAGCCGAATGAACGGAGACTGGGTTTCTGGTCCCGAAACCCTCACCGAGGAGGAACTTGGGGCGAATCGTGCCGACTTCGGCGAAGACCTGTTCCACAACAAACTAGCAAACGAAGAATACTGGACCTCGCGAAATCCCGACTGGTCAAAGATAAACGTTCCCTTCCTATCAGCGGGCAACTGGGGCGGGCAGGGGCTCCACCCGCG
>DNYS01000050.1:12436-15862 GCA_003506735.1 Nitrospinota bacterium
GACGTCGCGCACCGCCGATTTTTCTAAGATCACGGTGCCCATCCTGTCGGCGGCCAATTGGGGCGGCCAAGGCCTGCATCCGCGCGGCAATTTCGAGGGATTCAACCAAGCAGCCTCCGATCAAAAGTGGCTCGAGGTGCACGGACTTGAACACTGGACACACTTCTACACGGACTATGGCCTCGGCTTGCAGAAGCGCTTTTTCGGCCACTTCCTCAAGGGCGAGGATACGAGGTGGGAAAAGCAGCCTAAGGTTCTCCTCCAAGTGCGACACCCGGGCGAACGTTTTGTCGAGCGACACGAAAGCGAATGGCCTCTTGGACGAACACGTTGGACTCGATTCTACCTGAATTTTGCGGATCAGACCCTCGGCTCCGAGCCAGCGAATGCAAAGGAAAACATCTCCTACAAGGGATTTGGCGATGGCATCACGTTCATCAGCCCGCCGCTCGAAGAGGAGACCGAGATCACCGGTCCCTCGGCGGCCAAGCTCTTCGTTTCCTCCGAAACCCAAGATGCCGACATTTTTCTCGTCTTGCGGGTCTTCTCGCCGGACATGAAAGAGGTGTCTTTCAGAGGGGCTCTCGACCCCCAAACACCCGTTGCCCAAGGCTGGCTTCGAGCCTCGCATCGCAAACTCGATCCCCGGCGGAGCCTGCCACACAGGCCCTACCACACCCACGACGAGAGACAACCGCTTTCTCCTGGTGAAGCATACGAACTCGATGTGGAAATCTGGCCCACCTGCATCGTCGTTCCCGCCGGATATCGAATCGCCCTCTCCGTAAGGGGGAAGGATTACGTCTACCCCGGAGGCGAAGCCCAAGCACTGCCGAACATGGGCCGCCCATTCACGGGGGTGGGCCCGTTTCGACACGAGGATCCGCGTGACCGGCCAGCCTCGGTCTTCGGCGGCAAGGTAACGCTACACAGCGGCCCGGGCCGGGAAGCTTATGTTATAATCCCGATCATCCCGCTGAAATAGGGCGGAATACCTGTGCATGGCGAATCAGTAATTCGCCATGCACAGGGGAAATAAGGTCGGATTTTGGTAAACAGAGAGGGTCGCAGCATATTTCCGGTATAATTAAAAAATCACTCGACATAGAAATTATTTGTCCACATAGCAAATTACACACTCGTTGAGAGGGGATAAGCGATGGGTCTGGCCGAAAAACTTGCAAAAACCGCCTGTGAATTTAAATACGAAAATTTCTCGGCGGAATTGATTGAAAACGCGAAACTTCATGTGCTCGACGGCATCGGCATCGCCATGCACGGCTCCACCCTCCGGCCTCTTTTCGACCCGCTTATAAAAATTCTTCGCCGCTGGGGCGGTGAGGGCGACTCATCGGTCTTTGGGGAGCCGGACGGATTTCCTAGCCAGGAGGCCGCCTTTCTCAACAGCGTCATCAATTCGGCATCCGCATATACGGAGACCCACCGGGCGACGCTGGCGCACCCCTATGCACCTGTCCTGGCGACCGCGCTCGCTGTGGGAGAGGAGGAATCCTTGAGCGGCAAGGACCTCCTGCTGGCCATGGTGGTGGGCTATGAGGTGTTCCTGCGAATTGCCGTGGCGGTAAATCCATCGCTCCTTCATCGAGGGATTCAGACCACCGGCGCCATCGCTCCCTTCGGAGCCGCTGCCGTCTGCGGCGTGCTTTACCGCTTCAACCCAGAGCAAATGGAGGATGCGATCTCTCACGCCGCCAATCTAGGGGGCTCCTCCCTCATCGAGGCTCATGGCGCAAAACCATACTTCGCCATCCAGGTGGGCGCTAACGTAAAAAAAGGGGTCTTGGCCGCTCTGCTTGCCAGGGAGGGTGTGGTCGGCTGTGACACCAACCTCGAGGGAGGCTCGGTCCATGAAAAGGGATTTCTCCAGGCATTTTCCGATGAATACGACGAGAAACCGATTGTGGATGGGTTTGGAGAACGGCTGGGTATCCAGGAGACCGGCTTTGCCTTCTATCTTGCGGCCAGCTTCTCTCGAACGCCGATCGATGGGACTCTCTCCATCGTTCGTGACAACAAAATTAGTGTGGCGGATATCGAATCGATCACGGTGAGTCTCACCAACACCCTTTTTAACTTCACGCAACGGAACATTGAGACGGCAGACCAATTCGCCCGCGAGGCCTTCTACTACATTCCCTTCCATCTCGCTCTTGTTCTACTGAAAGGCGGGGTGGAACACGACATGTACACGGATGAGAATCTGCGGGACCCGCAGATTCGGGAAGTGATGGAGAGGGTCAGTGTCCGAGCGGCCCCGGAGTTGGACGCGGAGTACAGCGAGTCGAGGGCGGTAACCACCTCCATCGTGGAGTTGAAGACTAAAAACGGGCAGACGTATTCGAAAAAACTCTCCCGGTGGAAAGGGGATCCGGAAAATCCGGCAACGAAAGAAGAAATTCAAGCGAAGTTTCGCCGGGTCACCTCGAAAGCGTTTGCTCCCGAAAAAGCCGAGGAGGTGATCGCATTAGTCGAGCGCCTCGAATCCGTCGAAAATATCCGCGAGCTTGGCCGTCTTGTCAGGGGGTGACTTTTTTTTGAAAACTCGTGCTGTGCCTCCTGAAAACACGAGTCCTTTGATTATATTGACGGCGTTGTTGCACGATTCGACCCCGGCGCGATTTGAACCGCATTCCTGGCCTGTGCATGGCGAATTAGCAATTCAGCCAAAATCAATGGACTCGAATTTGCGGGAGGCACAGGCAGGTCAATTTACCAAAACCGCCCAGCGGGTCGATCGATCCCATAGTGTTCCCGCAATGTCCTGCCTTTATATTCTGTCCGAAACAGGCCGCGACGCTGAAGAATTGGTACCACCTCTTCAACAAAAATATCCAGCATCGTGGGAAAAAGCGGCGGCATCACATTGAAACCATCGGCGGCACCATCGCGGAACCAGCTCTCAATCATATTGGCGACCTGCTCGGGCGTGCCAGCAAAAGTAAAGTGGCCGCGAGCACCGGCAAAACGGGCCAGAAGTTGGCGCAAGGTAAGGCCTTCGCTGCGCACAAGATTGACGACCAACTCCGTCCGACTACGTGTGGTTTCTAGACTGGAGGGTGGAGGGAAGTCATCCGGCGTCAGCGGCCGGTCTAGCGGCAAATACGAGAAATCATGTCCGCCGAACCGGTTGGAGAGAGTTCGGCGACCAATTTCCGGGTCAGAATTCTCATTAAGATCCTTCTCCATTCGCTCTGCTTCGCTCTCGGTCGACGCAATTATTGGGCTCAGACCAGGTAAAATCAAGACTTGGTTCGCATCACGACCTTCGGCAACCGCTCGCTTCTTGATATCCGTGTAAAACTTCTGCGCCGTCGCCTTTTCGAGGTGGGCTGTAAATACGGCCTCGGCGTGACGCGAAGCAAAAGCACGTCCGGCATCCGACGATCCTGCCTGCACCAGCACCGG
>DNYS01000050.1:15942-18234 GCA_003506735.1 Nitrospinota bacterium
CGCCCCTGCGGACTGCGCGGTATGTTCAGCGGCCCCGCAACGCTATAGTACTCGCCGTTAAAGTCGATTGGGCGAATGCGATCACTTTTGGCGTAAACGCCGCCGTTACGATCATCAACCACGGCGTCATCGGCCCAGCTGTCCCACAAATCTTTAACGACCTGGACAAATTCCTCGGCCATGACGTAGCGGTCCGCATGACTATTCTGACCCGCATCACCGAAATTGCGCGCGACAAGTTCCCTCCAAGTGGTGACAATATTCCAACCGGCACGGCCATTGCTCATATGATCAATCGAGCTGAACTGCCGCGCAAGGTTGTAAGCCTCAGAATATGTGCTCGAACCTGTCGCGATCAGCCCGATTCGCTCGGTTGCGATGGCGAGTGCCGCTAATAAAGTGATGGGTTCAAGCCCGACTCGTCCGGACTGCGGAGCATCCGATGTCAACACCGGTGAATCAGCGAAAAAGATCGAATCAAAAAGTGCTGACTCCGCACGTTGAGCGATATCCACATAGAAGTTTACATCGGTAGGCAAGGCTGGCGAAGAATCGGGATGATTCCAGGCGGCTTCGTGGTGGCCCCGAAATTTGAGGAACAAATTGAGGTGAAGTTGTCTAGTCATTGATGATAGCAACTCTCGCAAGGGAAAGGCAGGATCGTTGAATATAATACTCAATTTACGAATCGGAACACAAACTCAGGAAAACGGCCAGGTGGTGCTGGCGGTAGACGACTCAGCCCCCCCTTGAGATGAACTGAATCACCTGTGCATAGCGAATTAGTAATTCGCCATGCACAGGCTCGTGGCTTGATTAAAGCAAATGAACAACCCGAATTAAAGAATGAATTTGAGGAGAAGAAATTTTTCGTGTAGCGCAAGAGCCGAGATTCTCCTGATCCCACCATTTTTAATCCCATGTTTATTTATCAACCTCTTTAAATTACTATTAACTGTTCATGCTGTAGATATTTTTTTATCAAAACCTTAAGTCAGACGGGGTGAAAATCATGAACAAGAAGATAGCTGTGCTGGGATGTGGGGCAATTGGAAGCAGTGTGAGCGCCGATCTAACCGATGCGGGTTTGGATGTCACCATCATCGACCAATGGCCGGCTCACGTCGAGGTAATGAAGGCGACAGGGCTGCACATCGAGATGCCGGACCTAGACCTGAAGATCCCGGTTCGAGCTTACCATCTGTGCGAATTGGCTTCTTTGAAGCCCGAGTTCGATATCGTATTCCTCGCCGTCAAGTCCTACGATAATCCTTGGATGCTCCAACTCATAAAACCCTACCTCAAGAGCGACGGGGTATTGGTCGGCCTTCAAAACAGCATGAACGAAGAATTGAGCATTAGCGTCTTAGGCCGTGAGCGTGTCGTGGGCGCCGTGATCGAACTTTCTGGAGAAATCTTCACGCCCGGCAAGGTCCAGCGCAATACAAGCCGGACAGGTACCTGGTTCGGTGTCGGCGAAATTGATGGATCGGTCACGCCCCGCGTGGAGGAGATCCAATCGATCCTGAGCAACGTGGCAAAAGTGGATATCCATGCCAATATCTACAGTGCGAAATGGACCAAGCTCATTGTCAACTCGATGTCCATGGGACCGTTCGGCATATCCGGCCTCAAGAAAATGGAGGCATCTAATTTGCCTGAAATGCAAGAACTCGCTATGAGACTTGGAAAGGAAGCGATCGAGGTGGGTACGGCTATCGGCCACGGAGTTGAACCTGTCTTCGGGTTGGACTCAGATGAAATTGCCGGACCTGATGAGCAGGTTCTCAAGACGTTGAGCCAGACGCTTTTTCGCCACACTGGCAGCAAATCACGCACCGCCCCCATCCAGGATCACTTGAAGGGCCGTAAGAACGAAATAGAATTCATCAACGGTTTGGTGGCGCGCAGGGGCAAGGAGGCCGGGGTGCCGACACCCTGCAACGATGCCGTGGCTGAGATCGCCCGGCAGATCAACAAAGGGCAGCTCGAGATGGACCCCGCGAACTTCGAACTGCTCTTGGATAAAGTTCGACTATAAAGCCAGGCACACTCTCCTACCGGAGGTTTTGTGATGGGTTTTGAAGTCGACTTTTCGGACAAAGAGAGTCTTCATCCTCACTTCTTTCGTGAAACATCACACAGCCAAAGTCACACCTGTGCCTCCCGAAAACTCGAGCACATTGATTGTACTGACTTTTTCTCGCTCGAGAAATACATCCATCTCGACGTGAAGTAGCCTGTGGGTGGCGAATTAGGAATTCGCCACCCTGTCCTGGTCCAGCGAATTTG